>VBAP01000024.1 GCA_005882335.1 Candidatus Segetimicrobium genomatis
GGGCCAGCGTGCGCTGCAGCAGCTCTGGCTGGGCGAACGCGTCGCGCGTGCCCTGCAGGAACAGCATTGGGATGGTGAGTGCGTAGAGATGTTTGTCGCGCAGGCGGTCTGGCTGGCCCGGAGGGTGGAGGGGATAACTGAGGAAGACCAGCGCGGCCGCCGCAAATCCTGCGGCGACCAGATGCGACGCGATGCGACCGCCCATGGAGCGGCCGCCCAGGAGGAGTCGGTCAGCCGACTGCGCCACCTGCTCCGCCACCGCGCGATAGCAGGCCTCGAGCACTCCCTGCCGGTCCGGCGTGCGGCGCCGCGCTTCCGCATAGGGAAAGTTGAACCGGACCGCGCCGATTCCGCGTGTGGCCATGGCTTCCGAGAACTTTACCAACTCCGGCGTATACATGCTGCCGCCCGCGCCGTGGCCCACCACCAGGTAGGTACGGCCGCGCGCCGGATGATGCCACACGGCCGAAACCCGTTGATCCTCCCATGTCACCGCAGCAGTCTCTGTTCTCATGGGCCCTGGGACTGGCGTTCGCGCCTTCCGGTCAACTTCCCCTCAGCCGGAGGCGTTGGTAGGACTGACCGGCCGGCGCAGCCGGGCATGATGTACGATGCCCATTCTCCACCAGGGAGGACTGCAATGGTTGTGGCGCTGCTTGGCGTGGTGTTGGTCTTTGGCGGACTCTACATGCTGACCCGGCATGCGCCAATCTGGCACCAGGTCGAGAGGATGGCGGCCCAACTGGCGGCGGCACTGCCGCCTTCCTCGTGGCGCCAGGTCGAGTACGTTGCCGCGATCGGGGCGCTGGTCATCGGTTCCGCGCTGATCTTGTTGCGCCTCTTTGGTGGATTGAAGCGGATCTAGGCGCGCACCGGCCACCGCGTGCTGAGGCTACGCACGCACTTCCTGGCGCTGGAACAATACGTAACTTCCCGCGAACAGCATCAGCACCCCCGCCAGTAATCCGGTAAACTGCGGCCAGGCCAGGAGTAGACTTTGGCCGACCGGCAGCGGGCTATTCAACACGGCGCCCTCTAATTGCGTGATGAACACTGGCCCCAAGGCGCGCACCTCGGGGTTGAGCAGCGCGATCACCAGCTCTGCGAACAGCGTGTTGGGGGAGAGCCGGGACAGGAAGAGCCCCAGCCGCAGTTGGGCCAGCGCGGCAAATGGATCACCGCCATAGGCCGGTCGCAGGGCCTGCGCCACAACCTGCACCATGATGTCCCAGAACACCGCGAAGAACAGCCACACCGCCATCGCCGCCAGGGCGGATGTCGCCGGCTGGCGGAAGATGACCGAGAACATCAGGGCCAGCGCCAGCCAGATCCCCGCGTACGCCAGCGTGCCCAGCAAGAACAGGAGCCCCCGGCCGACCTCTTCGCCACTGGGCGCGACGCCGAGCACGAACAGCCCCATGCCGGTCACCAACAGCCACAGCGCCAGGAGACTGATCCCCAACGTCAAAATGCCGGCGAGAAACTTCCCGAGCAGCAGGGCATCCCGGTAGATCGGCTGTGACAGGACACGGCTGAGCGTGCGCCGGTTGTGCTCGCCGTTCACCGAGTCAAACCCCATCGCAATCGCCGCCAGCGGGAGAAAGAAGCCCAGGAAGGCGACGAACGAGGGAAGCGGCTCCTGCGCCGTCGTAAACAGCTTCAAATAGATGTATGGATCTTCCGCGACTGTGGCGCGGAGTTGGCGTGATGCCACGAACGTCGCCGCAAACGCCGTCAGGAAGATCAGGAGTTCCAGCAGTTGCATGCGGACGCTGCTGAGGTGGTCGGCGAGTTCTTTGAGGACGACCGCCCACAGTCCGGTCCAGGGGGACCCCTCACGTTTCATGGTCCACCTCCCGGAAGTAGCGGGCGTAGATTTCGTCCAGGGATGGGCGTTCCAGCGTCAGCCCGAGCAGGTCGGCTCCCGAGCTCACGACCCGTCGAGCCACCTCGGCCCGGCAATCCACCTGCGTCTCGAGCTTGAACTGACCCGGCCCTTCCTGCGACAGGTTGGTGACGCCGGGGATAGCCCGCAATGCCGGCTCAAGGCCATCGGGGCGTGATGTCTCGACCTTGATGCGGTAGGCGCCGCCCAGGATGCGATCGGCCAGGCTGTCGAACGTCCCCTCCAGCACCATCTTGCCTTTGTGAAACAAGCCCACCCGGTCACATACCGCCTGCACCTGGTGCAGGAGGTGAGACGATAGCAGCACCGTGATGTCTTGCGCTTTGAGCTCTTTGATCATGCCCAGGAACTCTATCGCGGCTTCAGGATCCAGTCCGGCCGTGGGCTCGTCCAGGATGGCGATCTCCGGCTGTTTCAGCAGGACCTCCGCCAGGCCCAGGCGCTGGCGCATCCCGCGGGAAAACGCGCCCGCCTGCCGGTTGACCACGGAGGTCAGTCCCACGCGCGCCACCACGTCGGTGATTCGCGCGTCAGCCTCTGCGCGCGTCAGCCCGTTCAGGCGCGCAGTGTAGCGCAGATTCTCGCGCGCCGTGAGGTCATCGTAGAAGCCGACGGAGTCGGGTAGGTACCCGGCTCGCCGCTTCACCTGAAGCGGGTTGCGCGACGGGTCGTAGCCGAGCACGCGGACCGTGCCGGACGTTGGCTCGGTCAGGCCGAGCAGCATCAAGATCGTGGTCGTCTTCCCGGACCCGTTCGGACCCAGCAGGCCGAACACCTCACCCTTGAGCAGCGTCAGGGTGAGCCCATCGACCGCGATCACCGGCCCATAGTGCTTGCTGAGGTCCTGAGTTTCGATCACTCCGTTCATCGTCGCCCGTACCGGTTCACAGCAAACGTCACCACGCCCAGGGCCACGGCGATCAGGAGGACGCCGGCGAATCCCCACAGCGTGGAGCGGCCGACGGTGATGCGGAAGTCTGCCGACCCCGAGGCATCGCCACCGCTGGCCGTCATCGTGACCATGTAGTCGCCGCTCAGCGACTTGTCTGACGGTTTCAGATCCGCGGTGACCTCTGCCTGGTCGTTGGCGGCGATCTCATCCAGGCGTTCAGGAGTGAACGTTACTTCCCACCCCGTCGGTTCTGACGCCGAGAACGTCACGTTGCGCGCCGGTGCGCTGCCGTTGTTCTTGACCACCAGTTTCAGCGGAGAGCTGCGGCCGGCTGTGGCGTTGCCGGAGAGCCGGTTGTCTCGCGTGGTCACAGACAAATCGGGCCGGCCGGTGACCTCCAGGCGAAGGGCCAGCTCCGCGCCGGTTCCGCCGCCAACGGCCCGGACCGTGATGGGATAGGTGCCGGCTGCTGCTTTCGGCGGCAGCCGCACTTCCGCATCCAGGTCTTTGGACTCGCCGCCTTTGATCGGCAGGCTGGCCACTTCCTGGCCTAAGGTAGTAAACGTCATCGCGAATCCGCGCGGCGTGTCCGCGTTGAGGTTCACCAGAAGCTCCTGGTCGCTCTCATTCTTCAGGGTGAGGCGGTAGCGGAAACTCGACGTGGGGGACCCCCGCAGCACTGGGAGTTCGGCCTGCAGAGACAGCCGCCGCGGCAGCACATTCCCCAGAGTCAGCGTGACCGGCAGTGTCGCCGACGCGTTCTGACCGGCGGCCACCACTTGGAAGCGATAATTGCCTGCGCGGATGCCCTTGGGCGGTTCGAGGCGCAGGGTGACCAAGTTCTCTTGGTCGGGATCGACGAACACCGACTCCACCACCCGTCCGCCTCCCAGGAAGGTGGCCTTCCATCCCCCCGGGGCCGACGCGACCCGCAGCGTTACCGTCTGGGGTGGCAGACCAAAATTCTTGACGGTCAGCGTCAGCGTGATCGGTTCACCCAACTGGGCGGACTGCGACGGGAAAGGCGTCGAAATTCGCAGGCCCTGGAATCCGGCGGCCGCCGGCAGCGGGGTGGCTGCTGCGATCAACACGCACATCAACAACGCCAGGCGCACGCGTACCATTCGTGACCTCCTGCTCGATGATTTGGACCGATGAGACCGACCGATGGGCTCCGGACAAAATTGTAATCAACAACACCACCCATTGAAAAGGAGGTAAGCCAGGAAATCTTCCCCAAAAGCAAGCGCTCCGGGCGTGGCGGAGGTTCCGGCGCGGTTGCCCGGACGCGGTGGCTGGGAGGCCGGGCAGATCGATCCGCTGCTCTACCGCCTTTACGTGCGGTTGGCCCGCAGCGGTCGGGTCTGAGTTGTCATGCCGAACGTACACGCGATGCCGGCCGCCATGAACACCACTCCCGGGACGAAAAAGGCCCCGAACCCAAACGCGTCGACCACGGCGCCATAGATCGGAGGTGAGACCAGACCCGCCAGTGCCAGCGTCGCGTTCCACAGGCCGGTGAACGTGCCGGTCTGGGCCGCCGGGATCCGGTCCACGAAGAATGGGTAGGCGTTGGTGATGACCAGGGCCCAGCCTACGCCGCCGATGATCAGGCTCAGACGGTAGAGCACCGCATCTCGGATGAACGATACGGCGACGAAGGTGACCAGCGTGCCGGCGGCACCCAGCCGGATCGTCTTCAGCCGGCCGATGCGGTCGCCAAGGATTCCGGCAGGGACCGAACATGCGATGAAGGCGATTGCAAAGAACGCGAGGATGGACGTCGCGCCGGCCGGGTCCAGCCCCAGATGCTGGACGCCGTACCTGGTAAACATGTTCTGCACGCCGTTGACCGCAGCCACCCAGGACAGGGCTCCGAGCATGAGAAAGAGGAGGGTGCGGTCGCGGCTCAGGACGACCATCCGTGCGGCGGGCAGCAGGCGGCCCACCTCGACGCCGGAGGCTGGTGCCTGATCCGCCAGGTACAGTTGGGACAGCCGGCGTTCGCGGATCACGAGCAAGATCACAACCAGCGCGCCGAGCAGGATCCCCGATGCGACATCGAACGGCAGCGTGCGGGACCGGCGAATGAGCGGCGACAACACGAGAAACGCGATCACGGCTCCCAGCCCGCCCATCATGTTGAGGATCCCGTTCGCGCGGCTGCGCAGCGGCCGGGGCGTGATATCAGGCATCAACGCGTAGCCCGGACTGTTGAAGGCGGCCCCGGCGGTGTTCACCAGGATCGTCGCCGCGAATAAAAGCGCGAGGCTCCTGGCGCGGGGGATCATCACGAAAAAGAGCGCCGCGACCGGGATACCCACCAGGAGAAAGGGAATGCGCCTGCCGAGCTTGGTATCCACCCGGTCGCTGAGACCGGCGAAGTAGGGTTGAATGGTCAGCGAGGCGATGTTGTCGATAATCATCACGAGTCCAATCAGCGTGTTGCTGGTGATGAAGGCCCCGTAGAAGATGGGGAGATAGGCGTTGTAGAGGGCCGCGGACATCTGGCCGCCCAGAGATACCAGGCCGATGGCGGACGTGCGCAGGATCCACCCGGAGGGCGTCTGGTTTACCATCGCTTCGCTCGAGCCATCACAAGAACAGTAGGATGGCGTTACGCCATCTCCTGCGCCGCGCATGGATGCGTCACAGGCATGCGGAAGAGTACGACGGCGAACAGCGTATGGCCAGAACCGCGGACGTGGTCATTATCGGCGGCGGGGTGGTCGGAGCCAGCGTGGCGTATCATCTGGCCGCCCGCGGACAGAAGCAGGTCCTGGTGCTGGACCGCGCCGGTCAGGGGCTGGGCAGCACCGGGCGGGCGACCGGGGGGTTCCGGGCACAGTTCAGCACGCGTGTCAACGTCCAGCTCTCCCTGCTGGCGCGAGACAAACTCGCCACCTTCCGGGACGAAGTCGGCACGGATCCCGGATACAGGCCGTATGGCTATCTCTTCCTGGCATCGACCCACGACCAGCTGGCGGCGTTGCAGGCGGCGGTGACGGTCCAGCAGGACGCGGGGTTGCGCGACGTCAAGATCGTTGCACCGGGTGAAGTTGCCGACCTCAATCCGGCGGTGCCTCGCGACGCCGCCATCGGCGGTACGTACTCTCCCCGCGACGGGTTTATCAGACCCCTGGAGATCCTCCGCGGGTATCTTGGTGCGGCGCAACGTCTCGGCGCCAGGGTTGAGTTCGCGGCGGCGCGGTGCATCGTCGAGTCTGGACGCGTGGCCGCCGTGCGTACCGACGCCGAGACGATCAGTACACGGTGTGTGGTGAACGCCGCGGGACCGTGGGCCGGTGCGGTCGCGGCCGAGGCCGGCGTCGACCTCCCGGTTCGACCCGTGAAGCGCCAGGTTGCGGTGACGTATCCGACGACCCTGTTGCCGGAGCAGATGCCGATGACGATCTTTGTGGACGACGGGTTCCACCTGCGCGTGCGCGACGGCCGCGTGCTGCTGTTGTGGCCCGCCGACCTGCCCTCCGACGATCCATTTGACACAACGTTCGACGTGGCGTGGCTGGACGGACTACTTTCCCGCGCCACGGCGCACATACCGCTGCTGCGGGGAGTGGAGATAGACCGCGCGGCCTGTTGGGCGGGGTTGTATGAGATGTCCCCGGATCGCCACGCCGTCCTCGGCGCCGCGCCCGGCGTGCAGGGTTTGTACCTCGCGAACGGGTCGTCAGGACACGGCGTGATGCATGCGCCCGCGCTGGGGCAGCTCGCTGCCGAGTGCGTCCTGGACGGAGCGGCGACCACCATCGATGTCCACGCGCTCCGTCCGGCGCGATTTGCCGAGGGCAGGCTCAATCCGGAGAGCGGAGTGCTGTGAGGCGTATCATCGCACCCACAATCGCGCCACGCCGATCGCTGCTCCCGCGACTACGAGCCAGGCTGAGTTCACGCGGTACTTGATCAGCAGTCCGGCCGAGACGACCGCAAGTACGGCCGCGGTCACATCGGTGACCGCGACGCGTCCCAGTTGCCAGGTCACGCCTGCCATCAACGCCAGGGACGTCACGTTGACCCCATCGAGCAGGGTCCCGGCCCACGGCGACCGGCGCAGGCGGGGGATGAACGGATGGCTGGCGGCAACGAACACGAACGCGGGGAGGAAGATGGCGGCCGTCGCCACGGCGGCGCCCGGCACTCCGCCCAGCAGGTATCCGATGAACGTGGCGGTGGTGAAGACCGGACCGGGCGTAAACTGGCCGACCGCGACCGCGTCCAGGAGTTGCCGGTCGGTCAGCCATCCCAGGCGCAGCACGAAGTCCGCGCGCAAGAACGCCAGCAGCACGTAGCCGCTGCCGTAGAGCACCGATCCAATCTTCAGGAACACGAGCGCCAGCGTGCTGAAGGCAAACGGTACGGGGGTGAGGATCGCAGCGGCCGGCGTCCACGTCGCCGCGGAGACGAAACCGGCCGCCGCCCCACGCAGTTTGCTGGCGTTCGCGACCAGCATCACGGCCAGGCCTCCCGCCGCCAGCAGCAGGAGCTCGTTCACGCCGGCGAAAAATAGTCCGAGGGCGACAGCGCCGGTCGCCGCGGTCAGCCACCCCCGGACCGCAGTCCGTCCGAGTGACCACAGCGCCTGCGCGATCACGGCGATGATCACCGGCTTGATCCCGTACAGCAACCGCACTGCCGCAGGCACGGTCCCGTACCTCGTGTAGCCCCAGGCGAAGGCAATCACGATCACCATGGCTGGTACGATGAAACAGCCTCCGGCGACGAGTAACCCCCGCCAGCCGGCGCGCGCATACCCGATGTGAATCGCCATCTCCGTGGAGTTGGGACCGGGGATGAGGTTGGTGGCGCCGACGAGATCCAGGAACATCTGATCCGTCATCCAGCGGCGCCGCCGCACCACCTCGTCTCGCATCATGGCAATGTGCGCTGCCGGCCCGCCGAACCCCAGGATGCCGAGCCGGAGGAATACCACGGCAAGTTCGCTCAGGCGGCCGCGGGTGGTGGGAAGCGCTGAGGTCATGTTCGTGCCGTTGGATTCGCGTCATGGGCGGGCAGTCCTCGCCGGGGATCGCGTTTTCACACCGCCTCTGTGCACTCTGCGGTGCGCGGTTGCGGGCGCCGGTGCAGCATGCGATACTGGAATGCGTTGAAACGTTGAAGCGTTGGAACGTTGAATCGCCAAAAGCGTATTTTATCCGCGGTAGTGTTCGTTTCAACGTTTCAACATTCCAACGTTCCAACCGCTGTGGTGAGGAGCGCTCGTGGCGACGTGGGATGAACGGACATTCCAAAACCGGATCAAGCCAGCGCCGGTCGCGCCTGCGGGTCGGCAGATCGCTCAGCTCTTGGCCGCGGGACTGATGGCGCTGATCCTGGCCTTTGGTCCGTATTGGGCGCTGCGCGCGACCCTGCCGTCGTCGCCCGTGGCGACTGCGCTGCGGACAGGTGCGCTGGAAGTCGCCCCGGCCGCGCGCTCCTCGCTGGTGGAGGCTTCACAGCTTGGTCAGGCACGCGCGATGGCCTCACGCTCGGGGCGCTTCGTGGTGGCCTTCGGCCGATTTGAGCGATTCGAACCCGCCGACGCGCATGCGCGGCTCGTCCGCAGCAAGGGGTACATCGCCGCCGTCGTGCAGTCAGGCACCGCCTACCTTGTCGTGAGCCGGCAGTACCGTAGTTTGGCCGACGCGAAGTTCTGGTCGTCGATCTTTAGTGGCATTGGGCTGGAAGCGAAGGCCGTGGCCCGGCTCGAGGCGCATCTCCACCAGGAGCTCGTTTCCTCATTGTAGAAATTCCTTTTTGAACGTCTTTCCACACGAGCAGCGCCAGCAACTGCCCGGAAATCACGCTTCGCGGTCACTCCGTTTCGTCGCCCTCGGTCTTCTCCCGGGCCAGGTAGGCTTCGACAAACAGCAGGCCGTTCTCTCCGGCGCGCCGGATCACGCTGAGCAGCTTGTCCATGCTGCTGACTTCTTCCAGCTGCTCCTCGACGAACCACTGCAAGAACTGCTGGGTGGTATGGTCATTCTCTTTGAGCGCCAGCTCCAGGATCGCGTGGATCTGCCGGGTGACCTCCTGCTCCCAGTCCAACGAGAGCTTCACCGCCTCTTCGGCGGTGGCGAATGTGCTCTTCGGCGCGGCGACGGAGGGGATGACGACTGCAGCCCCGGCGTCGATGAGGTACTTGATGAAGCGCATCGCGTGGTCGCGCTCTTCTGTCGCCTGGCGGGAGAAATGCTTGGCCAACCGAGGCAGGCTCTGGACTTCAAAATGGGCGGTGATCGCGACGTACTGCAACGACGCGCCAAACTCACGGCCAATCTGCGCGTTAATCGCGTCATTCATCTTCTGACTGATAAGCATGGACGCTCCTCCGGGGTACGGATGATGAGGCCGGCTGTGGGCTTGACTACCAGCATACTGCCAGGCCCCACACTGTCAAAGGTGGGCGAGGAGGGCGCGCTGGTCGGCACCACCGTTGACAGCAGTGGGCGCGCCTGCTATGAAGATTGCACCTTCGTTTCCAGAGGGCCGGCGATGGGTGATCGGCAGGCGATCGGGGTCGGGTTGCTCGGCCTGGGGACTGTGGGGTCCGAAGTCTACAGGTTGCTGCAAGACGGCGATGCCCTGGCTCGGGCGGCGGGCCGGCCGGTGGTGGTCAAACGCGTGGCGGTGGCGCGCCCGGAACGACCCCGGCAGATCTCCATCCCCGCCGGCGTGTTGGGGTCCAACGGGTTGGAGATCGTGACATCACCCGAGATCGACATCGTCGTGGAGCTCATCGGCGGGATCGAACCAGCCCGCAGTTACCTGCTGCGGGCGTTGTCGTCGGGGAAATCGGTCGTGACCGCCAACAAAGCACTCCTGGCCGCGCACGGGATAGAACTGTTCGCGCAGGCCGAATCCTCTGGCGCGCACCTGTATTTTGAGGCCAGCGTGGGTGGGGGCATCCCACTCATCAAGCCCATCAGCGAATCCCTGGCGGCCGCGCGCCTGAAAGCCATTACCGGCATCCTGAACGGGACCACCAACTTCATCCTCACGCGGATGGCACATGAGGGATGGTCGTTTGAAGACGCCCTGGCGGAGGCGCGGCGCCGGGGGTTTGCGGAAGCCGATCCGGCCGACGACGTGGATGGTCACGACGCGGCAGCCAAGCTCGCCATCCTGGCCACCGTCGCATTCCGCCGCCACGTCAGAGGCGTGGACGTATACCGGGAAGGCATCAGCCGGATCACGCCTCGGGACTTTGTCTACGCGAAAGAGCTGGGGTTTGGCATCAAGTTGCTCGCCATCGCCCGGATCCATGACGGCGAGGTCGAGGCGCGCGTCCACCCCGCGCTGGTGCCGCTGGACCATCCTCTGGCGCTGGTTCCCGATGAGTTCAACGCCGTGCTGGTCGAAGGCGATGACGTAGGACGGATCGTCTTCAGTGGGCGCGGCGCAGGGGGGGCCCCTACCGCGACGGCCGTGGTGGGCGACATCTTGGCCGTGGCCAGGGATCTGGCTGCGGGAGTCCGGGGACGATCGCTCATTGGGGCCGGTACGAGCACACGGGTCCGTCCGATAGAAGACGTGGTGGTGCCGTACTTCCTCAGCCTGCAGGTGGTCGACCGGCCGGGTGTGTTCGCGCGGGTGGCGGCGGCCATAGGGGAAGAACAGGTGAGTATTGCATCCATCGTGCAGAAGAGCCGGGGCGAGGTCGCGGAGGCCATCCTCGTGACGCACGACGCGCCCGAGCATGCCATCCGGCGCGTGCAGGATCGGCTGCGCGCGCTCGGTGTGGTCAAGGCCATCAGCAGCGTAATCCGCGTCGAAGGCAGCGTCTAAGCGCCGATTACGGCCTCGGCCTCGATTTCCACCAGCATGTCGGAGTCGATCAGCCGGCGGACTTCCACCATCGTGGTCGCAGGTCGGATGGCGCTGAACACCTCGCCGTGCGCACGACCGATCTCCTTCCACTGGTCGATGTTGATTACGAAGATGCGCGTGCGCACCACGTCGGCCATCGTAGCGCCGGCGGCGATCAGCGCCCGCTCAACGTTGCGCAGCGCCTGCCGGGTTTGCGCGTACGGGTCCCCCCGCCCCACGATCGCGCCAGCGTCGTCCGTGGCCGTCGTGCCTGACACGTAGATCGTATTTGCGACACGGACGGCGCGGGCGTAGCCGACAAGTGGTTCCCATGGCGTGCCGCTGGTCACAGTCTGTCTGGGCGCCATCGCGTACATTTCACCTGCGCAGGTACGCATCGGTTTTGTCGATCCAGTCCTGACGCGGCGGGCTAAAGAAGTCCATCTCTACCGTGTCCTCGAGCATCTCTGCGCCGTGGGGAACGCCTCCCGGGATGAGTAGTACCTCACCGGGACGCAGGAGCAGTTTGCGATCCGGCAGGGTGAAATGCATCAGGCCGGACAGACAGTGGCTCAGTTGCTCATTCTCGTGCTGGTGCACCGCGACGACAGCGCCCTTTTTGAACTCCAGGTATGCGGCCATGAGCCGGTCCCCCCACACCATGCGGCGGGTCATTTGCGGATTGAGCGGCTCGGCCTCCAGTTCCAGCAAGCGCTTGTGCACTACAGACTTCATGATGATTCCCTCCCTCGGGAGACACCGCCTCGCGCGGCGTCCGGGTGGCTCCGCCGCCACGCCGTACGCCTCCGTTTCGTTAGTTGGCGAGGACTACCCTGCGCAGGCCGGTCTGGCTGATGCGGCGAAGTCGCCGGCACGAGAGGGCGCGGGAGCGCCCAACCTTATTCCCCTCTCCCTGGAGGGAGAGGGATAAAGGGTGAGGGGGTCAACAGGACGCGGGATGATTGAAATCGAGTCCGGGTTGCGCGAGGTGGTGTGCCTGGGCGTGGTCCGCGCCGACGGTGTGGCCGTCGGGCGGGAGGCTCCGGACGTCTGGGCGGAGATCGAGCGCCTCGCTGCGAGTCTGCGGACCCGGTACGCGGGCAAAGCCCCGGGCGAGATTCCGGAGCTGCAGCCGGCGCGCGAACTCTACCGGCGTACCGGAGAGGATCCGACGAAACTTCGGCCCTCCTCAGAGGCGCTGCTGCGGCGCGTTCTTGGCGGCCGGGCCGTGTACCGGATCAACGCGCTGGTCGATACGTGTAACCTCTGCTCGCTGGAGTTCTTGCTGCCGATCGGGTTGTATGATACTGACCGCATTGAGGGACCGGTCACGGCCCGGCTCGGCGTCGAGGGCGAGGGCTACGACTCCTTAGGGAAAGGATTCTACTCGGTGACGGACCGGCTCGCGCTGTTTGACGCCAGAGGCCCATTTGGCAGCCCCACCAACGATTCGCGCCGGACGGCGATCGTCGAGACGACGCGGCGCTGCGTGATGATCATCTTCGGCCCAGGAAGTTACCCCGCGGCACGCATGGGGGTTCACGTGGAAGCGGCGGCCACCCGCGTACGGGCATTCGCCCAGGCGGCGCGCATCGAGACTGCCATCGTCGGCGGGCAGCATGGAGGATGATCGTCCCGGAGCCGGCAGGGTTGGGGCGGGATAAGGGGCCTCACGCCGTGAGGAGTTCCCGCACGGCGTGAGGGAGTGGCTATTTAGCTTTGCGCAATTCTAGCCCGGACCAGATCAGGAAGACGATGGAGAGTGCAAACGACAGGAGGAAGAGCGGACCCGGGGGACGGAGCACCGACACGAGCGTCACGATCCCCCCGACAAGACCTACCCACGCTACGCCGGGGCTAAACGCCTTGCTGTTCATCGCGGCCCATCCGGCCAACAGGAGTACAAGCCCGGTGCCGAGGCTCCCGAACGTTTCCAGTCCCGCATGGACCGCGTTTAGGGCCAGCCAGGCATGTCCCGCGGCTACCTGGTCACCTGCGCCGGCGACAAGCGGATCACCTGCCCACTGCAGAGCGGCGCCGAGCCCGTGCCCCCCGATACCCAGAATGCCGAAGTAGAGTACACCGGTCGCCCGGGATGGTGTGCGGTCCCGGAGCCTGGCGGCCAGGCCGGGGAAGTAGAAGACCGCGGCAATCGTGGTCAGAATCCCAAGGAAACTCATGCTTCGCCACCGGCTTGCGTTCTGGCCGACGTACGCCATCATCTTCCCCGGATCGGCCATCGCCTCCGGACGCATGCCACTCGACATGAATAAGATGAGAAGCACGGCCAGCAACACGCCGGCTATGATGCCCGCCGTACCCGCAGTCTGAGGTCGCGGATTCATGCATCACCTCCGGGCGCACCCGCGTCAAATACAGCCAGCGAGCCACCCACCATGCCGTTCGCCCATAGCGAGCATTCCCCTCTCCCCATGTAGGATCACAGGATTGGTGGGTAGCACTGCCCATGACCCTCACTGGTTTTCAAAAGGGTCAGACCCCTTTGAAGAGGGGGGGAGGGGGGCGAGTGGAGGTCGAAGGTCGAGGGCTCGTCAGCGACGGAGGAACCCTTCGATCTCCTCCAAGCGCGGAGGGTCTGCGCCGGCCCGCGTGCAGGTTAGCGCTGCCGCCGCGGCGGCAAACCGCAGCGCAGTTTCTAGACCATCTGAGTGCAGCCGTGCGACGGCCGCCCGAGCGGTGACCTCCTGCTGTGCCAGCGCGAACAGAAGACCGGCAGTGAAGGCATCGCCCGCGCCGACGGTGTCCACAACGCGGACGCGTGGCGCCGCAATGCGCGCCTGCCATGCCGCCGTCCGGGCGTAGGCCCCGCGGGCTCCCTGCGTGATCACGACCAGCGCCGGTCCCAACTCCACAAGTTCGACCGCGACTGTTTCTGGCGATCGGTCCGGCGCCAACCAGCGGGCATCGGCTTCACTCATCTTCACAATGTCCGCGAGGCGAAGCAGCGGAGCCAGCAGCCGGCGAAACGCCGGCTCATCACTGATCAGCGACGACCGGATATTGGGATCGAACGAGAGCAGGGTCCGCCCGCGCAGACGCTCGACGAGCCCGGCAATGGTGGTAGCGGTCGTGCCGCGCAGCAGGCTGATCGACCCAAAGTGCAGCACGGTCGTGGCGGCGACCTCCGGTGGCAGGTCATCCGGCCGCAGCAGCGTGTCCGCCGCGCGGTCCCCGTAGAACGTGAACGACGGTTCCCCGCCGGCCAGAGCCACGAAGGCCAGCGTCGACGGCGCGGGTGAGAGGCTGAGGTACTGTATGCCGACCGCTTCCTTCCGCAAATTCTCCGCCAGGAAGCGGCCGAAGAAGTCCGTGGATGCCTGCCCGACAAACTCCACGCGCGCCCCCATCCTGGCGAGCGCCACCGCAACGTTGCACGGGGAGCCACCGGCGTGCATGCGGAAGCCGACCGTGCGCCCCGCTTCCACGATGGGCGTAAAATCGACGAGGATCTCACCGATGGCGGCGAACAGCGGTGTCACAGGTGACCGGTGTCTTCCCGGAACGCGTCCAGGGCCTGCGCCGTTCCGGCGGAGTCTGGGAGGGCGAACAGGATCGCCGGTGGAAGCGTCGCCGCGGGGATCCCGAGTTGTGCCAGCATCTCCACCTCCATCACGGCGCGTACGCTGGCGACGAGTAGACGGACGTCCATCTGCTGAGCCCGAACGGCTGCCAGCATCCCCTGCAGCACAGCGATGGCGTCCTGGCCGGAGTCGTGCAGGCGTCCCAGATAGACGGCGGCGTAGCGTGCTCCCACGATGCCGGCGAGCAGCGCCTGACGTACCGTAAAGACGGCGGTGATCGTGATCGGCATCTCCCCCCGCAGCGCATGCGCGGCCTGGAATCCCTCGGCGCTGGCCGGAATCTTGACCACCACATGGCGTGGCTCCAGCGCATAGAGCGCCCTGGCATCGGCCATCATCGCGGTAGCGTCGTCAGAGAACACTTGGAGATGAATCTCATGCAGTCCCGCGTTCACGGCAGTCCGCACCAGCGGCGCGAGGTCTGTACGGCGCAGCGTGGCCCGGCGCAGCAGCGTGGGATTCGTCGTCGCGCCAAAGACGAAACCCGTGGCCGCGGCCTGGGTGATGGCGTGTCCATCGGCGGTATCGACGTACAGGCGCATAGGATTCCGTGTCAGCGCAGCGAAAGATGCCCTCGGTTCCCGAAAGCGTTTGCTGCTTTTCTCGCGGGAGAGCAGGCTTCCTGCACGGACGGATCTGACCGGGAGGCGAGCATGCGCGTGCCCAAGGTGGGGATTCTCACATTTTCCGACGGCCGCCCGCACGTGCACAACGAGCTGTTGCCGCTGACGCGGGAGTTCCAGGAGCGCCTCGCCCGCCGGCTGCGTGAGGCGGGGTGGGAGGTCGTCACGGGACGCGACATCGTCTGGACCACGGAACTGGCGAAGAGCGAGGGGCGCTTTCTGGCGGGTGAGGACGTGGAAGCGACCCTCTTCAACTTCGCCATCTGGAGCTTTCCGCATCTGCCCGTGATCGCCAGCCAGTTCGCCCCCGGGCCCTTCCTCCTGTTCAGCAACGTCAACCCGCAGTATCCCGGGCTGGTGGGCATGCTGGCCAGTGCCGGCGCCCTGGATCAGGTGGGCGCCTTCTGCGCCCGCGTGTCCGGGGACGTGGCCGATGATGCGGTCTTCACCCGGGCGCTGCAGTTCCTCCGGGCTGCGGTGGCGACGAACCGGCTCCGGGGGGAAACCTACGGCTTGATCGGCGGCCGATCGATGGGGATGTACACGGCGCAGAGCCCGCTGGACCAGTGGAGCCGGCAGTTCGGCATTGACGTCGAGCACATCGATCAGCTTGAGATCGTGCGCCGGTCAGACCTCGTGGCTGAGGATCGGGTTGAGGATGGGTTCCAGTGGCTGGAGCGGCATGTCGGCCAGATCCGGTATGACGGCAAAAAGTTGACGCCGGAACTCTTGAAGCGGCAGATCCGGAGTTACCACGCGGTGCGTGACATCATCGCCGACTGGCGGCTCGACTTCTGCGGGATCAAGGGGCAGCCGGAGCTGACCGACCATTTCTGCACCATGGACGTCGCGGAAGCCTTTTGCAATGACCCATATGACTGGGAAGGCGCGCATGATCCCATCGTCTGCGCCACGGAGGCGGACATGGATGGGGCCCTGACCATGGAACTGTTCAAGCACATCGCCGGCACCCCGGCGCTTTTCGCCGATGTCCGCCACTACGATGCGGCCGACAACGTCTGGGACCTGTGCAACTCCGGCCAGCATGCCACGTACTTTGCCGGCCGGTCCTTCGATCCTAAGGTCAACCTGCCGAAAGTCCGCTTCTATCCCGAGATTCTCTACTTCCCGGCCGGCGGCGCGTCGGTCGCCCACATCGCCGCACCAGGGCCGGTGACGCTGGCCCGTCTGGCGCGGCGGCAGGGGCGGTACTGGATGGCCATCGTGCCCGCCGAGTTCGTGGAGTTTCGCGAGGCCGTGTCGTGGAAAAAGGCAGAGGCGACCACGCCCGAGTGGCCGCATGCGTTCGCGAGGTTCCGGGTCACGCCCGAAGTCTTCCTCGCCTCGTACGACAGTAACCACATTCACGGGGTCTACGGAGACTACACGCAAGAGCTCTTGTGGATCTGCCGCATCCTGGGTTTCGACACGCAGGTATTCGCCTGACCCCCGCGAGCGCCGATGTCCAAGCATACTGTCGGGATAGACTTCGGAACGGAATCGGCCCGCGCCGTGCTGGTCGACGTCACGAGTGGACGGGTGACCGCCACGGCGACTCTGCCCTTCCCCCATGGGGTGATTGATGGCAGCCTCCCCGGGCAGACTGAACACCTGCCTCCGGACTGGGCGCTGCAGCATCCCGAGGACTGGCTCGGCGCGTTGGAACATCTGCTGCGCACCATGGCTCAGCGTGCGAATTCCGCGGATATCATCGGGATTGGCGTCGACTTCACGTCGTGCACGGTCCTGCCGGCGACGGCTGAGGGCACGCCCTTATGCCTGCTGCCCGACTTTGCGCATCACCCCCACGCCTGGCCGAAACTATGGAAGCATCACGCCGCGCAGCCGTATGCCGACCGCATCAACGCCGCCCGCACCCGCGCCGGGGGCGCATTTCTGGAGTTCTACGGCGGCAAGACCTCGTCCGAATGGCTGTGGGCCAAAGGGTGGCAGGTGCTCGCCGAGTCCCCTGCGGTGGCCACGTCCATGGCCCGCTGGATCGAGGGTGGGGATTGGATCGTCTGGCAGCTTACCGGGACCGAAACTCGCAGCGCCTGCCAGGCGGGATACAAAGCCCACTGGCAGAAAGATTCGGGATATCCTGACGGCGCGTTCCTCCGGAACCTCGATCCCGCACTGCCACAGTTGCTGGATCGGCTGGCGCCGCCTCATCCCGTGGCCCGCAGGGCCGGCGGATTGCTGAGCGCGTGGGCCGCGCGCACCGGCCTGCGTCCCGGCACCCCGATCGCCGTGGCCGTGATCGATGCACACGCCGCGATGCCCGCCGTCGGCGCGGTCGGGGCCGGCCAGCTGGTCGCCATCATGGGGACGTCCACCTGCCACCTGCTGGTGGACAGCCGCAGGACCGCGATTCCGGGGATTTCCGGTGTCGTGGAGGACGGGATCGTGCCTGGGGTCTTTGGCTACGAGGCAGGCCAGGCGTCGGTCGGGGACATCTTCCAGTGGTTCGTGCGCAGCGCCGCCCCCGCTCGTGTCGGCACCGGCGACGCCGCGTACGAGACATTGGAAGAACAGGCAGGACGGCTGCGTCCGGGTGAGGCAGGCGTCATGGCCCTGGACTGGTGGAACGGGTGCCGGACCCCGCTCGTCGACGCAGATCTCTCCGGTCTGCTCGTCGGCCTGACGGTGGCGACCGAACCGCACGAGATTTACCGGGCGCTGCTGGAATCCACCGCGTTTGGCACGCGGCGGGTCATCGAAACCTTCGAGGCGGGCGGCGTGACCGTCACAGAGGTGATCGCCTGCGGAGGTCTGGCCGAGCGGAACGCCCTGTTGCTGCAGCTCACCGCGGATATCATCGGCCGGGAAGTCCTGGCGTCCCCGGTGCAGCATGCCTCGGCCGTGGGCGCCGCCATCTATGCCGCGGCCGCGGCGGGGGAGTCCGCGGGCGGCTATGCCGATCTCCGCGATGCGATCCGGCGGATGGGCGGGACGGAGCGGACTGCGTTCCGTCCGCGTCCGGCGGAGCAGCGTCTCTACCAGTCACTGTATCGCGACTACCTCGACCTGGCGCGCCACTTCGGAGAGGGCGGCACGACGCTGATGAAGCGCCTCCGCCGCCTGCGCGCCGGTTAGAGGCCTACAGCCCGTGGGAGGGTACCGTGGAGAAATAGGCAGAGGGAGGTGACGGTCTGGTTCCGGAGATAGGCTGTGTGTCATCAAGGCAGGGGACCATCGAAGAAGCATCTCTGGAGGTGAATGCGTGATGAAGCAACGCTGCAGTGTGCTGCTGGTGCTGATCCTGCTTGTGCTGCCGCTGATGGCAGCGACACCGGCAGCGTCGCAGGCGAAACAGTTTGACGGCGTGACGGTGAACGTGCTCACCTTCACGGGTCCGCAGATCGCCGAGCCCTTACAGCGACGCGGGCCGGACTTCGGGAAACTGACGGGGGCGAAGATCAACGTCATCACGGTGCCGTTCAGCGATCTCTATCAGAAGATCCTCACGGACTTGGCGACCGGCACCAACAGCTATCAGGCGTTCGTCTTCGACCCGCAGTGGATGGCCGACTTCACGACGCCCGGGTATCTGGAGGAGCTGACCAACCGGGTCAAGGCCGACAAGGCGCTGCAGTGGGCGGACATCGGGGCGTTCTTCCGCAACTTCAGCGCGACCTACGGAGGGAAGATCTACACGATTCCGCTCGACGGCGATTTTCAGATGGTGTACTACCGGAGCGATCTCCTCCAGCAGACCGGATTGAAGCCACCCCAGACCTGGGCGGACTACATGAGGATCGCCCAGACGTTCAACAAGAAGGACCTCAACGGCGATGGCACGCCCGACTTCGGGTCGTGCATCGCCAAGAAGCGCAACGCGCAATCGTACTGGATGATCTGGTCTGTGGCCGCGGGATACCTGCAGGCCAAGGGGACGCGCGAAGGATCGTTCTTTGACAGCGCTACCATGAAACCGCTGACGAACAACGAGGCGTTTGCCGAGGCGCTGCGCGTGTACGTCCAGACGGGCCAGTACGGTCCACCCGACGAGCTGAACTGGGACGTCGGCGACTCCCGCTCCGGTTTCGTCACCGGCCGCTGCGCCTTGAGCCTTGACTGGGGCGACATCGGCACGCTGGCCATCGATCCGAAGACCTCCAAGGTGCAGAACAAAGTCGGCGCCGTCATTTTGCCCGGCAGCCCGCGCGTCCTGGATCGCAAGACCGGGAAGCTGGTCGCCTGCACCGTGCAAAAGTGTCCCTACGCCACGGGTGGCGTGAACCATGCGCCGTTTGCCGCCTACGGTGGGTGGTCGGGGGCCATCAACAAGGCCGCCCCATCCAAAGTGAAGGATGCGGCCTACGCCTTCCTGTCCTACATGAGCCAGCCGGCGCAGTCCAACGTCGATGTCACCATCGGCATCACCGGCTTCAACCCGTACCGGGTCTCGCAATTCAAGAATCTGAGCCTGTGGCTCAAGGCCGGCATGAGCCAGGCGGCCGCCAAGAACTATCTCGGCGCGATCTCGGCCAGCCTGAGCAGCCCCAACATGGTGCTGGACCTGCGCATCCCGCAGAACCAGCGCTACCAGCAGATCGTCCTGGACACCGCGATTGCCAAGCTGCTCGCCAAGGAGACCAACATCGGGCAGGCCATGAAAGAGATCACCGACGGCTGGGAGGCCATCACCAACGAACTGGGCCGCGACGCGCAGCTCCGAGCCTACCGGGAGAGTCTGGGGATTCTCACGAAGTGACCGGAGAAAGCAGCCCATCGCGCGTCTCTAAATCGGTCGATCGCCCTGGGGCGGAGGCTGTGTCCTCTGCCCCGGGGGCAGGCCGCATCCGGGCCGCGGCATCTCTGGGAGCGGCGAGCGTCCGCGCGGCCGCCTCCTGGCCGGTGCGCCAGGCGACCACGTCCTTTGTGCTGCCGGCCGTCTTATTGCTGTTTTTCCTCTCCATCTTCCCGTTGCTGGTGTCGGCGTATCTGTCCCTCACCCGCTTTCTATTTGTCCCCGGTGGGTTCGCGTTGCGGTGGGTGGGCCTGGCCAACTATCGCAAGCTGCTGGTCGGCATTGAACAGTCTCATTTCCTCGGGGTGCCGAAGCCTCCGACGGTCGTGGGCTGGCTGCTGTTCGGCTTGGCGGCGTCCGTCTTGCTGGCTTTCGTGGTGCGAGGGATCACGTCGGCGTCGGGCCGCCGCGGAGTGGTCGGGCGGGCCGTCTTTGCCGTGGTGGCGGGAGCAGGCGTCTGGCTGGCCGTGCGCACGCTCACTCCGGGGGGATTTCCCGGCACCCTGCTGACCACACTGATCTATGTGGTTGTCGGCATCACCGTCCAATACTGGCTGGGGCTGTGGCTGGCGTTTCTCTGTGCCCAGGAGGTGGCCGGCCGGCGCTTCTTTCGGGTGATCTTCCTGCTGCCGATGATGATCACGCCCGTCGGCATCGCCTACACCTTTCGAATTCTGATGGATCTTGGGAAGGGGCCATTTGCCCCGGTATGGCGAGCGCTGGGCCTGGCGGAGGTCTCCTGGGCCAACTACGCGTGGGGCGCGCGGCTCGTCGTGATGCTCGGTGACATCTGGCAATGGACGCCGTTCATGTT
This sequence comes from Candidatus Segetimicrobium genomatis, assembly GCA_005882335.1. Lineage (GTDB taxonomy): Bacteria > Sysuimicrobiota > Sysuimicrobiia > Sysuimicrobiales > Kaftiobacteriaceae > Telluricultor. The sequence goes on from VBAP01000024.1 coordinate 20,418, forward strand.
CGTGGTGTTGCTGGCCGCCCTGGAGAGTCTGCCTGCGGAATTGTCCGAGGCAGCGATGGTCGATGGCGCCGGCCGCTGGCAGAGTTTCTGGAGGATCTCCTGGCCACAGCTCATCCCGGTGACGTCGA
>VBAP01000119.1 GCA_005882335.1 Candidatus Segetimicrobium genomatis
GCCGCGGTGGGGGCGATGGTGCCGTCGTCCGGGATCTCGGTGAACGATGCGCCGCGCGCCCAGTAGCTGTGGAACTGGCGCTTCTGGCCGTCGATCGTGAGCGTCACGTCGCCCGGCCCGTCCGAGGCAGTGAGTCCCCAGATGCGATCGCTGTAGCCGCGCCAGGCCCCCGGGTTCGCGTACGCGTAGGCACGCTGGGCGTAGGTGGCCCGGCGCGAGTTCTCGAAGTAGTCGATCCCGCGGCCCTGCATGTAGGCGTCCTGGATGCCCCGGAAGTCGATCCACACGTGCGAGTAGTGGTGCCCGAACAGCGGGGCGAACCCGACGTGTGTCTGGCCGTAGAACGTGCCCCACTGATAGGCGCCGGTCCACCCGGTCCAGGCCTCGGGCGCTAGGGGATGGGTGGGCGAGCCGAGCGCCAGGATGTAGAGGATCATCGCTTCGTTGTAGCCGCGCCAGTCGTAGCCGAGGAACCCGTTCTCGGGGTGCCATCCGAGGGCGACGAGCGGCGCGCGCGGTGCGGCCCACTGCCAGTCGGTGCGGCGGTAGATCGAATCGGCGAGCTGGCGGATCTCGGTCTCGACCGGATCCGTGCTGTCGAAATACGATTGACAGGTGAGGACCCCGGCGAGCAGCAGGGCCGTGTCGATGGTCGAGAGCTCCACCTGCTGGAACCGGGCCCCGGTGTTCATGTCGAGGAAATGGTAGAAGAACCCGTGATAGCCGGTCGAGCCGGAGGCGGCCGAGTCCTGGGGTGCGGTCCAGAAAAATCGCAGCGTGGTGACGACGCGCTGACCGGCGTCGGCGCGCGTGATGTAGCCGCGCTCCACGCCGATCGGATAGGCGGTGAGCGCGAACCCGACCGCCGCGATGCTCGAAAAGGACAGGGTAGGGGAGCGGTCGGGGGTGAGCCCGTTGCTCGCGTTCGTCAGGTCCCAGAAATAGTGGAAGGTGCGCGCCTCGACGGTGTCGAGGAACGCGGCGGCCACGCCTGAGTCGAGCGGCGTGGGCGGGGGTGGGGGCGGGGGTGGGCCCTCAGAGTGGTTGACACCGCACCCCGCGAGGATCGCCATGGCGAGAGCAGCGGCGAGTTGGGTGCTACGGGTCATGCAGGGAGAATATCGCCGCAGCCCCTGGTGCGGGCCACCGGTGCTTAGCGCACCGGCGGCCCGCAGCGGGTAGAAGGGTCAGAAGCCGTACTCTGCTCCGACTTGAAGCCGACGTGGATCACTGACGAGGCAACTTGCCTTACCGTAGTTCGCCGAACTGGGGTTCCCCGTGTCGAAACAGCCGAAGTTTTGGTAGTTGAAGGCGTTGAACAAATCGACCGTCACGCCCAACGTGGTCCCAGAAATGTTGGGAAAGTCTTTTCGAAGCCGGAGATCGACGTTGCGGTATGCGTAGCCGCCGGGGATGATGAAGCCGTATTGCCGCGGCGTGAAGCCTCCGCGGACGTAGGCGGCCCCGCAGAAGCGCACCGGGCAGCCCACATCCTGACGGTTGCCCGTACCGGCGGTGATCAGGCCGCTGAACTGCACACCGGCCGCATACGGCACGTCCATGATCCAGTTCAGCACGACTCGGCCCTTTTCGTCATTGGCCGGGTGCTTCGGGATGTTCACCGTGTTGGGGAAGGCGAACAAGTCGCCGAGGTTGTCCACGCCCTGCACTGACCGAGTGGCGTAGGTCACGGCCAGCCCCGCGCCCCAACCGAATTTCTCGTTGGAGCGGTGATACGGCCGATCGACCTGGACCTGGAGAGCGTCGTACCAGGTCTTCGTGTCGTTTGTCGAGTAGATGAAGTTACTGAAGCCGTGCCGGTCCAGGTGGAAGTCCGTAGGGGCGAAGCCGACGCAACAGGAGCCATCCGGGTTAAGGCCGATATTGGCCCAGTTGAGGGTCAGCTGGTCCACGCCGCGGACGCCAGCATAGGTAACGGAGACCGCATAGTCCCCGACTACGCGCCGGATCCCGACGTTCCACTGGCGCGACTTCGGCACCTTGGCGTCCTTGTCGATCAACCAGGCCTCCGGGACTCCTTGCGTGTGCGCGAGGTTGTCCAGAGTTGCCTTGTTGGCGGTCAGGTACGAGTCTTGCCAGAGTACCTGTCCAGGGCCCGGCGTGGTCGAGCCGGGAGGGGCGAAGTTAATAGTGAACGTAGGATGAGTCAGCTTGAGGGTCTCATCGACCGAGATGTCGAACAGCGAGCGGTCGTAGTAGATGCCGAAACCCCCGAAGATCGTGGTTTTGTTATCCTGGTCGAGCGCGTACGAGAACCCAATGCGAGGCTGGAACGCGCCGTAGAACGGTTTGCGGCTGTTGCCCGTGCTGATGTACCGGTTGAGGTCGAGCGGGGTCGGCAGCGAGTCGTTGTAGCGGGTGAGCGTGTCGATCACCGTCTGCGGCGTCACGTAGTCATAGTTCATCATCCTCGTCTCGAAATCCCACCGGATGCCGAGGTTGATCGTGAGCCGTGGTGTGGGGCTCCAGTCGTCCTGCAGATAGGCGCCGATCTCATTGTTGCTCTTGTTGAGCAACGCATTGCCGGTGCCATACTTGAGCTCGTAGGGGTTTCGGAAATCGTAGGCCACGCCGCTCACGGTGTCGCGATACGCGAACCGTGGCGTCTCGTCGTTGCCCTTCAACACGTCGTACTTCACGAAATCGAAGCTCGCGCCCATCTTGAACACGTGCTTGCCGCCGGCCTGGTAGGTGAGGTCGTCGCGGAGGCCCAGGCGCTTCTGGATGAAGTCTTGGCTACTCAGGTTGCTGCCGATGGCGTTGTCCGTGTTGTTGTACGAATACACGCGCGCGGCAACGCCCGGCTCATTAGGGCTTGGATTCCGCCGGAAGCGCGAATAGTCCACCTTGGCTTCGTTGAGCCACGCACCCGAATAGCGGTTGTATTTCAGCTGAGCGACCGTCACGTTCTGGCGGAAATTGACGGCCTCCTGGAAGGCGTTGACGCCAAGAGGACAACATGACTTGGGGCCGAAGTCGCGAATGTCCGTTTCATGCCGGTTGCTGACGCTGACCTCTGCCGACGACTGTGGGTTCAGGGTGTAGGTCAGCTTGCCGAACAACAGCGTCTCGCGGAACGGCGACGTGAAGTTCCCGTTGTATTGAGCGAGATTAACTGTATCGAGCGCCGGGAACCCAGTTGGGGGCGTGAAGTTCACCCGATTCGCGCGGTTCTGATAATTCCCCTCGTACGAGCCGAAAAAGAACAGCCGGTTCCGCACGAGAGGGCCGCCGGCACTGAGGGCAAGGAGCGAGCGGCTATAGTCGGGCTTACTGAACGTGGAGGGCTGGCCTGTCGTCCGCGCGATGCTGTCCGCCACGTGCTTGTCGCGAGTCTGGAACGTGTCCAGGGGCATCAAGTCCTTGTTCTGGTAGCCGAACAGCACATTCCCCGACCAGACATTGCCACCGGACTTGGTGGTCGCCGTGATGATCGCGCTCCCGGCCTTCTGATATTCAGCCTTGAAATTCTGACTGATGACCCGATACTCCTGGATCGCGTTTCGCGGGAAGGGATTCCCGCGGCTCGCATCTTGGCCGGTGACTCCTCCACCCGTCAGATCGTTCTTGAGGCTGGTACCGTCCACGAATACGTTGACCGCGTTCGGGCTCTGACCGCCGGCCTGGATCGTTCGGAACCCTATAGAGTTGATGCGATCTTCGAGCACTGTGACGCCTGGTGCGAGGGCCGCCAGGTCGAGGAAGTTCCGGCTCGGCGTTGGGAGCCGTTCGATCTGCTGCTGTGTCACGTTGGTGGCCACCTCTGATGCGCGCATCTCCACGCCTGCGGCTGCAACAACCGACACTCCTTCGACCTGGATCGCCGACGCGCCGAGCTTGAAGTCCAACGGGAACACCTCGCCGATCAACACACGCACCTTGAGTTTCTGGGGTGCCATGCCGATCTGCCGGGCCGTCACGTCGTATTCTGCCGGTACGAGGCCGAGCAACGCGTAGAACCCGTTGCTCTGCGTGGCGACTTCGCGCTGCGCCGACGTTAAAGGGTTCACAGCGACGACGCGTGCCCCCGCGATCGGCGTCCCGCTCGAGTCGGTCACATATCCCCGGATACTCCCGGTGCTGGTCTGCGACAAGACCGCCGGCGCGGCAGTCACGACAAAGGCCAGGCTGAGGAACAACCGCCGGCCGAGGTGCTCGAACGATCTGCGGCTCATCAGCGCGTCTCCTGTACACGTGTTTGCATCCCTTATCACGCGCACTCTCGGGTTTGTCAAGGCCGATGACGACGGGATAGATTGGGGCGCCGCCTTCCAACTTTCTCTTTCTGAAACGGGATCCCGATGCGCCCCCATAGCGGTTTGCTTACGGCGCTGCCGGCCGCCCTCGCCCTCATCGGCGCCGGACCTGCCTCCGCGCAGCGCTCCGCCGCCGAGCAGAGAATCGACTCCCTCCTCGCCCGCATGACCTTGGAGGAGAAGCTCGGCCAGCTCAACCAGCTCTCGGTGGACCAGCAGCCGACCCCCGAGCAGCTGGCGCTGGTTCGCAAGGGCTTGGTGGGCAGCTTCTTGAACCTGACCGGGGCGGCCGTGACGCGCGACGCGCAGGACATCGCCGTGACGGAGTCGCGCCTCCACATCCCGCTGATCTTCGGCCACGACGTGATCCACGGCTACCGCACCATCTTCCCGATCCCGCTCGGCGAAGCCGCCTCGTGGGACCCCGAAGCAGTCGAGGCGGCTGCCCACGTGGCCGCCCGGGAGGCCGCGGCGGCCGGTGTGCACTGGACCTTCGCGCCCATGGTGGACATCGCTCGCGATCCCCGTTGGGGTCGCATCGCCGAAGGCTCCGGAGAAGATCCCTACCTCGGATCGGCAATGGCCGCCGCACGCGTGCGTGGCTTTCAGGGCTCCGATCCGCGCTCGCCCGACGCGGTGCTCGCTACCGTGAAGCATTTTGCCGCCTATGGCGGCGCCGAGGGCGGCCGGGACTACAACACCGTGGACCTCTCCGAGCGCACGCTGCGTGAGGTGTACCTGCCGCCCTACCGGGCCGCCCTGGACGCAGGGGCCGGCAGCGTCATGACGTCGTTCAACGAGATCGGCGGCATCCCGAGCACCGCGAGCCCCTGGCTCATGACCACGCTGCTGCGCCGCCAGTGGGGCTTCCGGGGATTCGTGGTGAGCGACTGGACCGCAGTCGCGGAGCTTCTGAACCACGGCATCGCGGGGTCGCGCGCCGATGCGGGCAAGCTCGCGCTCGAGGCCGGCGTGGATATGGATATGGTGAGCCGGATCTACGTGGACGATCTCCCGGCTCTGGTCAGGACCGGGCGTATCCCTATAGCCGTGGTCAACGAAGCCGTGCGCCGCGTGCTCCGGGCCAAAGCGGCCCTCGGCCTGTTCGACGATCCCTACCACGGCGCGACGCCCGAGCGCGAGCGCTCGATGTTGCTCGCACCCGAGCACCGGCAGCTCGCGCGACGCGTGGCCGAACAGTCGATCGTCCTGCTCAAGAACGACGCGTCGCTCTTGCCGCTTGGCCCACGGGCAAAAAGCGTCGCCGTGATCGGCCCGCTCGCCGACGACAAAATCGCGGCGCTCGGCTCCTGGCCCGGCCGCGGCGACCCGCGGGACGCCGTGACCCCCCTCGAAGGCATCAAGGCGCGCGCCGGGGGGGGGAGCGTGAGCGTGTTGTACGAAAAGGGCTGTGGGATCACCGACACCGCGACGGGAGGGTTCGCGGGCGCGGTCGCGGCCGCCAAGCAGGCGGACGTCGCCGTGCTGGTGCTCGGCGAAGCGGGGGACATGAGCGGCGAGGCGGCCAGTCGCGCCAATATCGACCTGCCCGGCGTACAGCCGCGGTTGCTCGAGGCCATATACGCCACCGGGACGCCCATCGTGCTCGTGATCATGAACGGCCGGCCGCTCACCATACCGTGGGCCGCCGAGCACGTGCCGGCGATTGTCGAGTCGTGGTTCCTCGGGCTCGAGACCGGCCCCGCGCTCGCAGCCGTCCTGTTCGGCGACGTGAACCCGAGCGGCAAGCTGCCCGTGACCTTCCCGCGCGTCGTCGGTCAGATACCTCTCTATTACAATCACAAGAACACCGGGCGTCCCACCGGTGCCGACAAGTACACGTCCAAGTACACCGATCTGCCGGTGACACCGCTCTTCCCGTTCGGCCACGGGTTGAGCTACACGACCTTCAGCTATTCGGACCTCCGGCTCAGCTCGCTTCGCATCACGCCGGCCGGCACGCTGCGCGCCTCGGTCACCGTGACCAACACCGGTAGCCGCGAAGGTGCCGAAGTCGTCCAGCTCTACGTGCACGACGAGGTGGCGAGCGTGACGCGGCCCGTCCGCGCGTTAGCCGGATTCCGTCGGGTTTCCCTCAAGCCGGGTGAAGCGCGCACGCTGGACTTCCAGCTCACGGCCAAGGAGCTCGGTCTGTACAACCGGGACATGAAGTTCGTGGTGGAGCCCGGCACGTTCCGGGTATTCGTGGGCGGGAGCTCGGTGGGCGGCTTAGAGGCGGAGTTCGACG
>VBAP01000113.1 GCA_005882335.1 Candidatus Segetimicrobium genomatis
CACGAACTTCACGGTCAGCGGCAGCGCCCCACGGGTCTGCAGCCACGCTTCCACCGCAGACAGCCGCGCAACCAGATTGCCCTTATTGTCCGCCACGCCGCGCGCATAGAGCTTGCCGTCACGGACCTCGGCCGCGAACGGCGGGGAGTGCCACTCCCCCAGCGGCTCCGGGGGCTGCACATCATAATGGTTGTAAATGAGCAAAGTACGCGGCCCGCTGCCGACGACACCATAGACGACAGGGGCGCCGTCGGTAGCATAGAGCTCAGTCTTGACCCCAATGTGCTCCATGAGCCCCGCGACCATCCGTGCCGTTTCCTGGATGCCGATGTTCTGCGCGGCGATACTGGGCTGGCGGCACAATTCTTGCAGACGCTCGATGAACTGCTGGCGGTGTCCGTCGATGTAACCGAAAACGTCATTCATGATGATCGATTACTCGTCCGCCGGTGGGGCCTCCTGCACTCCGGCCGCCTGGGCGACGTACCTCATGAAGTGCGGCTCGGGCTGCGCGCCGACGAACTCCACGGTGTCATTGATGACGACCTTCGGCACAGCGTACACATTGTATCGTTCCGCCAGGTCGGGAAATTCGCCGGCTTCAACGATATCGGTCCGCACCTTGGGGCTCTCGATTGCCAGGAACGCGGCCAGCCTGGCCGCGCGGGGACAGTGTGGTCAGGTGGGAGTGACAAACACCTGCACGTGGATGTCCTGCGACAGGCGCGTGAGGAACTCACGGGTGTGCGGGGCGATGGCCGTCGACCCTTGCGACACGGCGATCATCAGATCGAGCAGCGTGGCAAACTCATATCCGGCCGGCATGCCGTAGAACCGGACCCCATAGTCTTGCGCCCCGATGACGGCGGTGACGGGTGTGCGGGCAATCCCAAACGCCTTCGCCGCCTCAGGATCAGCCATGAGGCTGTGCACGTTCAGCCGGATCTTGGGGGAGAGTGCCGCGACCTCAGCCAGAATCTGTCTGACATACTCGGCGATCTCGCCATCCTGGCCGGGAAGGGCTAGGCCACCGGTCACCGGCGCGAAGAATTCCAACGTGACGTCCCCCCGCAGCTCTTGGGCAAAGCGGGTGCGGACAAACGCCGCGTCGTGTTCCTGCAAGAATGGCATCCGAAGCGGTTCTCCTCCCGGGTGCGTGTTACGATTACTATAACAGCAGCGTGGCTCCACGCATTCCCTACGTACGAGACGGCAGCGGGCCAAGAAAGGACGCCTTGTGAGCGAACCATTTGCCAGTGACTTCGAGGTGCTGCAGCATTTGCGGGGGTATCCCGAGGAGTTGCACCGCTACGCCAACCTGATGAAACAGACGCACCCGCGCGGGATGTCGGCGGTTGAGTTCCTGCTGGGACGCGCGGGCGCGCAGGACGGGTTCCTGGAGACGATCTGCCAGATGGTCAAGGCCGGTGAAGCCGTCGTCACGGCAGTCGAAGCGGCCGATCTCGCCGGCGTCCCTCCACGGGCGTTTCTAGAGGATGTCGCGGCGCGTCCCGATTTCCCGGCGCCGGTCTTCCGCCGCGAGCATCGGGCCATCTGGCGAAAAGGGGATGTCGAAAAATACCTCCAATCTACTCAATCTTCGCAATCCACGCAATCTGACTGACAAACGCAATCCAGACAAAGACGCAGCACGTGGGATCGCGTAGACTGCATAGATCGCGTAGATTGAGGACGAGAGGATGGGTAAACTCCGGCTCTGGGTGATGTGTAAGTCGTGCGGTCGAGAGTTTGACACGCGCATGCGGCTCGATCGCAAGAGCTTCGAGCGCGGCACGCTGGCGGCCAACTACCATCTCTGCCCGCACTGTGGACAGCGGCTGACCTACCGGAAGGCGGACTACCTCATCCAGGAGGAGCAGCCAAAAAGCACAATCACTCCGCCGGAGTAGCTGCGAAACCGGAGTTACACCCGCGGAGGAGGAATCTGGACGCGAGCCGAACCCCCCCGGGGACACTACGGATTCGGTGCCGGTCCGCTGTGGTGGGAGGCATCTTGTGGAATTCCCGCTGACAGCTCCATGTCCGCAGTGCGGTTCGGAGATGGAGCCGCGAACCAAACCGCGGCGCGGCAGGGCGGTGTACGTGTGTCCGGAGTGCGGATATGAGATGGAAGCCGAAGAGCCAGGCGAACCGGCCGATGAGGATGAAGTCTAGCCCCGTACCAACTCGATCGTCACATCTCGCTTAATCAGTACCACCGCAACGCGCGAGAGCTAGTCCCGGGCATCGAGTTGGTACGGGGCTAGCTGGTGAACCCCGGCCCCGCGTAGACTACCTCTCCACCGATCACCGTCGCCTCCACCTGCGTGCTGAGGAGTGTTTCAGGCGGCGCCCGCATGACATCGTGCTCGAGGACCGCAAAATCGGCCAGTTTCCCCACCGCCAGCGTCCCGCCACTGTCCTCCTGGCCTGATGCGTACGCCGCGCCCACGGAGTAGGCACGGAACGCCTCATCGACCGTCAGCGCCTCCTGCGGATGCCAGGATACCCCACCAGGCTCGCCGGCACGGCGGCGCGTCACGGCGGCATACACGCCTTGGAGGACGTCGGGGGTCTCCACCGGCGCGTCAGAACCGAACGCCAGCGCCGTGCCATATCCGAGCAGAGAACGCCACGCATAGGCGTACTGGTTGCGGCGCCCCCAGTACCGGTCAGCAATATCGCGATCGCTGGTGGCGTGAATGGGTTGCATGGAGGCGACCACCCGCAATCGGGCCAGGCGCGGCAGGTCGTCGGGATGGAGGAGCTGTACGTGTTCGATGCGGTGCCGGGCCCCCAGCCGCGCCGACGCGCCGGCGTGGGCTTCGTAGGCATCGAGCACCCACCGGTTGGCGCGGTCGCCGATGGCGTGGATGGCGCACCAGAACCCGCCTCCCACCGCGCGTGCTACGAGGTCGGCCAGTTCCTCCCGCGTGTAGACGGCGATCCCGGTGTTCCCCGTTTGACCGTCAAACGGTTCCAGCATGCTGGCAGTCTGCGACCCCAGGGTGCCATCGGCGAAGATCTTCACCGGTCCGACGCGCAGCCACTCATTCCCAAAACCGGTGCGCAGACCGGCCCCGGCTGCAGCGTCCAGCGCCTGTACCGGCAGGGTAGTCCACACCCGGAGTTTCAGGGCGGCGCGCCCGTGAAGCCGCTGATACGCGGCAAATGCTGGTGCGCCTTCATAGCCTTCTGTACCGACAAAACTGTGGACGCCGACGATTCCCAGCCGGTGCAGCGCTTCCGCTGCGGTGAGGATTCCCTGCTCGATTGTCTCGTCATCAACAGGGGGCATCACCTTCCAGATCAGTTGCTTTGCATCTTCCTTTATCAGACCGTTCGGGTGGCCGCGCCCGTTACGGGAGATTTCCCCACCGGAAGGATTTGGTGTCCTCTGATCGATACGGGCCAGGCGCAGCGCGGCGGAATTCACCCACAACAGGTGGCCGTCCCGGCTGCTCAGGGCGACGGGATGTTCGGGACTGATCGGATCGAGATCGTCTTTTGCAGGGAATCGTTGCTCGGGCCACGCGTTCTTGTTCCACCCCCGGCCCCGGACCCACGTCCCCGGCCGTGCCTGCCGCACTGCGGCGGCGACTAGACCCACCGCCTCCACAAGCGATCGCGTACCCGCTAGGTCGACGAGGTGGAGGCTGAGGCCGAACGACGGCACGTGAATGTGGCTGTCGACAAATCCTGGGACGACGGTCCGGCCGCCCAGGTCGACGCGCCGAAATCCGGAGCAGGAGTCGCGCAGGTCTGCGCTTCGCCCGATGGCCGCGATGCGACCGTCACGGACGGCGAGCGCTTCAGCCAGCGAAGAGGATGGCTCGAGGGTGTAAATCCGACCGTTGGTGAACAGAATGCCGCCCATAGTCTACCCGGTCTTCCCTGTCTCCCCCGTCTACCCTGTCTGCAAACGTGGGTTTCTCGCCAGTCCATGGATGGTGAGACCGTGGAGACTGGGGAGACTGGGAAGACCGGGAAGACTACCATGCAGTGCGGTCGCCGATCCACTCGTACAGGTACACGCGGACGCGCTTGTAGACAACGTAGGTCAGCAGCGACGTCATCGTCCCCTTGACCACGTTGAATGGCAGCAGCGCGGGAAGCACGAGCGCTACCACCTGCGGTCTCGGAATGCCGAAGAAGGTTGGTGTGAGCGCCAGGTTGGCCAGGATCATGACACCGGTCATCGCCAGCACCCCCAGCACCAGCGCCTTGATCGCGCCGGGCCTGGTGTGGTCGATCTGATAGTAGACGCCGGCCGCCCCCGTCAGCGTCACGCCGGCGAGCAGGTTCATGAAAACCCCAAACGGTCCGCCCACCGTGCCGGAACGCAACAACTGGATCAACAGCGCCTTGATCACCTCAACGGAGATTCCTGCGCTGGGTCCCAGCGCGAACGTGGCAATGAGGGCAGGCACGTCGCTGGGATCATACTTGAGAAACGGCGGAAAGGGTGGGATCGGGAAGTCCACGTACATGAATGCAAAAGCCACCGCGCCGAGGACTGCGATCTGCACGAATCGTCTCATGCTGCCCCTCCGATCAAGACGACCAGGGGGCAGGCACAAACTACGGGACCAAGGAACCAGGCCGCCAGGGTACCAGGCATAATCCATCCTGCTTGGTCCCATGGTCGCGTGGTCCCATGGTCGTGTGTTTGACCTTCTCCCATCCGGACTTACCCCGTTCCAAGTCGGCAGGCCCACGTCACGTGATCGGACTATCGATCTGCCGACTTGGAACGGGGCTTACCGTCGGCTCCGGCCTTGCACCGGATCCACCACTGCCGTGCATACGGCGGCGGGTCGCGGGCTCTTCCGTCCTATCGGAACGGAATTACCGCCGGTCGGGAATTAACCACAGTAGCCAGTACCCAGTCGCCAGTAGCCACCGACCAGCACGCAGCAAGTTTTGCGCTGGCTACTGGTTATTGCCTACTGGCTACTCGTAGGTCTCACCCTGCCCCGAAGGTCGTATTATGCGGTTGTCAGCAGCAATGCTAGCATGCGGCTGGAGCAGAATCAACGACCGGTTAGGCCCGTTCCAAGTCGCCTGCCAGGCTTTCGGTCGCGCGGCATGTGCCTGACGACTTGGAACGGGCTTAGAGGTACTTCAGCGGATCGAGTGGCCTTCCGTTGACGCGGATCTCAAAGAGCAGGTGCGGGCCTGTGCTGAATCCCGTACTGCCGATCTGCCCGACCATCTCGCCGTACTCCACAACTTGACCGACCCGGACAGCAATGACCGAGAGGTGAGAGTACCAGGTCGTCACTCCATCCCCGTGATTGATCACGACC
>VBAP01000106.1 GCA_005882335.1 Candidatus Segetimicrobium genomatis
AGCAACAGACGCTCAAGCCACAGACGCGCCTCACGTCCGCGTTTCGTTGAGGCCGGCCAGCGGTCCATGCGCACCTCGCCGTGCGCCTCGACGTCGGCGAGCAGCCGCTTCGCCAGCGGCGGTAGACTCGCTCTGGCCGCGTCGCGACGTTTGAGATCACCGGCGATCCGCACCACGGCCGGGCCAAGGGTGACATCGAGCAAGGTTTCCCTGCCGAGGATGAGGGGCGCGGTGACGACGGCGTCGGACCTGTGGACCTTTCCCAAGACCTTGTAGATGCGGAACACTTCAGGATTTGCCATCCAGCCGCCGCGCATCTGGCGGCCGGCAATGGCCTCCGACAGCGACGGCAGGCTGGACCGACCTGTGGAAAGGACGATGCGTCGTTGTTTAATGAAGGCCAATGCGCGGCGGGCATCACGGAGGGGGCGGGACGGCTCAAGACGATGGAGCCGGAGTCGAAGAGCGAGCAGCTGCTTGATGCGGCCGGGGTCAGTGCAGTCTGTCATTGCGAGGCCCGCGGGGCCGAAGCAATCTCCATGCGCAGCAATCTCCTACGATACCCGGAGATTGTTTCGTCGGCTTCGCCTCCTCGCAATGACGAATCATCATGATCTAGTGCGCTGTCGCCCAAGTTCAGTGAGGGGTGGCGAAGGGCCTGAGCCGAGTGCAGCGTCGAAGGCCGGGCGGGGCACCCACCCGACGAGCGGAGGGGGAGTCGTCCGCCCCGCTGTCTGAGCCCGGACGATCCCGACGATCGGTCTCTAGCCCGCTCCAGACCAGCCTAAGGGGATCGTCCGGGCGAGTTCGGGGCGGTCACCCGAACGCGAATCGTTGGTTGGGTCGCCCGGCCGAGTCCGCGGAGGGAGGCCAGGCCCGAGCTAGCCCACTAGTACGCTCTCGCGTAATACACCCACGCCTTGGCTGGCTTCCCGCACACCACACAATTTCCCGAAACCTTCTCATCCAGCGGGATGACGCGAGGGGAGGCGCCGGTCCGCTCGCGGATGGTGTCCTCGCACGCCTGCGACTCGCACCACCGCACCTTCACGAACCCCTTCACGTCCTGCAGCGACCGCACGATCGCATCGACGGTGTCTGCCGGCGTCGTGTGGTCATCGAGGTAGGTCTTCGCCTGCGCGAACATCTCCGTCTGGGTCTGGTCCAGCATCTTGCCCAGGGTATCGACGACCGAATCCAACGGCACCGGATGCTTGGTGCCGCCGACCCGCCGCACCAGGACGACCTGACGGGCCGCCACATCCCGCGGGCCAACCTCCAACCGCACCGGCACACCCCGCAACTCCCACTCGTTGAACTTCCACCCAGGAGTGTACGCCTCACGGTCATCCAGCTTCACCCGGAACTTGGTGCTCAACGTCTTCGCCAGATCTCGAGCCGCAGCAAGGACCTTGGCTTCCTCTTTCCCGAGAATGGGGACGATGACGACGTGGTACGGCGCGATCTGCGGCGGGAGGACGAGTCCACGGTCGTCCCCGTGCGCCATGATGAGGCAGCCGATGAGCCGCGAGGAAACGGCCCAGGACGTCGACCAGATGTACTTCTCCTGGTTGTCGCTGTCCAGGAACTTTACGTCGAAAGCTTTGGCAAAGTTTTGCCCGAGGAAGTGCGATGTCCCGGCCTGGATCGCCTGGCCGTCCGGCATCAGCGCCTCCAGCGTGTAGGTATTGTCCGCGCCGGCAAAGCGCTCGCTCTTCGGCTTCACGCCGCTCAGCACGGGGATGGCGAGAATGTCTTCCAGCAGATCCCGATAGATCCCCAAGATCAACCGGCACTCGGCATCGGCGTCTTCGGCCGTGCGATGCGCGGTATGTCCCTCGTGCCAGAGAAATTCCGCCGTGCGCAGGAACAACCGGGTGGCCCGCTCCCAGCGCACCACGCTGTTCCACTGCAGGAGCAGCAGCGGCAGGTCGCGGTACGATTGAATCCACTTCGCGTACATCGGCAGGATGATAGCTTCCGATGTCGGCCGCACGGCCAGCCGTTCGCTGAGCTTCTCGGCGCCGCCGTGGGTCACCCACGCCACCTGCGGCGCAAACCCCTGGACGTGTTCGGCTTCCTTTTGTAAGAGGCTCTCCGGCACCAGCAGCGGGAAGTAGGCCGAGACGTGGCCGGTGTCTTTGAACCTGCGGTCCAGATAGGACTGAATACCCTCCCACAGCGCGTAACCGTACGGCCGGATGGCCATGAAGCCGCGCACCGGCGAATAATCCGCCAGTTCCGCCCTCAAAGCAACGGCAGTGTACCACTCGCTAAAATTCTCATCGCGTTTGGGAATCTGTAAGACTGCTTCGCGTTCTGGTGCCATCGATGCTCACCGAAATAAAGTTAGCCCCATCCGTTTTAGGGACGGGGCTAACCGTGGTACCACCCTTGTTCCGGCCCAAAGCACCCAGTTGGAGAGTTGGAAAGTTGAAAAGTTGGATCCAACTCTTCAACCCTTTCAACTCCGGATGGGCCGGCGCTCTATCGCAGTTATCGGCGCGGTCCGGACCGGTTACTCCCGGTCAGCTCGGGGGACGGGATCGGCGCTCAAATTCGGACCGGCTCTCACCAAGCCTTCGACTTCGCTCAGGCTACCCTCATTTTATGGTGACTTGCATCCCTGAGCCTGTCGAAGGGCACCCGGCTCGCTCCACTCGGAACAGTGGGCGCCTCAGTCCCCCCTCATCGCCTGTGACCGCGATTCTAGCATGCGCCCCGGCGGGTTTCAACCAGCGCCCACTCAACGCTCGATGGGCACACCCACCAGGCTTCCCCACTCAGTCCATGAGCCATCATAGTTCTTGACCTGCCGGTAGCCCAGCAGGTATTTGAGCGTGAACCAGGTGAGTGAGGATCGCTCGCCGATACGGCAGTAGGCCACCACGTCCTGATCGGGGTTGACCCCCTGCCCCTCGTACAGACGCCGCAACTCCTCAACATCTTTGAAGGTCCCATCTTCCCGCACATTCTGCGTCCAGGGGACGTTCCGGGCACCTGGGATGTGGCCGGAACGCTGAGCGCCTTCCTGTGGATAGGCCGGCGGCGCAAGCAGTTCTCCGGAGTACTCGGCCGGCGACCTGACGTCCACCAGCGACACATTCGGCTGCGTCAGGCGCTGCAGGACCTCATCCCGAAACGCACGGATGGATCGATCGGGATCGACGGCCCGGTATTCGGCCGGGGGAAAGCGCGGGGCCTCGAGGCTTGTCTTGCGACCTTCCCGTAGCCAGCGGTCGCGGCCGCCGTTAAGAATGCGGGCGTCGCGGTGCCCATAGTACTTGAACAACCAGAAGGTGTAGGTCGCGAACCAGTTATTGCGATCGCCGTAGAAGACGATCGTCTGGCTGGGATCAAGTCCCAGCTCACCGGCAATACGCTCGAAGCGATCCTTGGACACCCAATCCCTGACGATGGGATCCTGCAGATCCTGCTTCCAGTGGAGGCGGACGGCGCCGAGAATATGTCCCTGATCGTACAACGCCGGATCTTCATTCGCCTCTACGATACGCAGCTGCCGATCGTTGAGACGTGCTGCCAACCAGTCTGGCTCAACCAGCACTTCAGGATACGCGTATCCAGTCATCGCTAAACCTCCCTCGCTCGAAGATCAACACGATCTCCATTCAGGGCGAGTTGGCGGGCCAGCTTCTCCCATTCCACCGCTCCGTGGTTGATCGCCACAATAGCGCCCTCTTCTCCAACGACGACCGTGGTCGGAACCGTCAAGATCCCAAACCGCCCAGCCAGCGCCGGTTGGGCGAGGGCATCGACATCGCGGACGACTACCCGGTCCTGATACCGGCGTTGTAACTCCTCCAAAGCCGGTTTTTGGATGGTCTTGCACGGCACACAGTCCGGAGTCGAAAATGCCAGGACCAGCGGTCGTCGGTCCGCCAGCAGGTCGGCGGCAATGCGACGCCGGAACCGCCGCGATCGCCAGGTCAGTCCCAACCAGGCCACGGCGAGAACGGCCGCGACCAGCGCGAGGGCCAGCAGGCGGTCGGCGAACATCATTCTGCCTGCGCCGCCCTGCGGATGAGACCGGCCCGGCGCAACTGATAATATGCAAAGCAGCCGGCACAGAAGTTGAACAACACATTCGCCATCGCCAAAACGGCCACCAGGAGGTCAAGCGTCCACCCCAGGACCGGCGCGCCCGCGACGAGCGCGATCCACGACAATGCCAGAAACGCCGCGCCGACGCCTTGCGCAAACCGGTGCGGGGCCGGATCGTCCTCGACTAGGTGCGGCCGCAGCAATCCCTGCGGCAGCGCCACGCGCTGGTATAGCACTCGAAACAGACTCCACTGCGACCGCGCCGTGCTCGCGGCCAGAATCAGGGCCAGGGCGGCCACCAACCACGACTGGTTGGCAAGCACCGCCACGACCGCCACGACGGTCAGGCTCACCTGATTGAACTTGATTGCATTGTGGTCAACCTTGACGGCCATCACCTGCTCCTTTCCAGCGCACAGTTGTCGAATGTGCAGCAGCATCCCGACCGGTCTGGATACGGAAACAGGTTGTGTCTTGAGGGGTTAAATCAGTGGATCAGCGAACGCGCACCCTGCCTCCGCCTATCTGCGGGGTCCCCACAAATTCGCTCTAGCGAATTTGCGGGGTGCAGACAGATGCATTGCCGCGGGGTGTACTGCACTGCGGATGGACTACGGTTGAACCGAACGACCATCGTGACTCCGATTCCTGACTTGTTTGCTTAAGAATAGGACCGTCTTCGCCCTCTGTCAAGAAACTTCCTTGGGCCGCGACTTCGCGACGGGCCGACCGCGCGACCCGCCCCGGTTAGTGGTCGCCAGTAACTTGTTCTGCATCAGCAGCGCGCCGGCGGGTCGGCCGGCGGGCAGTCAAAACCGAAAGGATCGCGCGGAGAAGCACAAGCAGTCCGTGGATCACCCAGCCGGCGGGTTTGAGCGTATAGATAAACAGCAGATCGAGAAATCCCAGCGCGCGTTTCACCCATCGCATCCGCCGGCCGAGACGCTGCAACACAGGGAGCTGCCCGTAGAGCAGGGTGAGAATGAGTGTGCTCAGGGAAACCGCAAACTTCTGCACATCGCTGATGTGGATCGGGAAGAGGTCTTCCAGCAAGAGCTCCACGCCGATGTTGAAGACCAGGATGTATGCCGCCGCCTCCAGCACCGGGTAGCGCTCGATGAGTCGCGTGAAGATGCCGGCCGCAAACCGCATCGTCACGATGCCCAGGAAAACGCCGGTCAGTACGACCCACAACTCGCGAGAGAGCGCGACCGCGGCCACGACGTTGTCCAGGCTGAAGGCGAGGTCGGCGAGTTCAAGTGCCAGCACGACGTTCCAAAATCCCCGCTCGGCACGGCGAACCGGCTGCCCTGCCACTTCCGCGGCGGTTATGCGGGCTTCCTGTGGGGTTTCCCCGAGATGATCCGCAGCCAACTTGATCAGGTACAGCCCGCCCAGCAACAGCAGCCAGCGATTCTGAATCACCCAGGACGCGATAAAGAGCATCATCCCGCGGCCCAGGTAGGCCCCAAACAAGCCGACCTTCAGTGCGGCTGTACGTTGACCGCCGAGTAGCTTGTGGACTGGCTTTTGCAACTTCCGCAGCGGGCGGGGCCATGGGATGCGCTCGTGACGGGGAAGGTGCGCCACCATCGCGCCGAGTACGGCGGCGTTATCGATGGAGAGGATGCCCTCCAGGTAGATCAGCTGGAGGATGATCAGGACGACCGAGGCGTCCACGACCCTGTCATTGTACCAAACTGCTGAGGTTAGAAGAGAAAGAGCTGCTGTGGGGAATGCGGAGCGGGCGCGTCGTCGTGCCTGCGCCGCGCCTCGGAAGAGGTGTGCAGCCCGTGCCGCACCTTCAATGCGCCGACCACTTCCTGGACGCGGCGTCGATAGGCCGACGGCGCGTACTTGCCGCGGTACATGCGCTCATATTCAGGAATCAGCTCCGGCCGCCTATGCTCTAGATATTGGAAGAAGGCCTGCCGGGTTATATCTCCCAGGTGCAACGCGTTCGTCCATAACGACGAGGCTCCGTAGTCCTTGGCCGCCATCACCACCGCCGCGAGTTGCTTCGGATGGTCCGTAATGCCTGGGATTACCGGAGCTAGTAGAACTGCAACCGGCACGCCGGCCAGAGCGAGCGACCGCAATGCCTCCAGCCGGCGGAGGGGTGGCGGAACATCAGGCTCGATCTCGCGCGCCACCGCTGCGTCCATGGTTGCAATGCTGAAACACACCATGGCACCCGGCCCACTGGCCAGACGCGTGAGGAGATCAACGTCACGAACGACCATCGTGGATCTAGTCACGATGTTGACGGGGGTCAGGGCTTCCAGAATCTGCCCCGAGATTTTGTAGGAACCTTCAGCAGGCTGGTACGGATCCGTGGCCGTACCGAGATGCACTTCCTCTCGCGTCCATGAATGGTGTGCCAGTTCGCGGCGCAGCACTTCTGGCGCGTTGATCTTTACAAAGATGCGGGACGACCAGCTGTTCACACCATCCTGATCCAAATACCAATGAGTGAGACGAGCGTAGCAAAATTTGCAGCCATGACTGCATCCTCTATAGGGATTGATGGACCACTTGAACGACATCCCTTGCACGCGGTTGAGAACAGACTTGACCTGAATCTCGACCCACTCGACCTGAGGCAAAACGCGCGCGCCTGTGGCCTTGAAGAGACGTGGCTGCAACGTGGTGGGGACAGAGTCAGGCTCAGGAAAGAGTTCGGAGGGGAGCACCATGTCTCCATGCTATATACGAACATAAGTTCGTGTCAATGCCGAACGCCGGGGTACTAAATAAGGCCCCCTGGAATGCGACAAATCCGGCCATTCAAGGGTCGCTATGGGTTACCAAGAGTCCAGGGTGCAGCGTGGGGTTAAGGCAGAGGTTTGAACGCGTAGGTAATGGGGTCGTCCACGAACTTGAAGCACAGACCGAATCCACACGGAGGGAAATCCGGTCCGCTCGATACCAATTTCACTCCGCCCACAGCATAAAGAATCCCATTCACACTTCCGAGACCGACAAAATTCCGATTCTCTGGCAGTGGTGTTTTCGTCGTCCATACATTCCTGGCGGGATCATAGGCTTCCACCATGTTGACATAGGACTCGCCGCTCGGGCCTCCGTGGCCGCCCACGGCATACAAGATCTGATTTGCGACTCCGACGGCGAGATTGTATCGCGGGGTAGGCATCGACGCTTTCGCTGTCCACGTGTTCGTCGTTGGATCGTAGGCTTCTACAGTGCCGAGAGGATGACCGCTGGGACCGCAGCAAGAACCCCCTACCGCGTACAAGATGCCATTCACGACTCCCACGCCAAGGCGCGTCCGCGGCGAGGGCATTGGAGGTTTTACCGTCCACAGGTTCGTGGTCGGATCGTAGGCGTCCACT
>VBAP01000107.1 GCA_005882335.1 Candidatus Segetimicrobium genomatis
GCCAGGATGGCGCAGAAGTAGCGGTCGAACGAGGTCCACTGGGGAACGGCACGACCGAGAAACGCAAGATCCTCTTGGCGGTAGTAGCCAATGGAGTACACATCGTTCGCACGGAGCCAACCGTCACAGCGACCGCCGTCGTACTCGATCCGCCCACCCTCGTAAGAGTGGTCGGGATCGCTGTGTCCGCAGCCCTGGAAGTCGGGTGCGAGCGGGTACGTCTGGTGGCCCGTCCCGGCGGGGTCGAAGTAGGTGAGACCCGCTTGCCTGCCGTCGGCGTCCGGCAGCCAGCCGAGGAAGTGATCGAACGACCGGTTCTCCATCATCACGAGGATCACGTGCTCGAGGCCGGAGGACGCGGCGTCCGGGACATCGCCGCGCTCCAGGCGGCCCAGCAGCGGTGCTGTGATCGTCTGGTCACTGCACCCGACGGCGAGCGCGCCGGCCGCCGTCGCGGCACCCGCCAGGAAGCGGCGGCGCGACACGTCGCGCTGAGTTACGGTAGGTGGGGACATGGAGCCTCCTTCTTGTGGCGGGACAGGTGACCGCATTCGCTGGAAGGGTGCTCGTGCGGTGTCACCGTTCAATCACGGCGAGGTTTCTGTCTCGTCAGGGAGGGGAACGTCGTGCGTCGTTGCTGGGGCGGATCTAAAACGCTCCCCAGGCCTGCTTTCCCGGAATGTAGTAGCTGGGGCACAGGAATTTGAAGATACCCGCCACCCCTTGCGAGAGCTTCGCCTTGTCCTGCCGCACGCAAAGGGCCGCGATGCATTATCGCGGCCCTGGCCTCGACACACCTGGTCGGTCTAGATCTGGCCTAGTGGATCACAAACAGTTTCTTATGAGCCGCGCAACCCAGTGTCCCGCGAGAGCCAGCGGACCGAGAGCGGCAAGGTGGCGCATCAGGGCGTCAGGATCGTGAAGGAGGCGCTTTCGACACCCGTCAGGCCCGAGGCCGTGGCCACGAGCGTGTACCCGATCCCGGGCTGATCAATGCTCAGGTTCGAGAAGGTGGCGACGCCGTTGACTGCGGCCACGCCCGTCGTGCCGCGCAGCGTGCCAGGCAGGAGAAGTCCGGCGTTGCGCCCGATTGCGATCGTCACCAAACCGGTGTAGCTCGCGACCCGGTTACCCAAGGCGTCCACCGCGGTGACTTGCACGGGTGGCTGGATGGTCCCCCACGGGTAGGGCAGCGCGTTCCTCGGCTGGACGGTGAACACGAGCCGCACCGCCGGGGCCACGGCTACAACCGTCTGCGTCTTGGTGCTCGACCCGCCGCCGTCGGTCACGGTGAGGGTCACGCTGTAACTCCCCCCCGCCGCATACGCATGCGTGGCGGTCCTACCCGCGCCACTCGCGCCGTCGCCCCAGCTCCAGCTGTAAGTCGCTCCAGATTGTGCCGTCGAGCTGCTGGCATCGAAGCTGCACGTGAGCCCCGAACAGCTGAACGTGAAACTCGCCACCGGCGCCGGCACGGGGGCCGTGACCGTCACCGGCTGTGTCTTGGTGCTCGACCCGCCGCCGTCGGTCACGGTGAGGGTCACGCTGTAACTCCCCCCCGCCGCATACGCATGCGTGGCGGTCCTACCCGCGCCACTCGCGCCGTCGCCCCAGCTCCAGCTATACGTCGCACTAGCCTGCGCCGTCGAGCTGCTCGCATCGAAGCTGCACGTGAGCCCCGAACAGCTGAACGTGAAACTCGCCACCGGCGCCGGCACGGGGGCCGTGACCGTCACCGTCTGCGTCTTGGTGCTCGACCCACCGCCGTCGGTCACCGTGAGGGTGACGCTATAACTCCCCCCAGCTGCGTAAGCGTGCGTGGCGGTCGTGCCCGCGCCACTCGCGCCGTCGCCCCAGCTCCAGCTGTAAGTCGCTCCAGATTGTGCCGTCGAGCTGCTCGCATCGAAGCTGCACGTGAGCCCCGAACAGCTAGACGTGAAGCTCGCCACCGGCGCCGGCACGGGGGCCGTGACGGTCACCGTCTGCGTCTTGGTGCTCGACCCGCCGCCGTCGGTCACGGTGAGGGCCACACTGTAACTCCCGCCAGCGGCATAAGCGTGCGTGGCGGTCGTGCCCGTGCCACTCGCGCCGTCGCCCCAGCTCCAGCTGTAAGTCGCTCCAGATTGTGCCGTCGAGCTGCTCGCATCGAAGCTGCACGTGAGCCCCGAACAGCTAAACGTGAAGCTCGCCACCGGCGCTGGCGGAGGGGTCGTCGGGCTGTACAGAAGCAGATTCGGCGTGCCCGGGGGGTTTCCCGTGATCACGCCCGCCGTCGCGTTGCTGAGGATCCATTTGGCCACGGTGTCGGACGGCGCGTCGCCAAAGGTCGCCTTGTAGAGCGCGGCGACGGCGGTGACGTGCGGCGCCGCGAACGATGTGCCGGAGACGGTATTCGTCGAGCCGCCGAGCCAAGTTGACTTGATGTTCTGCCCCGGCGCGTAGATCTTGACGCAGGCGCCAAAATTCGAGAAGTCCGCTTTGGCGTCGGTCCGCGTCGACGCCGCGACGGCGAAGGGGGTCGCGCCCGAGGCCTCCAGACAGGCATCCTCACTGTGGTTCCCGGCCGTCGTGCCAACAAACACGCCGGAGTCCCAGAGGTTCTTGATCGCGGTAGCTAACGGAGCGGAGGGGTCGGTCTGCACCGGGTAATTCGCTACGGCGGGCGCCTGGTGATTGGCAGTCACCCAATCCACACCCGCGATGATTTGGGAAGTGGTTGCGCTGCCGTTGCAATCACCTACCCGCACGCCGTGCAGGAAGACCTGCTTGGCGACGCCGTACGTTGCGCTACCGACGACGCCCGCTACGGCCGTGCCGTGGCCCGAACAGTCCTGGCCGTCCCCCCCGGCGTTGTTATACACAATGTCCGCCCGGCCCTCGAACTCGGGGTGGGACGTCCAGATCCCTGTGTCAATGAGGTACACATGCACGCCAGCGCCTGTTGACGCGTAGGTGTAAGTGCCGGACAGGGGCAGCGCGCGCTGATCAATTCGGTCGAGCCCCCAGGGATCGCCGTTCGCATCCATCTGCTGGGTGCCGGACATGCTGGCTACCCGATCGGGCTCGACGTAGGCGACGAGCGGATCCTGCCCGAGCACGGCGGCCGCCGCATCTGGCAGGCGCGCCGCAAAACCCTTGAGCGCGCTGGTATAGGTGTACAACAGCACTCCATGCTGCGCGGCTACGAGCGACTGGGCGAGGCCGACCGGGTCGGTGACCGCGTCCTGAAACACAACGATGTACTGCTCGGGGATCACGCCGGTAGCGTCGTAGCGCGGCCTGGGCTGCAACGGGCTCGAGGCGTCCCGGCACGCCACTACGACGAGAACGATAAGCGCGACTGCCCGCGCAGTTGACATGATGATGACCTGGGGAGATGATGATGCCCCCCCACATGCGCAAGTTCTGTTCCCAGTGCGTCGTGGGGCGACCGAGGGGCGCTCGCTCAGTCGGGTGTGGGACCGCGCGCAACGCTTTTGGCGCGCCGGCATCAGACAATCAGCGGGGCAGCGCGACAGCCCTGCCCCGCACGCACCGACTTGCAGCATCACGGACGCACAGACTTGCAGCATCAAGCGCGAGAGGTCGATCGCGGTCACGGCCGTGCATCGCGCGGTGGGCGAATAATCGACTCAGAAAACGACCTCGCCTGGAGCCCCCCACAAGGGCTCTCGTTCTTGGTAAGCTTCACACACGGCTCTATAGTACAAAGGAGAGAGCCAGCATGACGGCGATTGGAACCTGTGCGCATTTGACCGCGATTACGACGATCAAGCAACCACAGCGGCGCGTGTGTGACTATCCCGACGATGCCTTCGCCGAGTATTGAAAGCGTAGCGGCCGACACCTGGCCGGCACTCCCGCTCGATGAATGGCGGGGCACGTTTGACACGCTGCACATGTGGACGCAGGTCGTCGGCAAGCTGGCGCTCGGCTTGTCGCCGCTCACGAACCATTACTGGAACACCGCCCTGCAGATCACGCCACGCGGGCTCGCCACGCTGCCGCTGACGGTCGACCGGCGCCTCGTCACGCTCACGTTCGACTTCGTCTCGCACCAACTCGGCGTCGAGTGCTCGGACGGCGGTCACACCACAGTCTCGCTCGAGCCGCGACCAGTGGCCGAGTTCTATCGCCTCGTCATGGACGCGCTGGCGCGGCTGGATGTGCGCGTCCGGATCTGGACCAGGCCGGCCGAAGTCCCCAACCCGATTCGCTTCGAAGCCGACACGATCCATCATTCCTACGACCCCGCCGCGGCACGGGCCCTCTTGCAGGTGCTGGTCCAGATCAGAAGGGTGCTCGATCCATTCCGGGCCCGCTTCCTCGGCAAGACGAGCCCGGTGCACTTCTGGTGGGGGGGGTTCGATCTCGCCTACACGCGGTTCTCGGGTCGTCGGGCCCCGCGCCACCCAGGCGGTATCCCCAACCTTGCCGATAGCGTGACACGCGAGTCCTACTCGCACGAGTGCATCAGCATGGGGTGGTGGCTCGGCGGAGGCCTCACGCCGATTCTGGAGCCATCGTTTTATGCCTATGCGTATCCCGAGCCGCCCGGTTGCCCCGACGCCGTGATCGCCCCGGCCGGCGCGAGCTACGATATGCGGATGCACGAGTGGATCCTGCCATACGTGGCGGTGCGGCGCGCTCCCGATCCGGCTGCCGCTCTCCTCGAGTTCGCGCAGAGTACCTACGAGGCGGCAGCGAACTTGGGCAAATGGGAGCGCGCGCTCCTCGAGCGCTAGCGCACCAGTCCAGATTCAGTGACGCACTCTGAGGCTTCACGCAAGGCGAGGGCCGCTGTGACGGTGGCGCGGGCGCTCGCTCTCGCCCTGCTCGCAGCTGTCCTCGGATGCGGGGACGGCGCCGGTCCCCAGTTGTCGCCGCGGCCGTTTCTCATGGGATTCTCGCCGATGCCGCCCCGCCTGGACCCCGCGATCATCGTGCCGTCCATCAACCACTGGTTGCCGCGGGCGGACGCGGCGATCATGCACGTCTCCCCGCCCTAGGCGGGCCTCATTAGAGGTGTCTCGCCCGCCGCCGCGGAGCGTGACGGACACCGCGATCCACGGCTGTACCCTGACTGGGTGTTCGCGGTCGCGGACAAGCTGCGACCGGACTACCTCGGGCTCATCGCCGAAACCAATCTCATCAGAGCGGCGGCCCCTGACTCCGTCTATCGGGCGCTTGTGGTGAGCCCCAGCATGCCACGGTGCATCTCCAGTCCCATCGGATCGGCGAACTCGGCCGCGGCGATGACGTAGCTGCTGACGATCTCGAATGTCAGACCGAGGTTCATCGCCGTGGGAAGCGAAACGCGCGGACTCCGGATCACCGCTGCGACGAGCACCGCCACCACGATCCCGATTACGCTGGGACCCCACTGCACGAAGCTCCCGAGGAATCGGGCGCGATCGTCTGGGAACAGCAGCGCCGGAAAGACGCCGGCCATGAAGAAGACGAAGGCGTACAGCAGGGCAAGGACGCGGAGGCGTCCGGCAGACTGGCTGAGCAGATCGACCGGAAATCCCGACGAGATCCCTCGAGCTGTCGGGTCACGCGCGTCCGGGTGCATGAGAGTGACGTGCTCGTTCATGCCGAGGCTCCAGACGGACGGGGCGCTTACGACACAGGCTTGGTGCTGCAGCCTTGTATATCGACTCCTCCTTAAACTGTGATCAAGTTGAGGTGGGCGATAGCCCGAGGTGATCGGCCGTAGGGCTCGATTGCGACGGCGCTAATGCGCCAGCTTCTCGCGGAGCAGTCCCTGCGCCGTGCTTAGTGCGCCCCTCGCAGGCACCTTGACGTCCGGCGCAACGCCGACCCCTTCCCAATCGGTACCCGTCACCGGGTTGAGCGCCTTTCCAG
>VBAP01000025.1 GCA_005882335.1 Candidatus Segetimicrobium genomatis
CCCCCAGTCCCAGTGGTGTGAGTTTCGGTGTGAGTTTCGGTGTGAGTTTCTCCGGCCGCTAGCGGCTCACGACCCGCTGCGTCGGGTGCAACACGACTTGCCGCACGGTTTCGGCGTCGACCTGCTGGTACGAGGTCAGCAGCGTTTGGGTATCCCGCCACCCTCCCGCCGCCGCGACGTCCTTCACGGGGTACCCCTTCCGCTCGGTCGCCCACTTCCGCCGGATCGAGTGCCACAATCCGTGCAGCGGTGGTGCTAGCTCTGCGAGCTGAAAGGCCCGACGCAGCCACTTGTCCATCATCTCCCGACTGCAAGCCGTCGCCGGATTCTTCGGCGCAGGAAACACGGGCGTGTTGCCGATCGCCTTCTGCGCCCTTCGAGCCGCCGAGAGCGCCTGCTTCACCGCGTCGCTCATCGGCACCACCTGCTCGTACCCCTTCTTGTCGTTCACCGCGCGCCACCGGATCATCCCGGCCTCGAAATCGACGTCGTCCCAGAACAGACTCCGCCAGGCCGACAGCCGGCGACCCGTACCCTCCGCCACGATCAAGGCCAGTTTCAGCAGCGGGTGAACCCGTTCAGCAACTTCCAGCAGCCGGCAGTAGACGTCGTGCGCCATCACCGGCCGGTTCGGATTCTTCTCGCTCGGGAGCCGCACGCCGACGAGGGGGTTCTCCTTCAGCAACCGTTCCCCGGTCGTCTTTCGCTCCCGCACGGCCCACCGCAGGGCTCGCAGCAACATCTCCAGCTCCGCCTCAATCGTGCGGTCGCGAACCGGGCGACCGCGCGCGGCTCCGGGCGCTGCGACATCGCCCTGGCGCCGCGCCATCGTGTAGCGTTTCACATCGGACTCGGAGAGAGTTTCCACCCTGCGTGCGTTGCCGAAAAACTCCACCACTTGCCGGAGCATTCGGCCTTCATCACGCTGAGTCCGCGCTTTCTTGCTCAAGTGCACGGGACTCTCGAGATACAAGTCTGAGAGGAGCCCGAGCGTGAGACTCTGCTCGTCCAGCGCGTTCTCGTTTGTCAGCAGGGCATTCAGCAGTTCGTAGCCCTGCCGAGTGGCCTTCTCCTTATCGCGATGCCCGAGGCTCTTCCGTACCTCCTTTCCCTCTATGTAGATCGACCGCATGATCGGGCCAGCCGGGTGCTTCTCATACAACCGGATCCGGTGGCCGCGTTCGCCGAGGGACTTAGTCCAGCACTTCCGGGTCATACCTTCCTCCGGAGCCTGGCGATGTCCTGGGCATCGGCACTGGGATCATACGGGCCGGGCTGGTGGGCAGCAAGCTTCTGCAAGTCGCCGCGGCGCACGCGGATATGGTCCTTCCGGTTCGTGCGGCTGTCCGAAATGGTCCCGTCGCGGACGGCGCGCCGGATGGTCTCCTCACACCGCCCTGTCTCTTCAGCCGCCGTGGCTGTGTCCAGTTCGGCATTGAACCACGCCGCGGCCGCGGCGACAAGCTTCTTGAGCATGGCCATTCGAGCTGAGGCAGCCTGATCGGCGCCGTTTTCGCGGAGCGTGTCCGTCTCGCGCAGCGCCTCACTAATGAAGGCCGCGAGCCAGGACGGGAGGCCGTCCGGGAGGTGGAAATTCTCGAGCCTGACCGACTCGTCCACGGGCATGAATCCTGGGATTTCCGCGTCCCGTTCCTAGGATTCCAACCCTGGGATTTCGAGGTTTGGGCGCTCAGAATTCATCGGTTTCCTCTTCATTTTCATCATTTTCGTCATCTTCATCTTCGTCTTCGTCATCTTCGTCATCGTCATCCGGCTCTTCTTCCCGCTCGTCGAGCTGGTCGTCGACCGCGTCTTTCACGCGCTGCTCGGTCCAATCGGGCTCGACGCTATCCTTCAGCATCCGCTCGACATCCCGCAGGGCGCGGTCTCGGTCCTCGGACTCCCAGTCGAACGGGGCCTTGTCCGACGCATAGCGCTTCCCGTAGTCGATAAGCGCCTGAACCCTGCGCTGGTCTTGTGTCTCTTGCTGCCCCCGCGCCACCTCGTCGCGGTACGGTTGCAGCACCTCCTCGACCTTGCCCCGGACGAAGGCGTAAGCCTGCTGGTCGGAGACCCACGACGGGAAATTCTCGAGGGTCACGTAGCCCTCGAGAGCGGTCGCCACCTTCGGCCGCCAGCTGTCGGGCACACCCCACGGGACCTGGTTCAGGCCGTACTGCTTGAGCGCGACGAGGCGCCTCCGCGGCGCCTCGGCCCGATCGCGTTTCAGCTGCTCGGTCATGTCGCGGACCAGCCGCTCCAAGGGGTTCGGCTGAGGAACGCGCACAGGCGGCGGCACCTCGACCGCTGCCTCCACCTCCGCATCCATCAGCTCGAGATCCTCGGGGTCGTCATCGGGCGGCTCTGGAATCCGCTGTGCACGAGACGCCCGAGGCGGCGGGCGGCGCGCGCCCGCCTCCGGCCGGACGCTCCGTCCCCTCTTCGTCTTTCCGAGGTAGGCGTCGAGCTTCTCGCGGGAGAAGCGTCGATGGCCGCCTTTGGTCCGCTCGGCCTGCAACTCGCCGCTTTCATCCAGGTCGCGGATCGTGTCGACCGAGACGCCGAGGTACCGGGCCGCCTGGCTGCTGGAGAACCATCGCTTCGCGGTTCCGCGACGCTCCCGCCTCGCTTTTGTCGTCATGGTGTCACCTCGCTGTTCCTTATTCTCCTTGAAGCACGAAACCGCGCGGGGTCGCGCGGCTTGAGATTCCAGCTCGTTCCCGGACTGTTACTGAGGCTGCCCCATGCCGTGGACCACGAAGTCGTAGTCGCGCCCTTCTTCATCGGGCCACTCCTTCAGCAGATCAGCCAGCACGTCGATCACGCGGTCTACCGCCTTGGGATCAGCACCGGCGTCCTCGAAGACAGCCACGAGGTCGTCTCGGCGCCGAACCAGGCGGCCATGCAGCCAGGCCACATGCTCAAGGAGGCCGAGCGGCCGCTCCAACTCCTTCGGCTGCATCAGCTGGCGGCTGGCTTCGGCGATGGTGACATCTGCCGCGGCCGCGCGGCGCCGGAGGGCGCGAGCTACGTCAACGGGGAGGCGGAGCATTTCCGTGGCTGGCCCGCGGGGTCGAGGCATGTGTTATAGATAGCATCTATTAGCTGAAACTGCAAGCCGCGCGTCGCGGGAGGGCAATGACGTAATTGGGTTCCCACTATTTATGCGGAGACACCCAAGCAGTCAGCCACGGAGGGAATCACGCACGGCGTACGTCGCAGCACGTTAGTGAATACTTGGGCCGGCCACGCTTGACATTCGGCGTTGCGACGATAACTTTTGGCCTACTGCTGAATTTTGGCTGCCCAAGCGTAAGTGCAGGAGTGGATTCCATGCCAAACATCGAAGTCTCCCAAGAGACGCTCGACCGGCTGAAGTCGCTGGCGGAGCCGCTAGTGGACACGGCAGATACGGTTATTGCTCGACTAATCGCCGCCCACAACGGCCAACACAACGGACGAGCCGAGTCGACTGTCGCGAGCCTGAAGACTGAGACCAGGCGATCGCACACAGTCCCCCGCAAGCGGGGACGCAAGGGAGAGCGAGCTCGAAAGGGAGAGCGAACGCCCACGGAGGAATTCTACGAGCCACTCTTGCAGGTACTCGCAGCCGCTGGTGGTCACCTTCCAGCGGTTGACGCTATCAATCGCGTCGGACAGGTCATGGCCGACAGGTTGAACGAAGTGGATCGCGCTCGCCTTCCCAGCGGCGAGGTCCGGTGGAGGAACAGCGTCCGCTGGGCGCGGCAGCGGCTTGAGGAGCACGGCAGGCTCGACCCAAAGGCACCCTACGGCGTGTGGAAGGTCACACAGGCAGCCCGGCCATGACCCGACGTGTGCCCATCCGGATGAACGTTGCCAACGCGCTACAGTGGTTGGGAAACCTCTACCGCAATCCAGCCGACGCGATCAAAGAGCACGTGAGCAACGCGGTAGACGAGCACCTGAAGGCCGCCGCCGCCGGAACGGCGCTTGAGCGCTGCACCGTTGTTTTCAGAATCGCAAAGCGCCAGGTGGAAATTGAATACCCATACGCCATGACGCGGCAGGAGTTCGAATCCGCCCTACAGCGAGTTGCGGATTCGGCGAAGCGCCACAGTGAGGTGACCCAAGTCGGCCAACTCGGCATCGGCATGTTCAGTTTTCAGCAGGTCGGGAAGAAGTGCACGTTCCTATCGAGGAAGAACGAGGAGGCGCAGACGATTCGTGTGATCCTTCGGGAAGGGGGCGACGATGCCGAGATCGACACGGCTCGCAAGGTCGAATCGTTGGAGCGCCCGGGGTTCAAGATCGTCATCTCTGAGCTTAAGTTCGATCCGACCCGTGCGAGAGGGCCCTTGGCACCCGAGAAACTGACTCGCCTCTTTGCAGAGAGGTTCGGCACGTACATCGAACGGGGTCAACTCGCGATCCAAGTATCGGTGGACTCGAAACTGTACCTTGTTGAACCTCCCACCATCCATCTACCGCGAATCGGACGCGGGCTCGAACGCGTCCACCTTCCAAGTGGCCGTGAACGGCTAGCGGGTCTCACGCTGTTCTTCGACCCGTCCGGCACAGGGACGGTCGGGATTCGGCATGCGGGTGTCTTGGTCGTGGACGACCTCAAGCAGATCACCGCATATGGGCTCGAGGAAAGCGTGTACGCCTCCGGATACGTAAAGGGTTGGGTCGATGCGGACTTCTTGAGGCCGCTTCCCGCGCGAACTGGATTCGAGGAGAACAAGGACTGGATTGACCTGCTCGACGCTCTGGATCGTTGTCGGCCACAGATCGAAACCGAAGTAGAGCAACTGAAGGCCGAGCAGGAGGAGAAGGAACTATCAGAAGTCCAGCGACAGGCTGTCCGGTTAGCCCGGGAGATCCTAGACCTTGAGGACTTCAGGGACCTCGAACTGCCGGGAGGCCTAAGCAAGGCACGCGCGCCGAATGGAGATGGCCGAGTTGAACCGACCGGGCACCAAACTGGAGAGAGGGCCCAGGACCCCGGTGATCATGTGAGGCCGTACGGCCCCAGGATCCGTTACCAGGAGGTCGCATTCTCTGACGGGCCGAGGCGCCACAGCCGGTACACACAGGGGGTCGTCCAAGCCAACACGCTCCATCCTGACTACCAGCAGGAGCTATCCTCGGCATCCGATGCGAAGTTGGCGTATGCCACGCTCTTGATCGGCAAGGAGGCGATCGCGTTCAACGACAAAGCGGCCGATGACCAGCTTGAGAAGTTGCTGAGTTTCTACTTCACGTTGAAGAGAAGACTTCGGACGAATGGCCGTGGCCAGCGGCGCCACGGACTCCACACGCCTCGCACGAAGAGGAGTGTCAGCTAGGTTCGGGGCGGACCGGACGCCGCTGGTGTCCTGCGCCTCACCTTGTTCATTCTTGCGCAATCAGATTTCCCCTCACGATGTGCTATGAACCCGTCCGCTGTGCCTACTGTGGAGTCCGCGTCGCGCCGGACACCGAGGAGTACTGCGAGGAGTGCGGGCCGTTCCTGAAGGCCGTCAAGGCAGCGCTTCGGAGCGAGGAGCATTGACTGAATGGAACGAAGAGCATTGACTGATATGGAGGAGTGGGAACGCCGGAGCCTCGCCGCATTCCGCGCGGTAGCGCGGGAAGTACGTGAATCCTCGATCGTGACCAACGGGCTCACGATCAGACATTGGCTTGTCCAAACCGGGGATGAGGTGAAGCTCGGGATCGACCTACTCCCAGCTGAGGCGTTCCGGTCGCTGTGCGTGAGCGTCCGCAAGGTCTACATGGAAAAGGAACCGGCGTCCTTCTACAAGGTTCACAACATTGTCGCGCGCTACGACGCGGGCGAATACCGCAAGGGCGCGGGGAAGGTGCGCGCCGACTACCACTTAATCTTGGACGGACAGGGCGTGGAGTTCCACATCGGGGGCAAGGTGATCCCCCACGAAGAGTTCTTCGACACATGGTTGAACGCCTATACCTTCCACCAAGACGCGTTCGAGGACCCCGTGAAAACCGGGCCCTACGAAGCGTTCACATCACTAGGAATGAGTCCGGCGGTGGAGGCTGTGGTGCAGAAGGTCGCTCTGCAACTCGCCGGATGCGTCATCGAGATGGACGACGTGATTGCCGACTGGCTTGGGGAGGAGAGGCTACCCCGCATCGCCCCGCCGAAGCAGGCGCAATAGCTCGCTCCGGCTCGTACAGCGGGGCGTATGCTTTCCCCTCTCCTGATGCTGAATCAGGAGACCCGTTGCTTGGTTTCTCCACCGGTTCTCCACCATGTTCTCCGCCGGGATTCAGGGGCTCTCCACCGAGTCTCCACCGAGTTTCAGCTCGCCGTCATAGGACCTTTGCTCGTTTTCGCGCACGCCGCTGGAGGTGGTGAAGGGGTGCTAAACCCATTCCCTACAGAGAATTGGCATCTGCTGAGCGCGGCCGGCGCTTGTGTTTTATGCGACATTCTTTCGGGGAATTTGCATGTTAGACCGGTCAGTCTAATTGTAGTTAGCGCGACAGAATGGGGTGGGGATTTCCATGGCCTCGAGCAACGCGATATGCCGGATCGGCGTGTTCTACGATGGGTCTTTCTTCGCATATGCTCGTCGCTACTACTACCAAGAGCGCGACCTAGGCTGGCTCCGGTATCTGCCGCTTCACGCGTTCATCGAGGCGTTCATCGCCCAAAAGGAGCAGGGATACGCGAGCTACAGGGTTGTATATGCGGCCTGGCACCAGGGGCTCTTCACGAGTAAGAAGGCCACACCGGAGCAGCTCCGATTTGACCGCAATCAGCATCACGATCTAATGCACGCGGGGGTTGAGGCCAGGTACCTGCCCATGTCTCAGACGCAGGGTGAGAAGGGCATCGATGTGGCCCTCGCCGTCGACGCCCTTCAGGTCGGCCTGGACGGCAAAATCGACATTGCCGTGCTCGTGACAGGAGGGGGAGACTAGTGATGCGCCGGCAGGTGTCGGCCGTGTACCGACTGACGTGAGTGAAAAGGGGTGCCTTGAGGTGATCCTGTCGTCTCAGCGCGCGCGCGCAATAGCCCTCCTGGCCGCGCTCGCGATGCTTGAGTTCACAGCGGCACTCGACGCTCAGGCCAGGGCCTCCCACAATCCTCTAATCGACCGTTACGTCCGGACCGAGATGGCGACGCGGCGCATTCCTGGCCTGGCGTTGCTCGTCGCCAAGAACCACCGCATCGTGTACGCCGCCAACTACGGCGTGGCGAACCTCGAGCTGCAAGCACCGGTCACCGAGCGTACCTCGTTCGAGATCGCGTCCATGAGTAAGCAGTTCACGGATGCCGCCATCTTGTTGCTGGCGGACCGGGGCAAGCTCGATCTGGACGACCAGCTTCCGAAGTTCTTCACCGATCTGCCCGCCGCCTGGAACAGCATCACCCTCCGCCAGCTGATGACTCACACCGCCGGCCTGCGGGACGATTGGGACGAGGACGACCCGTTCTTCTACTCGAAGACGACGCCACTGGAGTTTTTCGACGTTCTCAAAGCGGCGCCTCTCAAGTTCCCGCCCGGCACGTCGTTCAGTTACGGGAGCGGTCCTTTCGTGCTGGGGCTCGTGATCGAGCGCGTGAGCGGCCAGTCTTACGCTGCTTTCATGCGCGAGCACATTTTCCGACCGCTCGGCATGTCGTCGACAGATGTCAATGACCCGGTCCCAGTCGTGCCGGGTCGTGCCTCAGGGTACGTGATCCGTGGCGACAGCCTTCGCAACGGCGTGCGGATCTCGCCCGCCGCGGAAGCGCGCGGGGACGTGGGCATTCGCAGTGCGGCCCGGGACCTCATGCGCTGGGATGCGGCGCTCGACGGCTCGACCCTCCTCAGCGAGGGCAGCCGCCGAGCGATGTTCACCCCTGGTCGGCTGACCAACGGCGAGGTCGTGCCGTACGGGTTCGGGTGGTACATCCTGCCGTTCCGCGGCCATACCGAGATCTCGCACGACGGCGGCTTTCGTACGGGTTTCCGCACCACAATTGCCCGTTACCCCGACGACTCGCTGACAGTTGTGGTGCTAACCAACCTCCAGGGTCCGCCCACCTATGCGATCGCTCGCGCCGTGGCTGCGTTCTACGACCCGGACTATCGGCCGATCCCGGCGATGTCACCGCAGGCGGATCGCTTCCCGGACCGTACGGCGACCGTGACACGGTTGATCGAGGCCATTCGCGACGGCCAGCCGATGCCGGACCTGCGGCCAGAGGTCCGATGGCCGGCCGGGTATACGCTGTCACAGGTGCGGGCGATGCTAGCCGGCGCGCCCGCGCCCGTGTTCATCGATTGCCAGGATCTCCAGTCTCGCCAAGTCGAGATAGAGGGCGCGCGCATTGTAGCCAATTGCTTCTACCGCATTGAGGGAACCAAGATGCGGTATTGGACGATCAGCTTCGCCGCCGACGGCCGGGTAGCGTACTTCGAGCCCGAGGAATGAGCTGAGCTATGCGCGCAGCGGAGGAGCGATCGGCGAGCAGCGGCCTAACAAGCGCTTGAAGCTGGCGGCGCGCGTAGATTAGGGAATGAGTCTTTTCTTAGCGCGCCGCAGCTTAAGCGCGGTCCGTTAGGCCGCCACGACGACTCCTTCTGAGACTAGAATGCTTCGGTCATACGTCGCCGCCCTTTTCGCCCTTCTCCTGGTTGTGGCCGACGTTCGGGGCCAAACGCGGCCCACCACTCAGCCGTCTACGAGGGCGCATGTCCGCATCTATTTCATCGCCGCGGACGAGGTCGACTGGACGTACGTGCCGAGCCGCGGCGACCAGGCCATTACCGGAAACAAAGACGATTTCGCGAACGACTCGGCGTCGAGGGGGGCGTTAGACCCGAATGCGACCACCTACCGCAAAGCGACGTTCCGCGAATATGCCGACTCGAGCTTTCGCTCGTTGAAGCCGCGCCCCGCGGATTGGACGCATCTCGGCATCCTCGGGCCGCTGATCCGCGCCGAGGTAGGCGATACGATCAAGGTGGTCTTCAAGAACAATGCGACCAGGGCGTATAGCCTGCACCCGCATGGCGTGTTCTACCGGAAGGATTCGGAGGGCTTCGCATACTTGGACGGAACGAGCGGCGCGGATAAACAGGATGACGCCGTCGCTCCGGGGGCCAGCCACACCTACATCTGGCCGGTTCCCGAGCGGGCGGGACCTTCTGAAGGGGATGGCAGTACGGCATTCTGGCTCTATCACTCGCATGTAAACGAGGGGCGGGACATCAATGCGGGACTGATCGGACCGATCATCATCACCCGTCGCGGCATGGCGCGCTTGAATGGCTCGCCGAAGGACGTGGACCGAGAGTTTATCACGCAGTTCGGCTTGTTCGACGAGACGCTGAGTTGGTATTGGGACTGGAACGTCGCCCGTATCTACGGCGATCCGCGTAAGTACGAGAGAAACGACACCCGCGTTCAGCAGTTCCATCACTTCTATACGATCAATGGCTTCCTCGAAGGGAACGGCCCGATGCTTACCATGCGAGCGCGTGAGCGGGTGCGCTGGTACGTTTTCGCCAATCCGAATGAGGAAAACGCCTGGGACATTCACACGGTGCACTGGCACGGGCAGACGGCCGTCGTTGCCCATATGCGCACGGACATGGTCATGTTGACCCCAATGATGTCCGCCGTCGCCGACATGCGTCCGGACAATCCGGGCGTGTGGTTGCTGCACTGCCACATGCCCGGGCACTTTCGCGCGGGAATGTACACCCGCTTCACCGTACTATCGCGACCGTGACGCTGCTCAAGGCGGCGGGCCACGGCCCATCGGTAGTGTCGAAGTGGTGCCTCGAGCCGTGGTGGTGAACAGTTCAGGTGATAGGTAACAGTTTGTTATCAGCTGATAGGTAACACTTTCCCTTCGTGGTTCCCGCCTTCGCGGCGGGCGGCGCGACCGAGATGGTCGACGATCCTCCCCGTCGTCTCGTGTGGGCGACCGAGCCAGACCGGCCCGAAGTACACCTCCCAGAGTCCGTCGTCGATTTACTCGAAGCCGACGTCCAGCTCGGCGAGGACGTGGCTCACGTTCACCCACCGGCTGCCCCAGCGAATGCCGCCGTTGCGACTCACGCGCCCCACTTCATAATGCCCCGGATACGTGATCGGCAAGAGCGCGGCGGGGTACGGCCGCAGGGACGCTTGGTACAGACTTGCGGGCAGGCGCTGGCCGAGGGCTTCGTGCCGCCGCTCCGCGTTGTAGCGCTGGCGGAACCAGTCAAAGCGGCGCTGCTGGGCCGCCAGCGTGCGCCGCGACGGTCGCGCGGTCTCGGCCTGCCCTCCTCCACATCGCTGTCGGCGTCGCCCCGCCCTGCCGACGAAGGCGGAAAACGACCTCCTGCATCCACTCCAGGAGGTCGTTCTGCCTGGCAGGCTCCCGCCGAGGCGTCGGGCTCAGGTGGTCGAGCGACCCCCCGTACGTGCAACAAGTGGTTGCGCGGCGCCCTTCCTAGGGAGTGACAGTGATCGTCCCTGTGAAACCCGGGTAGAGCGACGGCGGATGGTTCGAGCAATGGTAGGCGTAGGTGCCCACCGCCATGAACGTGTGCTGATACGTGCCCCCCGCCGAGCCGCCGCCATACCCTCCGCCGCTCGTGGGGCTGCTGAGCTGGCCGCTATCCCATGTCCCTGTGTTGCTCGTGGTAGTATGCGCGGATGGACCATTGTTGGTCCATTTCACCGTGGTCCCGACCATCACTGTCATGGCGGCAGGGGAAAAGGAGAAATCTTGGATCGCGACGCCGACGACCGAGCCGCTCATGTTCCCCCCTCCACCTCCACTGAGGCCGGTCGAGCTGCCGCTGGCAGCGCTGACGAGGAGCAGCGCCTGTAGTTGAGGGTAAAGTCGCATCGCATTCCTCCTTAGTCTGACGATTCCTCCAGCTGAATCCCCGCGGTTCCGGGCTCGGTGCGCTAGCGCCTACGCCCGCCACCGCGGCGCAGCGAGCCGGCCGCGCGGGACGAGCGGACAAACGTGCGGCCCGACAGGCCAGCGGCGGAGAATGCGCGATCCCGCATCGTCGACGCCCGTCCCCAGCCGGGCAAGCCGGGCTCGCGCGCCCGCTCGGGCGCGCGCCACGCGGGCGGGACTTCGAGCCGGCCCGGGGCCCGCGCCGCGGGACCGGGCACCCGACGCTCAAACGTCCTCGGCCTTCGATCCCAGATGGCTCCCGGGGGTTCCCGCCCCGTCCCATGCGGCCGGTTCTCGATCCGCGGCGCGGGCCCGCGCCGCTCGAGATTCGGCCGCCGGTCCCGAATCGAGGGCGCTGCCGGCCGCCTCATCGGCTTACCCCGCGCCCCGGCGGCGTCCGCGGGACGCCTACGCCAGAGCAGGGCACCCGCCGCAACCCGGAGGCGCGGGCCCGTCGCGGTGATCGGGGTGGGATCCCTGAAGACGAAGCGGCCGACAAACCCCGGGCGGACGCGGTCGATCAGCAAGCGCCGGCGAACCGGAATACCGCCAACGAGCCCGGTCC
This sequence comes from Candidatus Segetimicrobium genomatis, assembly GCA_005882335.1. Taxonomy (GTDB): domain Bacteria; phylum Sysuimicrobiota; class Sysuimicrobiia; order Sysuimicrobiales; family Kaftiobacteriaceae; genus Telluricultor. The sequence goes on from VBAP01000025.1 coordinate 11,473, forward strand.
GGCCGCGCAACACAATCACGGTTCGGCTGAACACGAACAGTCGCGGGAAGAAGAAGAACCGATGGGGAAAGAAGAACGGATCGACGAAGAACGGGTCGCAGAAGAACGGATCAAAGAAGAACGGGTCGAAGCAGCGCGCGCGGAAGAAAAACGGCCGGAAGAGAAACGGGTCGCCGAACGCGAGGCTGAAACTGAAGCTCCGGGGCCAGCCGAAGCCGTATCCCAGACCCAGGCTGACGGACGGGGAGTACGGGGAGTAAGCGCCGTCGTAGTACGTCCGCGGCGACGCGACGGTGTAGTTCACTGCGTCGTAGTCGACGTGGCCGCCGGGCACCATGCGCTGCACGATGTCGAGCAACGCCTGCTCCTGGTCGTCGCCGGCGTCGCTCCCGGTCAGTACGCGGTAGTCCCAGTGATCGCCGCGCGCGAACTCGTCGAATGTGAACGGTGTCACCGAGCGGGCGGCGAGCACGAGCCCCGAGCCCTCGTGCTCGTCGATCGAGAACGCCTCGCGGTCACCGCGCCCCTGGATCTCCCGCGTTTCGCCTCCGCGCACGAAGGCGTCGTCGCCCGGGTCGAGCGGGAACAGCACCCGGACGCGGCGGTTGGCATCGGCGCGGAGCACGACGAGGTAGCCATCCTCGCCGAGCCTTATGTTCACATGCGCCTTGTCGCCGCGCCGGTAGTTGTCCTGATTGAGCCAGACTTTCACTGGTGGGTCGTCACTGCGCACGGCGGTCGCCGCCGCGCCGGACGGCGCGGGAGCCGCGAGCGAGAGCAACACCACGAGCATCATGCTAAAGTCTCTACGTGATCTACCCTGCGGCGCACCCCGCAAACAGCGTCAATCCCGTCATCAATCCGCTCGACTGCATCTGCGTGTAACCTCCACACCATCGCATAACGTGAGGATCATAGGCTGGTGTGCGGGTCCTACCCCCGGCAACGGCGTAGGACCCGCCTTCGGGGAGGCGCCAATTGTCAGGAAACGGTGACGGGACCGCGACCAGCGTCGGGGTCCGCCGGTGGTCTCCGTCTTTGAGTCCTTTTTGGCCGCAACGATCAAGCCCGGTGCCCACCCACCGGCAGCACGAATGTCTGCCAGCCCCCTGCGCCAAGCGCGTCAGCAGCCGGCGCCCAGCGACGCTTGCATCTCAGGTCGCGGCGGCGATCGTCTTGATCGTGATCATGTTCGCACCGTGACTCTCCAGCACCGACCCCGTGACCTTGACCTTCTGCTCGACGAAGGGGAGCAGGCGCGAGTTCTGCGGATCGGCCGGCTTCGGGCTCGCCAGCATGTAGATCTTGCCGTCGTCGCCGAGGATCGCGAGCGGCATCCCCGATTTGGCGCAGGCCGTGGCGCACGCCTTGTGGCTCGGGCCCGACGCGCCCGTCGTCGTGAAGCAACTGAGATCGACGACCTGGCCCGTCATCGACACGTCCTTCCCCATGTGCATCCCGCCCATTTCCTGGGCGGCGAGCGGCAGGCTACAGAACGCCAGCACCGCGGTCGAGACGATGAGTCGCTTCAGCATAAGGTCCTCTCCTCTCTAGGGGTGCGAACCGAGCACGAGACGACCGGGCGGTCGCTCTTAGTTAGAAGACGTCCCGACCGGCGGTCCCAGATGCCTGGCGATCGGTTCCGACGATTGGCGGGTCGCCGACCGGGCGCGCATTCTCGTCGCCGAGCCGTGGGACGTCGCCGTGGGTCTACAGCTGCAGCCTGACGGCGATGAACGGCACAGTTTGGAACTTCTGGTAGCGGCTGCTTGGCGCGCCGACGGCCGCCGTATCTGTGACCGTGTAGTTGGTCACATAATGACTCGCGCCACCACGCACCCGCACTCGCGGTGCCACCCGTAACGAGACGAAAAACTCCGAGTTCAGCGCGCCGTGGTCCCCCGAGCCGTAACGGAAGTAGGAGAACGCCTGAGGCTTCTCCGAAAGCGAGCCCGCCGTCCGCGTCGGGCCGGTGGCGACGCCGATGACGTCGAGGTTCGCGCCCAGGGCGACGAGGTTCGTGAGATCGAGCTTGCCGAACACCGCGCCGTTGAGCGCGTACACGGCGGGGTCGATGGGCACGCTGGAGGCAAGGCGGCCCTGCACCGTGCCACGGTTCGTGTAGTCGATCGGGTCGCCCCCGTACGCCGAGACCCGCGCGCCAAGGCCCAAGTGCAAGCGCCCAGCGAGATGGACCAAGGGATGCCAGGCGCTGACGGCGGCCCGCTGCGCCCCACCCTTGGCACCGACTGACGCATCGAGCGAGATGGGGGACAGCTGGGCGGCGACCGGTGCCGCGAGGACGGCGGCGCAGAGGGCCGTCAGAGAGAAATGGCGCATCACGTTTTCCCCCTCAAGAGACCCCCTCGCCCCGTAGCGGCCGCCGATCTGACCGGAACTGATCTATACGCCTTTCGAAGTCACCCTTCAGGCGTGTAAGACGGCGCGAGCGGCCAGCGTCTCCACGCCGCCGGTCGCTCGCGCTCGGAGGAGTCGGGATGCTAGGGTTGGATCGGGCACTTGAAGTCGTTGTCGGGGACGCGTGTCACCGTCGCATCACCCGCGGCGGCGGCGGCGAGCACCGCGGTTTCGGAAGTCAACAGGTAGGGCGTCACGTTCCACGTGACCGCGAAGAACTTCCAGTGCCCACCGTGATAGCCGACGGCTCCCGGTGCCACGCCCACCACGCCCTTCTGTCCAGCGGTGGCGCCCGCGGGGAAGCCGTAGAAATTGTCGATCCCTGCCTGCGGATCGCTCGCTGGCGGCACTACGGTGCGCACGATGCGGCCTTGGTAATAGCAGCAGCCGGCGGGGAAGACGAAGGGTGGGCGGCTCGCTGCTGCTGCGTCGAAAGACAGCGCGCCGCTCGGCCGGACGGGCACATCAGGCGCGCAGCCGGCGGCCACCAGAACACCAAGTCCCGCTGCGCGAGCCACGCGGCAAATCCTGTACATAGTGAGCCCTCCTCTTCATGTTGGTGCACGTGCCGCGGCCCGCCGACATCGGCGGCGGGCGCATGCGTCGTATTGAGTCAACAGGCCAACCCTCCGAAAAATTCCCGAGCGCGAGACCCAGGCATGCCGCGCAGCGATGCCGACGAACGAAGGCTCCGGTTCGAGTCCCTCGCCCTGCCGTTCATGGGGGCGCTGTTCAACACGGCCCTGCGGCTTACGCGGGAGCCCCAAGATGCCGCCGATTTGACGCAGGAGACCTTCCTTCGGGCCTATCGCACGTTCGAGAACTTCACGCCCGGAACGAATTGCAAGGCCTGGCTGTTCACCATCCTTTACTCGATCTTCGTCAACCAGTATCGCCAGGCGAAGCAACGGCCACGCGTGGAGTCGCTAGAGGCGCTGGAGGAGCGATTTCACCAGTTCGCCCAGGCGCCGGATCCGGCATCCGACATCACCACGGTCGAAGGGTGGGGATGGCGGTGGAGCCCCGAGGTGGAGCGCGCCCTGCGGCAGCTGCCGGAGGATTTCCGCGCGCCGCTGCTGCTGGTCGACGTCGAAGAGTTGGCGTACGAGGAGGCCGCCTCGGTCCTGGGCTGCGCGGTCGGGACCGTCGGGTCACGGTTGTTCCGCGGCCGCAAGTTGTTATTCGCCATGCTGCAGGCATACGCGCACGAGGCCGGCTACGGCAAAGGCACCTCACTGGACCGATGACCGACACGGTGAATCACCTCGGCGCCACGCTCCAGGACTTCCTCGACGGCCGGCTCGACGACACGCGGCAGGTCGAGGTCCGGGCGCACCTCGACGGGTGCCCGCAGTGCCGCGGCGAGCTGGAGGCCCTGCGGTGGGTCCGGGACGTCGCGCTCAAACAGCTGCCGGGCGAGGAGGTGCCGCCCGCGCTCGCGGACCGAGTGACCGCCGCCCTGGACGCGGCCGACGGGAGAACTCGGCCGGCGGCGAGCTGGACCAGTCGGCGGCGGTGGTGGCAGTGGGCCACGGCCGGCGCCGTGCTCGCGGCCGCCGCCCTGGTGCTGCTGCTCGTGTCCCGACCGCGAGCGAATCTCGTCGACGCCGTCACCCGCGATTTCGCCACGTATTCCAGCGGCACCCTCGCGCTCGATCTACGGAGCTCCGACGGCGCGGCGGTCGAGAGCCTCTATGCCAGGGGTGGGGTCGATTTCCGAACGCGCGTGTTCGACCTCGGGATGATGCAATACCGATTGGTCGGCGGTCGCATCCATCGGCTTCGCGGCCGTCCCAGTGCCTTGTTCGCCTATCGAGGACCTGAGGGCCGGGACCTCGTGTGCCAGATGTACGAGGGGCGGCTCGCGGAGCTGCCCCGAAGCGACGACGTGCGCGAGCATAACGGCATCACCTTCCAAGTATACCGCGCGGGGAGACTCACGCTGGTGTTCTGGCAGGAGGGCGCGGTCGTCTGCGTGCTCGCGTCCGACGCGGAATCCGAGGCGGTGATCCAGCTCGCCTATGCGAAAGCGGCGAAAGCGTGACATCGCTGCAACGCCGACTGCGTAGCTGCTCCGCGACCGCGGCCATACCCACCATCATGCCTCGCGCCTGCCCGGGCTTACGATGACAGGCAAGAAAAGCACCCGACCCCCTGAACCACTCCGGGGGTCACGCACTGTGAGTTCTGCTGTGAACTTCTTGCTCCTTTCGCTCGATCTTCGGGGGCCGACTCACAACACCGATGCCCAGAACACCGCGTGATTACTACTTGGTGTCGTAACTCGCCCCTCTAACCGTTCGCATGGGGTTCAGGGGGTCGCGGGTTCAAATCCCGCCATCCCGATTCGCAAAAAGCAGGTAGAGAACAAACAGTTGGATTCGGTCGGAGCCGGGACCAATACTTTTGGCCCGGCTCCGATACTTTCAGTCCCGATCGCCTTCAGCCCCTCGGCTTGATCAGCGCCCGGAACCGCGGATTGCTCCAGAGTGGGGCCAGGTACGGGTACGCATGTCCGTCCTGGCCCCAGATGCTGTTGTTAATTGCTCCTCGGCCAAGCCCGTCCGCCAACACATCGAGGGCTCGCTGCAGGTCGCCCAAACGCACAAGAGCGCTCGCTCGCTCGATCTCCATCGAGCGGAGCGTTCCGCGGGCTTGCAGCGCATGCCGTTCCAACAGGTCGAGCGCCGCTCGTGAGGCGTCCCGTTTGCCCTCGGCGGCCAGAACGCGCGCGAGGAGCGAGCCATGAGCACCGGGGTCATGCATTTGAGCAGCGCGGCTAGCGGCGGTCTTGGTATCGCCCACGAGTAGTGCCAGCTCGGCGCGCCAGTGAAGCCACTCGTCTCGCGCGCGCTCGCCAAGCGGACGCGTCTCCAGATCTTCTCCGAGATAACAAAACGGATCGCCCACCTCTTGTCGCAGCCCAACGTGCTGCTCGAGCCACTCCCGCGCCGCCTGCCCGGACGGCGGATGATCTCCCGGAAGGTCCGCCGCAAACTGCGCGAGACGGTGCGCAGCGTCGAAGTGCCCGTGAGCCATGAGCTCTCCAGCTATGCCGAAAGCCATGAGGCCCGCGTGACCTTCAGAGGCGGGCAATTCGATGCGGGCAATAGAGTCTAATTCCGCAATCCGTCCCAGCGCCGCCAGGGCCCGCAGCTCGAAGTAGAGAAGGTCCGGACTGGACGGGTGTAGCCGCCGGCCGCGCCGAACCGTTGTGAGCTCGTCCTCGTGCCGGCCGAGCAGGTGAAGGCCCCAGGCCGCCGCCGACCAGTAGCTCTCCCATTCTCGCATCAGCCCACGTTCTGGATCGAGCTGCTCCAGACGCCTCAGCGCCTCGCGGGGACGCAGCACCCTCAGGGCCGAAATCGCCGCCTCGCGTCGCGCATCGACAGAGCCAGGCGAGGCGTCTACCAGACGCAATGCGGCCTGGTACGACTCGAGGAGGTCTTCAGCTCGGTGGGCCACCACGAAGTCGAGGCGCGCGCGGTCGAACGGGGCGAGGCGGTCTCTGAGCAGCTGCAGTCCGCTAATCAGCGAATCGGCTCGCCTCCCCCACGCCTGGTCCATCCGTGTTCGCCCAGCAAACATGCCGGATTGCGCCGCCCATACGCGCGCTGTCAGGAACGTGGAGTCGAGCACCGCCGCCTGCTGGAAGCGCTGGGCGGCGTCGCTGAGGGTACCCCTCCCGATGTACAACTCGAGCCCTTCGACGTACTCGCGGTAGGCGGCGTACGTGGGCGGCTGCGCGAGCGCTGTCTGGAAGGTGCGGACGTCTTTGTCGTGCAGCGAAGCGAATGCAGCCAGCACCCTTTGCCGTAACTGCTCTGCCCCCTCGAGCGGCCGGTTTCGCGGAGCTGTGACGCCGCCGATGCCCACGAGGATGCTGCCGTCGGCCGTGGAGCTGATCTGCGCCTGGAACTGGAGCGAGTCGCCCTGGAGGAAGTAGGAGCCTGCGACCACGACACCGGCACCAGTCTCGCGTCCTACGGTTACCGGTGCGGCCGCGGAGCCGAGCATCCCTGCGGTGGCCTCCGCGCCGCGCGTATCGAGCACGGTGAGGAACGGCACCTCGGTGAGCCCCTGCGTCACCCACTCGGCGACCATGGTGCCCAGGGGATCGAGCGCGGTGACCGCCGTGCGGTTCTCGAACGGCATCACCACCACGCGCGATGCCGCTCCGGTATCGTCTGCACGATTGCGCCGCGTCAGAACCGACATCGCGACCCACACCGCAGCCGCGAGCAGCGTGGCGCTCAACCCTACCAGGACCGCGCGACGCCCCGGCACGCGCGACCGCCGCGGCAGTGCCAGAGGGCGGTCGTCCAAGGCGTCCGTGAGCTGGCTCGCCGTCCGAAACCGGTCCGCCGGCATCTTGGCCAGTGCTGTATTGACCGCGCGCACTACCGCCGTCGGCACGGTCGGACGCGCTGCCGTGAGCAGCGGCACCGCGTCCAGCGAATGGCGCGCCAGCATCTCCTGCGCCGTCCCCCCCGTGAATGGTGGATGCCCCGCCAGCATCTCGTACAAGACACAGCCGAGGGAATAAATATCGGAGCGCCCATCCAGCTCCTGGCTCCCGGCTCCTTGCTCCGGACTCATGTACGCCGGCGTCCCCACAGCAATCCCTGTCTCCGTCAGCTGCGCCCTGCCGGCCGCCGTGATCGCCCGGGCGATCCCAAAGTCTGTCACCACGGCATGGCCTGACTCGAGCAGGATGTTCTCCGGCTTGATGTCCCGGTGCACCACGTCGTGGCTGTGGGCGTAGGAGAGCGCGTCCGCCGCTTCCCGTGCGATCTGCAGGGCGTCGTCCAACGGCAACTGCTTCTCGCGGTTCAGCCGGTCGCGCAGCGACTCGCCCTCGACGAAGGGCATGACGTAGTAGAGGAACCCCGCGGCCTCGCCCGAGTCGTGTAGCGTCAGGATGTGGGGGTGGTTGAGCCGTGCCGCGATCTCGATCTCGCGCAGGAAGCGCTCGTGGCCGAGCGCCGCGGCAAGCTCGGGCTTCAGGACCTTGAGGGCGACGGGGCGGTGGTGCTTGAGGTCCTCGGCCAGATAGACCGTGGCCATCCCGCCGCGGCCGAGTTCGCGCTCGATCGTGTAGCGGCCGGCGAGGGCGGCTTGCAGGCGCGGGAGGACCTGGTCCACCTCGAGCTCTCCCTACTCAGAGCTTCAAGCTTATGGCCGTGGAACGACGCGGGCTAGAGCATCGCGCCAACGGTGGCTGCCAGGTGGAGACAGGCGAGTAGGGCGCAGTGAGCGCGGGCCAGAAAAGAGGCGACCCCGTGGTACCTTGAGGGGGTCGCCTGCTGTGAGTTCTGTTGTGAGTTTCGTACTACTCCCCGTCGCATTCGGCCGCCGTGTCACAACACCGATGCCCAGAACACCGCGTTGAATGCTACTCGGTGTCGCAACTCGATCTTCCAACAACTCGCATGGGGTTCAGGGGGTCGCGGGTTCAAATCCCGCCGTCCCGACTGGTGAAGAAATCAACCCTGCAACGAGTTCCCGTTTGCTGTAAGACAAACCTCCCCAGCCTGCGGCGCTCCGTCGGACGAGCGCCGCAGGTGGTACGTGGACTGCGTGAGTTCACTTCTTCGGTGAAGCGAGCGGAACCATGATATGAGCGTACGCCGTGCCGGCCCACATCACCCAGGGACCTCCGCTCTGACGCTTGGTCGGTATCCCCTCCAGCGCCCGTGGGTCAGGGACGAGTAGCATCACATGCGGAGGATCGTATCCCCAGTCGTTGTCGGGTGTCGCCTTTGTCGCAAACGGGTCCGCGTTGCTGCCGTAGCTGCCCGCAGGTGAAGTCATGTAACCGATGCCTTCGCGCGCGATCTGTGGCGTGGCCTTGGTCATCAGCGCGCTCATGAACGACATCCACTGATCGTCCACGCACATCGGATCGTCCCCTCGAGTCGCCGGGAAATCGGGCAGACACGTCCACCCATTCGTCCCGGCACGGAGCGTTACCATCTTCCCGCCCTCGGTCGCAGGCCAGTCCATGATGGTGGCCTGCGCCGAAATGGAGCGCGGGGCGGCCTTCATCGCGTCGGCGATTTTTTGGGCTTTGGTCAGCTTCGCTTGCGCGATTGCCCGATCGGCGGACCCAGGCGAAGCCAATGCGAGCGCGAGGAGAGCAAGAGCGCGTTGCATACGACCTCCATGAAGCGAGTTTTCTGCTGGCGGACGACGGTCGTGGAATGGGCGGCGGCGCGTCGTCCCGGTGTACGCGAAGTGCTTCCGCGCACGCCGTCAATAATCGAACATACGACAGCGCCCGAGACTGTCCAGCCTATGCGGGATCCGCGTGAGTCGTAGGGGAACAGGACGCGCGGCGGACCGCTGTGAATGCTACCGGGTGTCACACGTCGGCCCTCCGCCGGCGGGAGGGCTGCGCGAGAGGGAGAATTGTGAGCTTCCAAACATGCAAGAAAGACGACCTCCTGGAACCGGTCCAGGAGGTCGCTCGTGGTGTGAGTTTCGATGTGAGTTTCTCGCTACTACGCAGCGATCTTAGCTCCCGAGGTACGACTCCGACTGCCCAGAACACCGCGTAAGTACTACATTTTGTCGTACGTCGGCAGACTTGGTCGCCGCTTCGGGACCAGGAGGTCGGTGGTTCAAATCCACTCGCCCCGACTCATCGAAGACGGTCCGTTCTGGACACATGGGTGACAGTTTATTCCGAGCACATAGGTAACACTTTCGGGCCGAAGGGATTCTCGATCGGTTCGAGGCGACAGGTCTCGTCGTCAAAAT
>VBAP01000108.1:0-12073 GCA_005882335.1 Candidatus Segetimicrobium genomatis
CGCGGTGCGGTCGACTACCACCGGCGGAGTCTCAACCGTCTGCGCGGCCGCCGGCCCCGCTGAGAGGACGAACACAAGAGCGATAGCACCTACAAGCGTGACAAGTTTCCTCAATGACGTCACCCCCCGTATAGGGTTTCGTCATTCGTTCGGGGGAGTACGGCGGAACTCCTGCCATTAGATAAACTCCACTCTATCGAAGCTGCCAGTGAGATGGCAGGAGAAGGTTCCGTCAGGTCATTCCCACCTGAAGCGCTTCGCCGCCACGAGGAAAGAGACGGCTCCCCACGCGGCGAGGTAGGCCAGTCCAGGCAGATACGCGGTCACGGCGTCGCCGCGGGCAGAGACCCCGCGCATCACGTCAACCAGCGGGGTGAGCGGCAACAACCCAATCACCGGCTGCATCGCCTTCGGCATCAAGTCCTTCGGCCAGAAGGTTCCGGCCAGAAACATCATCGGATAGCTGATTGCGGTGCCGAGCAGGTTGGCGGCCTCGGGGGATTTGGAGACGGTGGAGATGGCAAATCCCATGCCCACAAACACCAGCGTACCCAAGACGATCAGCGCCCCCATGGTCAACAGGCTGCCCACGATCCTGGCGTGAAAGGCCAGGACGGCGACCAGCATGATCACCGTCATCTGAAACAGGCTGGTCAGCGTGTAGCGGCCGACCAATCCACCGAGGAAGGCTGCGGGATGGGCCGGGGTCGCCAGGATGCGCTTGAGGATGAGTCGCTGGCGATAGGTCGCCACGACCCACGTCACGCCGGAGAGACCGGTCTGCATCACGGTCATGGCCAGGATCCCCGGCAGTAGAAAATCAAAGAAGCGCAGCTGGATCCGCCCGGCGATCCCGGTGGCCTGCAGTCGCAGCGTCTGCGGAGCTCGGGCCAGCCGAAGATTCGCGTCGGCGATGAATCGCTCCAGGATCACCAGCGCCGTCTGGGAGTCGGTCACTCTGGCCTGATCGAAGTAGGCGCGGATGGGTTCCCCGGATGGCGCCACCGGGACCACAATCACCAGCGTCAGCCGGCCCCCCCGCAGGCGCGCCAGGGCCGCCTCAGTGTCGCTGGCCTCCTCCACGCGGAACACCGGGACCTGCCGTAATCCCACAAGCAGACCCCGCCCCAGCAAACCGCCGCTCTGATCCACCACGGCGATGGTAAACGACGGGCTGTCGGTGCGCCCAAAGGCGAGTCCGATCAGCGTCATCAGGATCAGTGGGAACACGATGCCCCAAAAAACCGCGCCGCGATCGCGCAGATACATTCGCAGCCCCATCTTCACCGTGGCCCAAAAACCTCTCACTCTCGCAGTCTCCGGCCCGTGAGTTGCAGGAAGACGTCCTCCAGCGTGGCCTCTTCCACGCGCAACTGCTGGAAGATGGCCTCCCCGCTGCGGTTCAGCTCCATCAAGGCGTGCACGGTCCCGAGCGGATCAGACGTGAGGAGGATGACTTCTCCATTCGCCTGCTGCACGGTCTGGACGCCGGGAAGCACATCAAACCTCACCTGCCCGCCGCCCAGCAACACCGACACCGTGGTCCCGGGCGCATGGGTGCGAATCACTTCCATATAATGCGTGGTGAGGATGACGGTCCGGCCCTCCCGGCGGAACGATCCGATAACCTCCCACAGGGCGCGCCGGGCCTGCGGATCCAGCCCGGTGGTGGGTTCGTCCAGAAAGACAATCCGCGGGTCATTGATGAGCGCCACGGCGACCGAGAGCCGCTGCAGCTGACCGCCGGACAGCGTGTCCACCCGCGCCCGGCGCTTCTCGTCGAGCTGCAGCCGGTGGATCACGTCGGAAACCGGCAACGCACGCCGGTGGAAGGCCGCGAACAGTTGCAGCGTTTCGTCGACCGTCAGGCGCTCAAAGAAGCCGGCCTGCTGGAGTTGCATGCCGATCCGCGATCGGACCTCCCGTGGGTGGTGCTGGACGTCAACCCCGTCAACAACCGCGCGACCGCCGTCGGGACGGCGCAGCCCTTCCATAATCTCCAGTGTCGTGGTCTTGCCCGCGCCGTTCGGTCCGAGGATGCCGAAGACTTCGCCAGATTCGACCACGAATCCAATGTGATCAACGGCGGGGACATCGCCGTAGCGCTTGAAGAGGTCAACAACCTCGACGATGGGCATGTGCGATGGCTTTCTACGACGCCGCGGGTCCTACCTACGGTGGGAGCAACGTATCGCAGGAGTGCGCAGGGAGAGGCGGAATGAGTGAAGATACCGTCCGCATCCATGACCGTCGAGATCCGGCGGGCCACGATCAAAGACATCAAGGAGATCCTTCCGGTGTGGGGCCAGCTGGCGGGTTTCCACTCCGAGCTGGATCCGGCCTTTACGCCCTCCCCGCAGTGGCCCCGCGAGTATGGCGCCTACCTGCGCGCGCTGATCAACCGCGACGACTCCATCGCCGTCGTGGCCAGAGAGGGACTCGATGTCGTCGGCTACGCCGTCGGCCGTATCACGACGCTGCCCTCCTTCTTCGAACATCGCTACCGGGGATACATCCATGATGTCTTCGTCAAACCCGAGCACCGCCGCAGGGGGATTGGCCGGCAGCTGGTGGATGAGATCCTGCAGTGGCTGGAACATCGCAGTGTCACGCTCGTCGAGCTCACGGTCGCGGCCAACAACGACGCCATCCCGTTCTGGGAACGATTGGGGTTCCGCGTGTATATGCATCAGATGAAGAAGGAACTGGGGGACTCGGGATGACAACCATCCTTGTCATTGCGAGGGGCGAAGCAGTGCCGGGGTCCCCGCAAATTCGCTATCCAAATTTGCGGGGTGGCAAGCAATCTCCTCACAGGAGAGATCGCCACGGCCCTGCGGGCCTCGCGATGACGAATAATACCCTCTATGCACCTTGATGCGGTGCTGGCCGATCTTCGCGACGCGGGGCTGGACGCGTTGCTGGTCAGCACACCGGCCAATACCTACTATGTCTGTGGGTTTCGGGCTATCACGTACTCGCGCCCGGTCCTGGTCGTGGTGGGCGAACCATCGGTGTTGATCATCCCCGAGCTCGAGGAGGCTCACGCCAGGGCGACGTCCGGCATTCCCACCATCCGGACGTACGCCGACACCGGCCTGGGGGGATTGGGCGGCAAGTCGACGCTGCAGGTGGCGGTCGATCACTGCGTGGACGCGATGCGCGAATCCGGCCTGCGGGGCCGGCGGATCGGATTTGAGCCCGGCGGGTTCTCGGTCGACGGATATGCGTATCTGTCCGAGGCGTGGGGAAATCCGTTCGTGCCGACTCGAGGATTGATCGAAGCGCGCCGTATGGTGAAAGACGCGCACGAACTCGAACTGGTCCGCACCGGCGCCGTGCTGGCGGAAGTGGGGATGCGGGTCGAAGTGGACGCGAGCGTACCGGGGAAGACCGAAATCGAGATCATGGCCCGAGGAGACGCCGCCATGTTGCTGGAAGGCGCGCGGCGTCACCCCGAATACCACATCACCGCAGGGTCGCGGCCGGTCTCGGGGGAGAAATCGGTGCTGCCGCACTCCATCCCCTCCGGCCGGCCGCTGCGGCGGGGGGACGTGGTGATCCACGGGACGGGGTGTACGACCGACGGCTATTACTCGGAGGACGAGCGCACCATCTTCATCGGACCGCCCACCGAGCAACAGCGACAGATCTTTGAAGTCATGCGGCAGGCGCAGCAGGCGGCCCTGGATTCGATCCGGCCGGGTGTGGTCTGCCAGCAGGTGGACCGCGCGGCCCGCCGCCTCATCGAAGAGGCGGGGTATGGTCGCGCCTTCATCCACCGCACCGGTCACGGCATCGGCATCGATATCCATGAACTACCATTCTTCGCACCGAGCGATGGCACCCCGTTACGGGCCGGGATGGTCATGTCCGTCGAGCCGGGGATCTACATCGACGGCGCGGGTGGCTTCCGTCACTCGGATACCATTATCGTCACCGGCGAGGGATGCGAAGTGTTGACGAAGTTTCCCAAGACGCTGCCGGAGTTGATAGTGGCCTGACGGCCTGAGTCGCCCACGCGCCTTCGGCGCTCGCGATGACAGAACAGAATAGGGCGGATCTGGGGGGAGCAGTTGCGAATCACGAGTCACGAATCACGAGTCACGCCGTCGACATTCTCCATCGCCGCCGCGGACCTGGACACCGGCGAGTTCGGCGTGGCGGTAGCCAGCAAGTTCCTGGCCGTCGGGGCCGTCGTCCCGTGGGCGCAGGCCGGCGCGGGCGCGATTGCCACCCAGGCGTGGGCGAACCTGAGTTATGGTCCGCGCGGGCTGGCCCTGCTCGCCGAAGGACACCCTGCCGAAGACGTCCTCCACCGGCTCGTTGAGAGTGACGGCGACCGCGAGCACCGTCAGGTAGGCGTGGTGGACCGGCGTGGCCAGGCGGCTGCGTGGACCGGAAACCAGTGCTTTCATTGGGCCGGGCACCGGTTTGGGACAGGGTACACCTGCCAGGGGAACATCCTGGCGTCAGATGCCGTCGTCAGGGCCATGGCCGGAGACTTTGAGGTCTCGTCCGGTCCCCTGCCGGAGCGGCTGGTTCGGGCCCTGGATGCGGGTCAGGCCCAGGGCGGTGATAGCCGGGGTCAGCAATCAGCGGCGTTGTACGTGGCGAAAGAAAAAGGGAGCTACGGGGGCCACCTTGACCGTTATGTCGATCTGCGCGTCGACGACCATTCCACCCCGACCGTTGAACTGCATAAGCTGCTCGAGTTGCACCGCCTGTATTTCGGCACCACACCCACCGGAGCGCTGACACGCGCGGCGGGCAACGTGGCCAGGGAGATTCAGCAGCTCCTCCACGGGCTGGGCTACTACTCCGGGGAGATCAGCGGGATGTACGACGCCGCGACCAAAGACGCATTCAGACGGTTCTGCTCAATCGAAAACTTCGAAGAGCGCTGGCGGGAGGATGACCTGGTGGACCGGCAGATCATTGCGTTCATGCGCAAGCGCCTCAACAACGGATAACTGCGTCTACAATGTCTACAAGGTCTCACTACCAGACGCCTCGCATCGATGAAGCATGTAGACCTGGTAGACCTTGCAGACATAGTAGACCAAGTAGACGCACTTTGATATGAACAGCCGGGAACGAATCCACGCCGCCATTGCGGGGAAGCCTGTCGATAGAGTCCCCATCGCGCTGTGGCGCCACTTCCCCGGCGACGACCAGCGCGCCGAGTCGCTCGCCGCCGCCCACGTGAACTTCCAGAAAAAATACCAGTGGGATTTGCTCAAGGTGACGCCTGCCAGCGGCTACTACGGGGACGACTGGGGGTTGCGTGCCGGTTACAAGCCGAACCGGGAGGGCACGCGGCACTACACCGACCGCCCGATCAAGAAACCGGCGGACTGGAGCCGGCTGAAACCGCTGGACGTCACCGGAGGCGCCTACGGACGCGAACTGCACGCCCTGCGTCTGATCCGCGATGCGCTGCCGGAACCGCTGATCGTCTCCACCGTCTTTAGCCCCCTCACCATCGCAGGAACGCTGTCGGGACCAGAGGCTTCGCTCCGCTACCTGCGGGAGGATCCGGATGAGCTGCACCGCGGCCTGGAGCTCATTACCGATGTGACGGCCCGCTTTGCCGCCGAGACGCTGGCCTCCGGCGCGGATGGGATCTTCTTTGCGACGGCGGCCGCGACGACCGGATACCTCACCGTAGAGGAGTATGAGGAGTTCGGCAGGCCGTATGACCTGCGGGTGCTGGAGGCGGCGGCCGGCAGCGAGCTGCGCATCCTGCACATCCACGGGATGGGCATCATGTTCGACCAGTTGACAGACTATCCGGTCGACGCGATCAACTGGCACGACCGTAGGACAGCGCCCACGCTGTCCGAAGCCCGGCACCGATTTTCTGGGTGCCTGGCCGGAGGCATCAACGAGCTGACGTCGCTGTCGTCAGGCACTCCGGAGCAGGTCGCCGCCGAGGCACGCGATGCCATCGCACAGACCGGCGGCACACGCCACATCGTGGCCGCTGGCTGCACAATTCCGATCGACATTACCGAAGATCGGATTCGAGCGGTACGCGCCGCCCTCGAAAAATAACACTCCCTGTCATTGCGAGGCCCCGCAGGGCCGGAGCAATCTCCTCTCCAGAGGAGATCGCTTCGCTGCGCTCGCGATGACAGAATGGGGCAAGGATCGCCAGCGGCCCTTCGGACCTCGCGATGACAGCATGGTGAGCGTGCTTCATCCGCGGTATAGTTTGCTTGGAGGAGTGCTCCAATGGGCAAGAACCTGACCCGCAAGATCCTGGACGCGCACCTCGTGGAAGGCCGCCTCGTCGCTGGAGAAGAGATCGGCATCCGGATCGACCAGGTCCTGGCCCAGGACCTCACCGCCACGCAGGCCTTTCTGCATTTCGAGGCGATGGGCATCCCCCGCATCCGCTGCAGGGTCGCGGCATGCTACGCCGACCACAACGTCCTGCACATCAAGCCCGAGAACATGGAGGACCATCTCTACCTGCAGACGGCGTCCCGCAAGTACGGCATCTGGTTCGGCAAACCGGCCTCCGGCATTGGGCACCAGATCCACCTGGAACACTTTGCGATCCCCGGCGAGACCGTACTGGGCGCCGACAGCCACACCCCCCACTGCGGCGGGGTGGCGATGATCGCCATCGGCGCCGGAGGGATGGACGTGGCGCTGGCCATGGGCGGCGGGCCGTACTACTTCGTGATGCCGCAGATCGTGGCCGTGCGGCTGGCCGGCGCCCTGCGGCCCTGGTGCACTGCCAAAGATGTCATCCTGGAACTGCTACGCCGGCTGACCGTACGCGGGGGGAAAGACCGCATCTTCGAGTTCACCGGGCCAGCTCTGGGCATGCTCAACGCCCAGCAGCGGGTCACCATCACGAACATGAGTTATGAGCTGGGGGCGACCACTTCGATCTTTCCCTCGGACGACGTCACCCGTGACTATTTCCGCCGGCTGGGCCGGCTGCGCGACTGGCGTGAGATGCTGCCCGATTCCGGCGCCGATTACGACGACACGATCGATGTGGATCTTGCCAAGATCGAACCGCTGGTCGCCCTCCCCAGCCTGCCGGATCACGTCGTGCCGGTCCGCGAGGTGGCCGGTACAAAAGTGGAGCAGGTCATGGTCGGCTCCTGCACCAACGGGTCGTACACCGATCTGCAGGCAGTGGCCAAGGTGATGAAAGGCCGGCGCGTGCACCCGGAAGTGTACTTCTTTATCCATCCCAGCAGCCGCGCCGACCTGGAACTGCTGGCCCGCGAGGGGTACGTCACCGATCTCCTGGCCGCCGGGGTAAACGTGGCGGAACCCACCTGCGGGGCGTGCATCGGGTTCGGTCATGTGCCCGCGCCCGGCACGAAGAGCCTGCGGGCCATCAACCGCAACTTCAAGGGCCGAAGCGGTCTGAGCGATGACCAGGTCTACCTGGCCAGCCCGGAGACCGCGGCCGCCACGGCGATCAAGGGCGTGATCACCGATCCACGCGACCTGGGCATGGAGCTCAGCATCACGGCGCCGGCGCCGATCCTGCCCGATGCCGTTCCCCAGGACAACCCGAATCTCATCCCTCCCGCCTCAGAGGCCGAGGCCGCCGGCATCGCGGTACTCCACGGGGAGAACATCCGGCCTTCACCGGTGAAACCGCCGCTGGAAGAGACGCTGCACGGAACAGTATTGATCAAGGTCGGCGACGACATCAGCACCGACCACATCATGCCGGCCGGCTCGGAGATTGTCGCCTACCGGTCCAACATCGCCAGGCTGGCCGAGTACGTTTTCCACCGGATGGATCCCGAGTTTAGCGCGCGGGCCAAAGCCCGCGGCGGCGGGTTTATCGTCGGCGGGGAAAACTACGGGCAGGGCTCATCTCGCGAGCACGCCGCCCTCGCGCCGATGTATCTGGGCGTACGGGCGGTGCTGGCGAAGTCATTCTCCCGCATCCATCATGCCAACCTCATCAACTGGGGGATCGTCCCGCTGCTCTTTACCGATCCCACCGATTACGACGGGATCGACCGGGATGACGAACTGGAAATCCCTAAGATCCGCGACGGCATCCTGCAGGGCGCGCACGTGTTCACCGTGCGCAACCGGACCAAAGGGAACCAGTTCACGGCGCGGGTGGAAATTACACCCCGCGACCGGGGGTATCTGCTGGCCGGCGGAAAGCTGGCGCACGTCAAGCAGCATCCGGTGCAGTGAGCGAGCAGGAGACCCCTACAGCAGCGCCAATTGTAGATTCCCAACTCTGATCGTCCATAAGGGGGGCATGGCATGAAGCGGGCGCTCTGGATCTTCATCCTGATCGGCGCGCTGGCGGCCACATCGGTCACCGCCGCGCCGCAACGCGGTGGGACGCTGCGCGTCGGGCTCAACGCCGATCCGCCGAACCTGGATCCCCACCAGTCGACGGCGGCGGTCGACCGCCAGGTCTTCCAAAACCTCTATGACAAACTGGTGGACATCAACCAAAACCTGGAGATCGTCCCCATGCTGGCCACCTCGTGGCAGATCGCCGACGGCGGTCGGACATACACATTCAAACTGCGCCAGGGCGTCGTGTTCCACGACGGCACGCCGTTTAACGCTGAGGCGGTAAAGTTCAACTTCGAACGCATGCTGGACAAATCGTTCGGGTCACCGCGCTTTAACGAGGTCAACCTGGTGACCGGCGTCACCGTGGTGGATCCCTACACCGTTCGCATCTCGCTGGAGAAGCCCTACAGCCCGTTCCTCGCCGTGCTGAGCGACCGCGCCGGCATGATGGTGTCGCCGGCGGCGGCGCAGAAGTTGGGCAAGGGGCTGGCCCGCGAACCGGTCGGCGCCGGGCCCTACAAGTTCGTGGAAAAGCGGCCGCAAGAACGGATCGTGCTGGAACGGTTCGACCAGCACTGGGACAAGAACGCCGGCAACATCGACCGGATCATCTACAGGCCCTTCACTGACGAGAATGCCCGTCTGGCCAACCTGCGCGCAGGCGAGCTTGATATCATCGACCAGGTGGCGCCCACGGAGGTACCCAAGCTGCGCACCGATCCGGTGCTGCGCCTGCTGGAGCGCAGCGGCCTGGAATGGCAGGGCGTGTGGATCATGGTGGCCGGGCCGCCGTTCAACAACAAGCTGCTGCGCCAGGCCCTCAACGCCACGATTGACCGGGGCACGCTGGTGAATGTCGTGTTTGGGGAGACCGCCGTCCCGGCCAACGGGCCATTTCCGCCGGCGTTGTTTACCTATGACGTTCCTGTGAACTCGCGCATCCCTGAGCGCAACCTGGATCTGGCGCGACAGAAACTGCGCGACGCCGGCATGCCGAGCGGATTCTCTTTCACACTGAAGATCACGCCTGGCCGCGTCGCGCAGCAGGTTGCGCAGGTCATCCAATCGATGGCCGCCGATGCCGGCATCAAGGTCAACATCGAAATCGTGGAATTCGGCGCCATCCTGAGCCAGGGCGAAACACACAAGTTCGAGGCCATACTCCTGGGCTGGAGCGGCCGCCCAGACCCCGACGGCAACATCTATGGCGACTTCGTCACCGACGGCGGGCTCAACTTCAGCGCATACTCGAACCCGCGGGTGGACACGCTGCTCGATGCGGCACGGATCCTCACCACACGCGACCAGCGCCGGCGCGCGTACGGCGACGTCATGAATATCCTGAACGACGAACTGCCGTACCTGTTCCTTTATTGGCCGAAACAGTACAAGGTGTTAGGGCCAAAACTACAGGGTTTTGTGCACATCTCCGACGGCATGATGCGGTTCCGCTACAGCTGGCTAAACCCGTAATCACTGCGGGGGAGGGCCCCGGCCCTGCACCACGCGCTTGGCGTGGGCGCAGGGCAGGCAGCCCTCCCCCCGGACCACCACTGCCGTGAGCTGGTACCTGGTCCGCCGCCTCCTCCTCACCCTTCCGGTGCTGTTCTTCGTCAGCCTCCGGGTGACCCCGCCCGCATCATGCTGGGCGAGGAGGCAAGCAAAGAAGCCCTCAGCGCGCTGCGGAAAGAGATGGGGCTGGACCGGCCGCTTTACGTGCGCTACCTGCTGTGGTTGAACCACGTCGCCCGCGGCGACTTCGGGCGCTCGGTGCGCGACGGCCGGCCGGTACTGGACACTCTGTTGCTCAAACTGCCGGTCACGATCGAGCTGGCCGTCACCTCTCTGCTGGTGGCCTGGGTCATCGCCATTCCCGCCGGCGTGGTCGCGGCATGGAAACAGCGCACGGCGCTCGATTACGCAGCTACCACCGTGGCCCTGGCCGGTATCTCGATCCCCAACTTCTGGCTGGGGATCATGATGATCTACCTGTTTGCCGTCAACCTGCGGTTGCTGCCGCCATCGGGGTACATCGAACCCTGGATCGATCTGACCCGCAGCCTCAAGCTGATGGTGATGCCTTCGATTGTTCTCGGCGCGGCGCTGGCGGCGCTGGTGATGCGGCTGCTGCGCTCCAGCATGCTGGAGGTGCTGGGAACCGATTACATCCGTACGGCGCGGGCGAAGGGGCTGGGGGACGCCGTCGTGCTCATCCGTCACGCCATGAAGAACGCGATGATTCCGGTGGTGACTGTGATGGGGTTGCAGCTCTCCGGTTTGCTGGGTGGCGCGGTGATCACTGAAACGATCTTTGCCGTGCCCGGCTTGGGACGGCTCACGGTGGATTCGATCCTCACCCGGGACTACCCGATGGTGCAGGGAGTGGTGTTGTTTGCGGCCCTCGCGGTTGTCGCGACAAACCTCATTGTTGACCTGACGTATGCCGTCCTGGATCCCAGAATCCGCTTGGGGGCGCACACCGAATGAGCCGTTTCGCCGCCGATCTTCCCGCGGATGTGGTTGGACTACCACGCCGCATGCGGCATGCGCGCCGGTACGGGTTTGGTTACTTCCTCCATCGCTACGCGCGTAACCGCCTGGCGCTGACCGGCCTGTGGGTGGTGCTGGGCATCGCGCTGGCAGCCATCTTCGCCCCATGGCTCGCGCCGGCCAGTCCCATCAAGCCGGACTTTGGCAATCTGCTGCGGCCATTGAGTGCGGCGCATCCGATGGGCACCGATGACCTCGGCCGCGACGTCCTCAGCCGTGTGATCTTTGGCGCCCGCACGGCGCTCCTGGCCGGCGTCATCTCGGTCGGCATCGCCGTCGTGGCCGGCCTGCCGGTGGGTCTGCTCGCCGGCTACTACGGCGGGCGGCTGGACGATCTCCTCATGCGTCTGACCGATGCGATGCTGTCGTTTCCTTTTCTGGTCCTGGCGCTGGCGCTGGCGGCGATCCTTGGCGCCGGGTTGGACAAAGCGTTGATTGCGATCGGAATCGTGTTCACGCCGCGATTCATTCGCCTCTCGAGGGCTCAGGTGCTCGGCGAGCGCGCACAGAACTACGTGGAGGCGGCCCGGGCCATGGGCGTTGGGGACGGCCGCATCATCTGGCGTCACATCCTGCCCAACAGCCTCTCTCCGATCGTGGTGCAGGCATCGCTGGACATGGCGGGGGCGATCACCGCCGAGGCGGCGCTGTCGTTTCTGGGACTGGGCACGCAGCCGCCTACGCCGTCGTGGGGCTCCATGCTCAACATCGCGCAGGCCTACCTGAGCACCGCGCCGTGGATGGCGGTGTGGCCGGGCCTGGCGATCTTCATCACCGTGCTGGCGCTGAATCTGTTGGGCGACGGGCTGCGCGAGGCATTGGACCCACGACTGCGGTGACAGAAGGATAACGGGATACAGGGATAACGGGAAAGTGGCACTCTACTGACAAGGGGGGTATCAACAGTGTACGCACGTGATCGACGCAGGCGGGTTCTGAGCGCGGTATTCGTGTGCGCAGTCGCCGCATTAATCTGGAGCCCGGTGGCGCTCTCCGCACCTACGGTGCGGCTCTCTATCGTCACCGGTGGGACCGGCGGCGTCTACTTCCCGATGGGCGGCGGGCTGGCGCAGCTCGTCTCCAAGTACCTCCCCGATACGCAGGCCACCGCGGAAGTCACATCCGCCTCGGTGGACAACATGCGGCTCATCGGCGCCAAGCGCGCGGACATCGCGTTCACGCTGGCCGACACCGCGTATGATGCGTACACCGGCCA
>VBAP01000108.1:12171-12896 GCA_005882335.1 Candidatus Segetimicrobium genomatis
AAGCGCGTCTCGGTGGGCTCGCCAGGCAGCGGCACCGAGGTCACGGCGTTACGGATCCTCCGGGCTGCCGGCCTCGATCCCGATCGCGACATCCGCAAAGAGCGCCTCGGCGTTCAAGAATCTGTCGATGCGATCAAGGACCGCAAGATCGACGCCTTCTTCTGGAGCGGCGGCCTGCCGACATCTGCGGTACTGGACCTGGCCACGACGCCAGGCATCCGCATCAAGCTGGTCCCGATGGACACGACCCTTGCGGAGCTGCAAAAAACCTATGGGAACCTGTACTTCAAGGCAGTGATCCTGAAAGAAATCTATCCGGGGGCATCGGCCAACGCTGCCACCATCGGCGTGGCGAACCTGCTGGTGGTGCATCAGGACTTCAACGCCGACCTGGCGTACCAGGTCACGAAACTCATCTATGAGCGCCGGGCGGATCTGGCGCAGGTGCACAAAGAGGCGGCCAACATCACGCTGACCGGCGTGGCAGGCCGGTCGCCGGTACCCTTCCACCCGGGCGCGAGCCGGTACTTCAAGGAAAAGGGCGTCCCGGGATTCTAGTGAGCAAGTTCCTGCTCGTTGCCGTAGCCGCAGGCCTCCTGGCGAGCCCGGTGCCGCCCGCGCATGAGCTGCGCGTAATGGATGAGGCCGGCCGGGTTCGCTGGTCGGTGCCCGTCCTGTCCACCACCACCGTCACGCTGGAGTACACGAACTCTGTCTACGGAGCG
>VBAP01000108.1:13090-20517 GCA_005882335.1 Candidatus Segetimicrobium genomatis
TATCGCGATCGCACCCAGTCCATGACCGAGCCTCCGGCGGGCCAGCTGCCGAAGTCCGCGGAGGAAGTCGAGGAGCTCGTCGAGTCCTTTGAGGGCAAGACCCGGCACCTCCCAGGTCTGATCGGACGCTTCATCACCGCCGTCTTGGTGGTGATGTCCCTCTACCACCTCTGGGCCACGACCGCCACCGTGGTCACGCAGATCCATCGCACGATCCATCTGCTCTTCGTCCTCTTCCTGACGTTCCTCGTCTATCCAGGCTGGAAAGGCGCGGCGCGGAGGATTCATCCGACCGACGTGATCCTGTCCCTGGCCAGCGTGGCGGCGTTGGGCTATGTGATCGTCGACTTCGAAGGCTTCATCTATCGGGCGGTTGTGCCCAACACCTTGGACCTCGTGTTCGGTGTCCTCACCATCCTGCTGATCCTGGAGGCCACCCGCCGCTCGGTCGGGAACGCCCTGCTCATCGTGGTTGGGGGGTTCATCCTCTACGCATTCGCCGGCCCGTGGCTGCCGGCGCCGTGGACGCATCGCGGCTATGATCTGTCGCGCCTGGTGGGGCAGTTGTACATGACGCTGGAGGGCATCTTCGGCGTCCCCATCGCGGTCTCGTCCACCTTTATCATCTTGTTCACGATCTACGGAGCGTTCCTCGATCAGTCCGGGGCCGGAAAGTTCTTCGTGGATTTGGCCTTTGCCCTCACCGGACGCCGGCGCACGGGAGCCGGGCAGGCGGTCACCGTCGCGTCGTTCCTGCTCGGGGGCCCATCGGGGAGCGGGGTGGCCACCACCGTGACCGTGGGCGCGATCGCCTATCCGCTGCTGCAAAAAGCCGGCTACGATCGCGAATCGGCCGGGGGGTTGCTCTCCGCGGGAGGCATCGGCGCGGTGATCTCCCCGCCCATCCTGGGAGCCGCCGCGTTCCTGATCGCCGAGATCCTGAAGATTACGTACCTGCAGGTGCTCGTCATGGCGATCATTCCCACGATCCTGTACTATCTGTCGATCTTCCTAATGATCGAGCTGGACGCGCGCCGGTTTGCGCTGCGCTTCGTGGAGATCAAAACCCAGAATCCCTGGATGCTGACCCGGCAGTACTGGTATCTGCTGAGCTCGCTGATTGTCATCCCGGCGTTCATGGTAGTGGGCTTCACCGCGATCACGGCGGTCTTCTACTCGACGCTCGTGGCCTGGGCGGCGAGCTACATCCGGCGCGATACGGCGCTGCGGCCGCACAAGGTGATCACCGCGCTGGCCAACGGGTCCCGGCAGGTCCTGAACATCGCCGTGACCACCGCGGCGGCGGGCATCATCGTCGGCGTCGTGAATCTCACCGGCCTGGGGTTGAAGCTGTCCGACATCATCATCGGATTCGCCGGCGGCAACCTGATCCTCACGCTCGTGTACGCGGCCATCGCGCTATGGATCCTCGGCCTGGCGCTGCCGATCACGGCGACCTATATCATTGCGGCGGTGATCGTGGCTCCAGCCTTGATCAAGCTGAACGTCTCCGAACTGGCCGCCCACATGTTCATCTTCTATTACGCCGTGCTGTCGGAAGTGTCTCCACCGGTGGGCCTGTCGCCAATGGCCGCGGCAGCCCTGACGGGAGGCAACCCCTTCAAGACAATGATGATGGCCTGGAAGTACACGCTGCCGGCGTTCGTCGTGCCGTTCATGTTCACCGTACATCCCGACGGGATGGGCCTGCTGAAGGTGTTCATCACCTCCGTCATCGGGTTGGCCACAATGGCCGCGGGTATCAATGGCTGGCTCTTCCGCAAGGCGTCGCTCGTTGAGCGCGTGCTGCTGGTGGTCGCGGGCATCCTGTTTATCTATCCCACCACTTCTCCCGACTTCATCGCCGCCCTCATGGTCGCCGGCGTGGCCGCGTTCCAGACGTTGAGAAAACCTGCACCGCAACCGCAATAACAGCATGTCTACACAGTCTTCCCAGTCTTCTCGGTCTTCCCGGTCTACCTCAAAAGCTAAATAGCAAGTAGACTGGGGAGACTGGGAAGACCGGGGAGACCGGGGAGACTAGAAATCTGGGCATCAAAATGAACAACCCTGAAGATGAAGCCAAGGCAGCTGAGGAGCAGCTCGCCGATACGGTCGAACTGCTGCGCTGGATCATCGGCGTGCTGGGCGGCAGTGCGTGGCAGAACCTGGGCCTGGTGCCTAATCCTGCGACCAAGAAAGTAACTCGCAATCTGGACGACGCCCGGTTGGCCATCGACGCCGCCGCATCGCTCATCGAGCACCTCAAGCCTCGAGTGGATGAGACCGAACGCCGGGAACTTGACACGCTGCTGGCCAACCTCCGCCTGAACTTCGTCGAGCAGCAGGCGAAATCGGAACAACCCGGCTGATATACTCAACTTAGGTCTACACAGTCTACCCAGTCTCCCCGGTCTTCACGGTCTACTGCATCAGAGCGGTTGAGACTGGGAAGACTGAGTAGACTGGGAAGACTGAGTAGACCGGGTAGACTACGCGCCCGATTAACACTGAACGGCGAGTCATGAGCGAAAACCGCTTGGCAGACGAAACGAGCGCGTATCTGCGCTCTGCCGCGCACCAGCCCGTGCATTGGTATCCGTGGTCCGAGGAAGCATTCGAGCGGGCGACGCGCGAGGACAAACCGATTCTGCTCGACATCGGGGCCGTGTGGTGTCACTGGTGCCATGTGCTGGACCATGAGAGTTACGACGACCCTGCGGTGGCGGCCATCATCAACGAGCACTTCATTCCCATCAAGGTCGACCGCGACGAGCGGCCGGATCTCGACGCCCGCTACCAGCACGCGGTCAGCGCGGTCAGCGGGCAAGGCGGATGGCCGCTGACCGGCTTCCTCACGCCGGACGGTAAAGTCTTTTTCGGCGGCACCTACTTCCCGCCGGTTGACGCCTTCGGCCGGCCGAGCTTCACACGCGTCCTGCTGAGCGTGGCCCAATACTACCGCGAGAGCCGGGACGAGGCCCGGGACGCGGCCGCGCAACTGCACCGTCAGCTTGCCGCGCGTGACGCGCCGGCGCGCCCCGGCGCGCTCGATCCATCGCTGCTCGCCGCCGGCATCGATAGCATCCGGCGGGCGTTCGATCCCACGAACGGCGGATTCGGTGACGCCCCGAAATTTCCACATCCATCCACGATCGAGCTGTTACTCCGCCGGTTTGCCCGGACTCATGACGATGCGCTGCTGGAGATGGTCACGCGCACGCTGCTGAAAACGGCGCGCGGGGGCATGCACGACCAGCTGGGCGGCGGATTTCACCGGTATGCCACGGACCCGCGGTGGATCGTCCCGCACTTTGAAAAGATGTTGTACGACAACGCCGGGTTGCTGGCCAACTATGCCCAAGCGTTTCAGGCCGCAGGTCACGCCTACTTCGCCGAGGTCGCGCGGGACACCGCCGAGTTCATGTCGGCAGTGCTCTACGATCATCCCCGGGGCGGATTCTACGGCAGCCAGGACGCCGATACCACGCCGGGCGACGACGGGAGTTACTTCACCTGGGCCATCGACGAGGCGCGGACCGCGCTGAGCGACGACGAATTCGCCGTACTGGTCGAGCATTACCACCTGCAGGGACGTGGGGAGATGCATACCGATCCCACCAGGCATGTGCTGTATGTGGACCGGGATCTGGACGTCGTGGCCGTGCTCCTGCGCAGGGACGTCGCTGAGATCCGCCGTTTGCTCTCCAGCGGCCGCGAGAAACTCATCGCCGCCCGCGCCAAGCGGCAGACTCCCTATGTCGACCACGCCTGCTACACAAACTGGAACGGCATGGCTATCGCCGCTTTTCTCGATGCGTTTGTGACACTGGGGGAGCCTCGATACCGTGACCTGGCGCTCCACGCGCTAAACCGTTTCATCGAGCAAGCGTACAGACCCGAGAGCGGATTTGTACATCTTCTCGGGACGGAGTCGTCCAGTGGCTTGCGCATGCTGGACGACCAGGTCCAGATGGCCAACGCGCTGCTGCATGCGTCCCAGGTCACCGGGGATAGCCGGTACCTCCAGCTGGCGCGCCAGGTCGTCGACATCGTGCTCCGTGACTACTGGACGGACAGCGGGTTTCTCGATGTGCCGAAGCAGGCTTCGGGACCCGGCCTGGACACCCCTCACATACCGGTCCAGGATGCACCCACGCCGGCGGCGAACGCCGTCGCCGCGATCGTCCTCCTCCGCCTGTCACGGATCTTTGAGCAAGAGAGCTATCGCCGCGTGGCGGAACGCCTGCTCCAGGAGTTTAGTCCATCGCTGGCGCCGCACGGATTGTTTGCCTCTACCCTGCTCATCGCCCTGGACGATCTTTTGCACGAGCCGGCCCACATCACGATCGTAGGCTCGCTCACTGATCCCCGGACGCACGCGCTCCATGGAGCGGCCCTGCAGGCGTTCCGGCCGGGCAAGATTGTGTCGCTGCACGCCGACGGCGATCGCTCGATTCCTTTTCCGGAGGCGGTACAGGCGATGATTGCCTCGGCCACAGAGCCGACCGCGTTTGTATGCGCGGGGACCACCTGCGCACCGCCCACGAGCGAGCCTGGAGCACTCACCGAAACCATCACCACCTTCGGTTTGTCGTAACGCCTCTCGCAGGCCGATGTCGTACGTCGATCTCAAACACCTGCTGGCGGACCTGGCTCTGGAAGCGGTGCGGGATCCGGAGCGTGCGGTGTGGGCCGCCGTCGCGGCGGCCTATGGCGCGCTGGCCGAGGAGGAACGTCAGACCGTACCCTGGGTCGCATTACGCCGGAAGGCCGAAGAGTGCGGCCGGGGATTGGACTGGCATCCCACCATCGACGATGCGCAGCGGCTGGTGGAGCGAGGGCTGCTCACCCGGCGAGATGAGGAATTCACGATCAGGCAGCAATTCGTTCCCGTTCTCGCGTATCTACGGCGCCAGACGTCCCGCTTGCTGGACGCCCTGAAGTGGGTCCGCGCTCACGGACCACTGGGCGACGAGGCTGATCTCCAGCGCGGTGTCGCGCTCTTCAATGCCGGGCTCTACTTTGAATGCCACGAGTTGCTGGAGGCTGTGTGGAGGGCGACGCCAGGATCCGAAAGAGCCTTCTACCATGGGATCGTGCAGGTGGCCGCCGCCTTCTATCACTACGAGAAGCACAACCTCCACGGTGCGAGAACGCTGCTGACAAAAGGCATGCTGAAGCTCGAGGGGTTTCCTGATCACTACCGGGGAGTGGACCTCGCCGCATTCCGGCGGATACTGCGGCCCTGGCTCGAGCATTTCAACACGGGCGCGCCGAACGCTCCACAGGCAGTCCCGATCATTTCAATGGATGACGGGGCCTGACAACCACACACAGCGCGATCCCTGCGGTAGTACGCAAGTTGAATGGCGGAGGGGGTGGGATTCGAACCCACGGAGCAGGTGTTTGCCCACTCAACCGCTTAGCAGGCGGCTACCTTCGGCCGACTCGGTCACCCCTCCGATCCTGCTCCATACTAACATACGCGACCTCGAGTCGAGCGTCTCAGAAATTTGAGAGGCGCCCATCAAGGCGCCTCCCTAATCCCCAATCCGGCAGTTATCTTTATAGGCCTTCCATGATAGCCTTCCACTGGCCGGGCACGAAGATGAAGATCTGAGTCACTTTGCTCGACAGCGCGCCGGAACGGCCGAGGTCGAAGGCAATTCCCAATTCGTCATAGATCAGTCTCGTGGAGCGGCCGCCTTCGCTCGAAGTATATTCTTTGCCGTACGCAGTCTCCACCGCCTGGCGCTCGCTGCCGCCGAGGATCCCCTTGTCGGTGCGAAAAGCATCTGTAAAACCGACCAGGACCAGCACGACACGACCGCTCTCCTTCTCGACGGCAACCGCGAACGGCTTGAGCGGCCAATCGTACAGCGTATATTTTCCTGATTCGCTGTCTTCGCTTTCGTACAGGCTGCCAAGCGCTGCGATCACATCGCTGACGCTCGTCCCGATACGGAGGCCGCCGGCCGATTGTCCGGCGATTATGTTGCTACCTATTTGCGCCGCGGCGGGTAAGCCGAGCAGCGCCACTCCAACCAGCGCTACTGCAAGTATGCGAATCACGGCCCTCACCCCAAGTGGGCGACCGCGCCCATTCGTGGCCACCCTTACCCTCCATCATGCCCAGGGCATCCGCAGTTTAGCCTAGTGTACTTTCCCGAGTCTAACCTATGTCGTTTGGGGCGGTCCGAATCGATGTGCTATAATCGCCCTGCGCGCGCGCCCGTAGCTCAGCGGATAGAGCGTTGGCCTGCGGAGCCAAAGGTCGTGGGTTCAAGTCCCTCCGGGCGCGCCATCTATCTGACGATGGAAGAACCTACCTCGCCGAGTGCCCACGTGGCTTGAACCACATCAGCATGGGATAGCCCAAGATTCGCGCCCGGGATAATAACGATCACGTTTTGCGCCGAGTCGTCCACGAAGATTGGAGCCACGCCGGAAAAGCGTTCGTCGTCGAACCGCAGGTAGGTGGTGTCTTCGCCGCCATCACCGCCTGGTTGGCTCCCTTACCGCCGTAGCCCAGGTGGAAAGAGTGCCCCACGAGGGTCTCGCCCAGCCTGGGGAGGCGGGGGACACGGGAGATCAGGTCGATGTTGGACGACCCGACGACGCAGATCTTTGGGCCGGCGTTCATCGGACCGCCCGCTGTCATGGGTTCTTGACGATCACGTGCTCGGTCGTATACAGGTGAATGCGGACCTCGGCAAACTCATCAGCATCGGCGCCGGCGCGCTGCCCTAGGTCTGTCGCGAACGCCGCCTCCATCGCGTCGATGCTATCCCACCACAGCTCCGCTGTCCCATCGTAGATCGGTTCGGGACCGGTCCCGTCCGGCTGGAACGCGGTGGCGATGTTGATGCGGTACCCGCGCAGTCCCGGCAGCTGCGCGGCCATTTTCGCGTGCGACTCGACCCAGCGCCGGGCAAACTGCTCCCTGCTCATCCCCGGCTTGCGCTTGAGAAAGGCGACCAGCTTCACCATCGAGCCCCCTCCTGTCGGCCAGCAATCCACCGCGGCGCTCCCGCACAGCCCGCCTTGACATCAGGACTTCACGGGCCGTTCTACGTCAGCCCTTGACCGCCCCCAGCGTCAGGCCGCGGACCAGGAAGCGCTGCAAGAGCAGGGCGAGGAGGACGTTGGGGATGATCGCCACGACCCCCACCGCGGCGACTTGGCCCCACAGGATCTCGTGCCCGCCCACGAGGCTCGGCACGATGATCGTCAGCGTGCGCACATCCCGGCGGGTGAACAACAGCGCGAACATAAACTCGTTCCACGTGAAGATGAACGAGAACAGCGCGGTAACGACCAGGCCTGGCCCCACGAGAGGCAGGGCGATGCGCCGGAACGCCCCGAAGATAGTCGTGCCATCGATCACCGCGGCCTCCTCCAACTCCACGGGCAGGTCCTCAAAA
>VBAP01000026.1:0-28949 GCA_005882335.1 Candidatus Segetimicrobium genomatis
GCTGCGATCAAGACTCCGGCGAAATCCGCTGCCGGTGCGAGACCTATCCCGAAGCGCACGCAACTTCCCGCGTGCAAGGACCGTCCCGTCATCTGTGGAGCGCTGGCCGGCGCAGGGGTCTTGAAGTAAACTCCGATAGTTTCGAAGAGGAGATTGCTTCGGGCCTACGGCCCTCGCAATGACAAGAAGAACCGCTCCTTACTGGGAGCGGTTCCGCGACTGCGCGATACGCGACCGCGCGACTGCGGATTTTCTTGTGGGAGCAGGCCTGTAAGCCGGGTTCTGTAACTGGCCCCCCCACCCTACCCTCGCCCCCCTCACGGGGGGCGAGGAGTATGAGGAGTCACCAGACGGCGACCATCTATCTGGGGCGCCTGTTACCAGACGCCTCATGCAGCCTACCCGGGGATGCGGCGGGCCGCCTCATCTCCCCCTATGTGGCCTTGCACCGGGCGGGGTTTGCCCAGGTCTCCGGTCACCCGGAGCCTCGTGCGCTCTTACCGCACGATTGCACCCTTACCCTGAACCACTCGCTACGCTCGGATTCAGGGCGACGCCCTATACCTGAGCCGCAGGCGAATGGTGCAGGGCGGTATGTTTCTGTGGCACTTTCCTTGGGGTCGCCCCCACTGGGAGTTACCCAGCGCCCTGCCCTTTGGTGTCCGGACTTTCCTCTGAGAGCTTGCGCTCCCAGCGGTCGCCCGGCCTGCTCCCGCGCTTATCCTAGCATTCCGGCGGACGCCCCGCAATCGCGCCCTTACCGAACATCGTCGCTGGTAATGCGCACGCGGATCCGTTCCTCCTGTGGCAGGGCCTTCCCCTGCGTGCGCAGTTCACGGATTCGCTCGATGACTTCATCGCGGGCCATCTCCAGCGCCTCGGAGCGCGTCGCGCCATACCCTTTCACACCGAATGCCGGCACCCGTACGACATACAGCTTGTCTTCCTTTTCGAGGAGTGCCGAGAACTCAAGAGACGACTCCGGGAACGCCTGATCCAGGGAACGGTTGGCCACCGCATCGGCTGCGGCATTTTCTCCACGCGGGATCTTCGTCACGGTGTAGCGCGAAAACCCCCGTAGCAGCCGGATGGCGTCAAGGTACAATGGGCCGAGATCGGGACTTTTGACCTTGTAACTTCCCTGCAACTGGCTGACCAGCAGGTCGCTGTCGGACCGGACCTCCACGGAGCCGGCCCCCATCGTTTTGGCCTCCTCCAGCGCCCGGAGCAGCGCCCGGTACTCAGCGACATTGTTGGTGAACTCGCCGATGTACTCGCCGATCTCCTTGAGGACCTTGCCCTTCGCGTCCTTGATCACGATGCCGATCGCCGAGGGACCGGGGTTGCCCCGCGACGCCCCGTCTACCACCAGGACCAGATGCTTACTCGACGGGGACATAGAGGATGCGGCCGCAGTCTTCGCAGGTGCGAATCTCGTCCCGTTCCCGCGCCGCGTTGAGCACAGCCTCTGGGACCGTCATGTGGCAGGCATTGCAGACCGAACCGTTCACCGCCGTCACGGCCACGCCGTCCTTCCGGCTGCGCAGCCGCTCATATCGGCGCAGGAAATCGGGATCTACCTCCGCCGCCAGTGCGTCCCGCTGCCGGCGTGCCGCCTCCAGCTCCGCCGTCAGGGCGCGCTGCCGCGTAGTGTACTCTTCGAGGTGCTCATCCAGTTCACGCTCCCTCGCCTGACGAGCGGCCTCCAGCGCGCGAATCTGCTCCAACTGCCGTTCCACCTCTTCCATCAACCCCAGCATCTCGTCTTCGATCCGCTGGCGCTGACGTCCGAGCGCTTCGACGTCCTCTTGCATGGCGCGCAGTTCCTTGGGATTGGAGATCCGGCCGCTGTACAGGTCCTGCTCAACCTTATTGGCTTTGCCGACGGTGGATTGCAGTTCTAGCTCAAGATCGCGAAGCCGCGACTGACGGGCCTGCAGCTCGGCGCGGGCGGTTTCCTCGGCGGTACGCGCCTGCTCGACCTGCGCGCGCATGGCCGTACCGTCATCCAGCGCGGCGAGCGCCGCCTCCAACCGGGCTATCTGCGTATCCACGAGCTGGAGTTCATACAGCTTGCGGACACGCGTCATCTGCAACACGTTCGGGTTTGCGGATGATGAATCCTTGCCGAGAATAAAAATGGACCCCTCCGCTCATCTCCAGAGGGGTCCACGCGTTGCAACGTGTTCGACTGCGTCCTAACGCCTCTTCTTTGCCGCCTTCTTCGGCTTCGATTTCTTCACCGCGGGTTTGGGCGCGGGTTTCGCCGCGGGTTTCACCACCCCGGCACCGGGCCGGGCGGCCACGGGCACGCCGGGCCGGGCCAGCCGCGTCGCCTGCACCAATGTCGGGCGGGCTGCGGGCCGCATCGTCGGTCGAGCCTCAGCCTTTGGCGGTTCCGGCAGCTTGATTTTCTTGGCTTTCGGTTCCCACCACTTCTGGTACTGCCGGCCCAGCTTTTCGAAGTAATCGAACAGATCGGGCCACACCAGCTCGCGGCGCATCCCCATCACGATGGGTTCCATCTTGGTCCACGGGATTGGGTACAGCTCGAAGACGGTCTCCGGCTCGGCCGCGCCGCCGTCGACCAGGACCCCGAGGTTGTCGCAGAAGACCGCGACACGGAGGAAGTTGTTGAAACGAATGCTGCCTGGCGGACACTCCAGGATGAACTGCTCATAATCCTTGAAGTCGAACTGGAAGATGACGTACTGCATCGCATCAAGATTTTGGGGGGCGTCGGCGATCTGCATGATCCGCAGCAGCACGTCGACGTCCTGTGGCTTCAGCTTTTTCACGCCTCACCTCACCTGGGATCGCTTGGACCGGTCCGAGGGCCAGATTAAGAGAGGAAGCGGCCGGGTGCGATTCTACATTCGTTGTACCTGAAAACCTTCCCTTTGGATAGCCTCTGTCTGGCCGTGCGGTGAATCATAGACCCAGGTCTATATTCTATCGATATTCTCTCAAAATGTCATCTGGCGTGGTTTTCCCAAAACCGTCTCCCGCCACGACGAGGCAGGCCCCCGCACCGCGTAATCTGAAGCCTGACTTGACTTCGTTGCGCCAGAGACGGGCAACCGAACGCTGCGATTACGTGAAGATCGCCATGGGGAGGTAAGCAGATACGATCCAGTTGGGCCGGTCGACGATCTCTGAAATCTTGAGGTCCGCGGCCACGCTACACAGGACGTAGGCGTCCTGTCGCGAGAGGCGGTAGGTCCCTACCAGGTGGTCTACCATCGCCCGCACCGCCGCCTTGGCGCCCTGCATCAGATCGGGGCCAATCCCGGTCGTCGCGTAGTAACCCCGCGCATCGACCTTCGACGTGAGGGGCCCGGGGGTGGTGAACTGCGGGGATGGCAGCTGAATGCCTTTGCGTACGCTCAGACGCAATCTGGCCCGCATCGGCGTCTCGATGGCCGAGATGCAGACCTCACCGTCGCCCTGCGCAGCATGCGCATCCCCGCACGAGAACAGGGCGCCCTCGACCCAGGCCGGGAGGAGCAGTGTCGCGCCGACGTTCAGGTGGCGGATATCCATGTTGCCCCCAAACTTGCCTGGAGGCATGACGGGAAACGATCCGCGGTCTTCGGGAGCAACCCCCATCGTCCCCAGGAATGGGGCCAGCGGGATCCGGATGTCGTGGCGGAGTGACGCGTGGGTCCGCGCGCCGAGATCCCAGAGCTTGAGATAAGGATCGGGAAAGTCCTCTGTCAGCAGTCCCAGCCCGGGGATGATCGACGTCCATCCCCAGTCCGCGGGCTGCAGGTCCAGAATCTCAACCGCCAGCACGTCCCCACGCCGCGCGCCCTTCACGAAGACCGGGCCGGCAAGCGGATAGACGCGGTCAGAGTCCATGCGGTTCAGGTCGGCGGCGGTCGATGACCGCGTAATCTGCCCCCCGCTCACTTCCTGCAGATCGGCGAAAATGACATCTCCAGATTCGACCTCGGCAACCGGGGGCAGGGCATTATCCCATCGATAGTGCACCCGACCGGACGGCAGCTCCACTTCCCGCGCCATCTGCCACCTCCCATGCCGGGGACCCCGGGAATCACCGGGGCCCCCGGGTGGACGCTTACTGGCTGACGCTGATCTTGTCGAAGAACATATAGAAGGAGGGATGCAGCTTGAAGTTCGTCACCTTCTTCAGGCCCGCGGCATTCTGCAGGGCATGGTCGATGAAGATCCACGGCGCGTCGTTGGCCACGATCTGCTGCATCTTCCGGTAAAGTTCTCCGCGCTGCTTGAGGTCAACGGTGCGCGTCGCCGCATCAAGGATCTTATCGACTTCGGCGTTCTTATAGTAGCCACCGTTGAACCCGTTGGGAGGGAGCGCGTGACCGTCGAGGATCAAGCTGAGCATTGGGGCGGGATCGCCGGGGTCGAGCATGAACGACAGCGCGCCCATGTCGGCGTCCGTTCCAAAGCCTTTGCCGTACTGGTTGAGGTAGGCGCCCCACTCGAACGTCTGAATCTGGACCCTGATGCCCGCGACAGCCAGGTCGGCCTGAATCGCCTGGGCCATGGTCTTGGGCGATTGCATGCCCGAACCGGACTCCGGAATCCAGAAGATGGCCGGGAACCCACTGGGGTAACCTGCCTCGGCCAGCAGTTGCTTCGCCTTGGCCGGATCATACGGGTATTTGGTGACCTGGTCGGTGTAGGCCCACGTAATCGCCGGGGGCACAGGACCGGAGGACACGGTGGCGGTGCCCTTGAGGATGTCGTTGACAATCGCCTCTTTGTTCACCGCGTAGTTGGCGGCCTGCCGCACCCGCACGTCGCTGAACGGTTTCTTGCTGACGTTGAGGGTAACCCACCAGACGTGGGGGCCCGGCTGTTGGTAGAAGGCAAATCGCGGGTCCTTGCGGACCTGGTCGATGTTGTCCGGTGGCACATCCACGATGAAGTCCACGCCTCCGGACAGGAGTTCGGTCACCCGGGTCTGCTCCTCAGGCAGAGGCCGGAAGATGAGCCGGTCCAGCCTCGGACGGCCCTCCCAGTAGTCTGGATTGGCGTCCAGGACGATGCGCACGTTCTTCTCCCAACTCACAAACTTAAACGGGCCGGTGCCGGTGGGGTGACTGGCAAATTCCTTTCCCCACTTCTTCACCCCCGCCGGGCTCACAATGCGCCCGGTGTTCAGCGTGAGGTTGTTGAGCAGCGGCGAGAAGGGTTGTTTGACCGTGAAACGCACGGTGGAGGGGTCGAGGACGGTGACTTCCTTGATGGCCCCATAGTAGAACCCCGCGAACGGAAACGGCCCGGTGTTCGCATACGGGTGTTTGGGATCCAGCAACCGATCGTACGTGAACTTTACCGCGTCCGCGTTGAAGGGGGTGCCGTCGTGGAACTTCACTCCCTGCCTCAGCTTGAACGTATATTGCAGCCCGTCCCCCGAAATCGTCCAGGAGGTCGCCAGGCCCGGTTCAAGCGTAAACGACTCCTCTTTGAACCGGACCAGAGTGTCATAAACGCTGGACAGCACACGCATCGAGTTGATGTCGGTGAGCTGTCCGGGATCCATTGACGTCGGCTCGGCCACCAGCCCTACCACCAGCGTTTTAGCGTTGGGCGCCGCCTGCGGGGCACCTACCCCGATCAGCAGCCACCCAACCGCGAGCCCGACGGCCAGCAATACCTGCCACCGCGCCGTGCGCTTCATTCCGTTCCGTCACCTCCTCAGAGTGTGGTGCACGTCCTCAACGCAATCTGGGGTCAAACGCGTCGCGGAGTCCGTCTCCCGCGAGGTTCAATCCGAGCACAAGGATGAACAGCGCCAGGCCCGGGATGGCCGCAACGTGAGAGGCTACCGTGATGAACTGACGGCCGTCAGCGAGCATCGTGCCCCAGTCCGCACTAGGAGGCTGCGCCCCCAGCCCGATGAAACTCAGCCCGGCCGTCTCGGTGATCATCCAGCCGATGTTCATCGAGACAAACACCAGTACAGGCGCCAGGATATTGGGCAGCACATGGCGGCCCAGGATGCGCCCTTCAGTCGCCCCCGCGGCCCGCGCGGCGACGATAAACTCTTGCTCC
This sequence comes from Candidatus Segetimicrobium genomatis, assembly GCA_005882335.1. Taxonomy (GTDB): domain Bacteria; phylum Sysuimicrobiota; class Sysuimicrobiia; order Sysuimicrobiales; family Kaftiobacteriaceae; genus Telluricultor. The sequence continues at coordinate 6,046 of VBAP01000026.1, forward strand.
CGCAATAAGAGCACCGCGCTGCGGACCCCCCGGGCATAGAACGAGATATTCACGACGGCCACGGCGATCATGGCGTTGAGCAGGCCGGGCCCCAGTGCGGCGACAAGGGCGATGGCCAGCAAGATGTACGGAAAAGCCATTAGGATGTCGATCCCGCGCATAATCAAGAGATCGGCCCGCCCGCCGTAGTACCCGGCCGTCAGGCCCACCGTTGTCCCGACCGACATGGCCAGCGAGGTGGACAGCACGCCTACCAGCAACGAGACCCTCGAACCCCAGATCACGCGGCTGAACAAATCCCGACCCAGATGGTCCGCGCCGAGGACATACCCGGGCGAGAAAGGCGGGGACAGGCGCCTGGCGGGTTGGGTGACATTGGGGTCGCGGAGCGGCAGAAAGGGTGCGAGCGTCGCGGCGAGCACCACCACGAGCACCACTACTGCACCGGCGATCGCCCACCGGTTGGCGAGAAAGCGCCGCCAGGATGTGGCCGGACGTACGCCGATCTCCCGCCGGGGCAGCGCCTCGCCGATTGCCTGCGCCACCGCCTGGCCGCCGCTGCTAGCCATAGCGAATCCTCGGATCGACGTACGCGTACAGGAGGTCTGTGCCGAGATTGATGAGCACGTATGTTGCGGCGACCAACAATACGCCGCCTTGTACCAGCGGGAAGTCGCGTGTCAAAATGGCGTTGACCATCATGAAACCGATACCCGGCCAGCTGAATACCGTCTCGACGTAAACTGCGCCCGCCAGCAGAAACCCCGCCTGCAACCCGAAGACGGTCGCCATCGCCACCAGAATGTTTCGAAATGCATGCTTGCCGATCACCGCCCGGTCGGAGAGCCCCTTCGCACGGGCCGTGCGGATGTAATCCTCGCCGATCACATCGAGCATGCTGGACCGGGTGAGCCGGGAGATGATGCTCAACGGCACCAAGGCCAACGTGGTCGCCGGGAGGATGAGATGCACAAGGAGGTCCGTTAGGCCGCCACTTCCCGTCGGCGAGTACATGCCCGTACCGGGCAGCCAGCCCAAATGCACGGAGAACGTGATGATCAACAGCAGCCCCACCCAGAATGCCGGCATACTCACTCCCAGCATCGCCGCTGTCGTCGTCAGCCGGTCCACGAGCGTACCCTGGCGTGCTGCCGCCACAATCCCTCCCAGTGTGCCGAGCGGGAAGGCCAGCATGACCCCGCCGGCCGTCAAGATGAGCGTGGCGGAAAACCGGCGGATGATCTCGGGCAAGACCGCCCGGTGCTGCATGATGGAACGGCCGAAGTCACCCCGCAGCACGTGCGATGCCCAGCGGGCATACTGGATCAGCACGGGGCGATCCAGACCGAGCTCCTGACGCAGTCGCACTAATTCGTCCGGGGTCGCCCTGGGCCCCAGCAAGACCTGCGCCGGGTCTCCCGGAGTCAAATGCAAAACGAGGAAGACGACAAACGAGACACCAACGAGCACGACAATGGCCGCAATCAGTCGCCGAACGAGGTAGCGCCACATGAGGGAGTTGAAGTGCGTTTCAATAGTCCTGGTCTTGCTCCTGCAGAACGATCCTCACGCAAATCGGCCCGGGATTCGGGCGGCCTCAAACCGGCCGCACGCCCGAGCCGACTACGAACGTGCCTTTAGTCGAGAGTTACGGAGCTGTAACAGCGCTTAACGCATTCACCTGTCCCTTCCCGTACCACGAGTTGGAACCGGGGCCACCCTGACACGCCTGGGGTGCTCCATTGTTCCGTGAAGGGAAGAATGCGTAGAGGGACACGGTCGCAGGGCTTGGGCAAGATACTGGGTCGGCGGTTAGTTGAACGGTGGCTGCTATCTGACCCGGCTTCACGCTGCCCTGACTCGCCACGAGTGCTGCCACGCCGGCAGCATGCGGCGACGCCATCGACGTCCCCTGCTGATAACAGTAGGTCGCTCCCGAAGCGTCGACGAGCCTGCGCGCTGGGAGACACGTGACCGTGAGCAGCGCGCTCGGCCACGTGGAGAGAACACGCCCGTTCGGGGCAGCGGGAGTTTGCTGCAGAATCGAATCCCCGCCCGGAGCTGCGACCTCTACGACGCCTACGCCGTAACTCGAGTAGAACGATTTCAGACCGAGGTTGCCGACTGCCGAAACACCGAGGACGCCTGCGATCTCGGCCGGGATGTCGACGCAGTCGTTGTGGACGGTGCGCGGGACGGGCGTCGTGTCATCGGGGCTTTGGATATCCTTGGTTGGGTGCGCCAAATCGTCTGCGAAGTTCCCTACGGCAGCGACCACCGTGACTCCCTGGCTCATCGCGAAGCGAATGGCCCGCTGCTCGGCCTTCCAGATGGCTCTCTGCACTGGATCATTGTGGCAATTGAGATAGAATGGATCGGCGAAGTAGCTGTTATTCGTCACGTTGAAGCCATGCGTGCCCGCCCACACGAACGCGCAGACCACCGCCTCCGGAAAGAAGAAACCGTCGGCGTTGCCAGCTTTGATCCCGGCGATCCTCACGTTCGGCGCCACACCGACGATACCAATCCCGTTCGCAGCAGCCGCGATCGTGCCGGCCGTGTGTGTGCCGTGGCCGTTGTCGTCGTTTGCAGCAACCGCACCGGGCACCGGCGCGCCGCTGAGGCAGTTCACGCTGTTAGCACCATCCACGTTCGCCGCCAGATCGGGGTGTGTGTAATCGAGCCCGGTGTCGATGTCACCGACGAGAACCGACGGACTGCCACCTGTGATGGCGTGTGCCTCGGGAGTGTGGATCTGGATCATGTCCCATTGCAGCGGGGACAGACTGTCGCTGTCGGCTACCGTGATGTTCACGGGTCCGCCCGAAGGAGGTCCACTTGTACCAGCTGTCTCAACATCTCTCAGCTTGGTAGCAAAGCCGGCCGTCGACGATACATTCTCAATGCGGCTGTCCGCAAGGAGCGTGTCCCGGAACAGTGGCGAGTCCGATCGAGCGATGACGACGCCGATGGCGTTGTACGCGTAGACGAAAACGCCGCCGGCATTGGTGATTGTACGGGCGGCGTCGGCCGGGACGGCTTGAGCACTATACAGGACGATAAAGGTTTGCATCGTCCCAGCTCGTGCCGGCCCGATAATTGGGGCGGTGAGGATGACAGCCATTGCCAGACACAGCACCACGGTCCTGCTCGATATTCGCATGCTTTCCCCCCAGGTTGGTCTGGAATCCATCAGAAGCGAGAGAACGGGTTCTTAGGAGCTGGGACGCAGGGACGATGAAGATGTATCCATGATACTTCCGTAATGCGCGGGGACTTCCTTCAAGGTCTTGCGCTGAGGTGAACTCACTGACAATCCCCTCACCCTGGCCCTCTCCCCCGGGGAGAGGGGAGTCATGTTGGGCCCTACCGGGGCCTCAACTTACTGGAGAGGAGGAAGAGGATTGAGGCCCCTCCGGCGCCTCTCAACCACCTTGGTGGGCGAGGCAGGGGTTGAACCACCGGCCGTCGGTCGCCGCGACTCCTAAGCGTCCCGGACACCGGAACCTCGAGAGCAGTGGGACGTCGCGGCTCCTCCTCAGGGGGACTAAGTCCCCCTGATCGCTCGCTCCGCTCGCTGCCCCCTTTACCACCTGGGGGAGTACCTCCCCCGCTCCCCCCTCAGGCCGCAGGTTCCGCCTACCTAAACCACCACGGCGCGAGCACCTACCGATGGAGATGCTCGCGCCGTGGTGGGCGAGGCAGGGGTTGAACCTGCGGCCTCCCGGGTGTAAACCGGGTGCTCTCCCGTTGAGCTACTCGCCCTCTATCAAAGTATAACAACGGGATTAGGGATCCGGGATCAGGGATCCGAAAACGGCCCTGGCCGCTCGCAGTTACTGATCCCTAATCCCGAATCCCTAATCCCGCAGTTGTCTTTCGGATTAGCCGACAGGTTGGGGGACGGACTCGCCGCGGACCTCAACGCGGCGGACATCGGCTCCCAGCGCGGACAGTTTGCCGTCCAGTTGCTCGTACCCCCGGTCCACGTTGTCCACGCCGGCGATTTCGCTGGTTCCCCGGGCGGACAGCGCCGCGATGATGACGGTGGCTCCAGCCCGGATGTCGACCGCCTCGACCGGCGCGCCCGTGAGATACGGGACGCCATTCACGATGGCGGAATCACCCTCTACATGGACATCGGCGCCCATGCGCCGCAGTTCGTCCACGTAGCCGAATCTCGACTCAAAGACCGTCTCACGGATCCGCGATTGACCGTCCGCCCGGCTCATCAGCGCGACGAACGGCGGGTGGAGATCAGTGGCGAAACCCGGATAGGGCGCAGTGTCCACGTGCACGCCGCGGTGGATCCCTCCGGCGCGCACCCGCACCCCGTCGGTTCCCCGCTCGACGATGGCGCCCGCCTCCTCGAGCTTGGCCAGCAGCGCACTGATGTGTTCCGGAATCATCTGCTCAACCAGCACGTTGCCACCGGTCGCTGCGGCCGCCAGCAGATAGGTGCCGGCCTCCAGCCTGTCGGGAATGATCGCGTACGACGCGCCGTGCAGGTCATTGGCCCCTTCAATCGTAATGCTGTTCGTGCCGGCGCCCTTGATATGAGCACCCATCAGGTTCAGGAAGACCGCTGTGTCGACGACCTCCGGTTCGCGCGCCGCATTGTCCAGCACCGTCGTACCGCTGGCCATACTCGCGGCCAGCATGAGGTTGATCGTCGTGCCCACGCTGCTGCGCGGCACAAAGAACGTCGTCCCCATCAACTGCCGCGCCGATGCCTTCATGTAGCCGTGCTCGATTTCCACCATCGCGCCGAGCGCGGTAAACCCGCGAAGGTGAAAATCCACGGGCCGTGAGCCGATCACGCACCCCCCCGGCAGCGGGATCTCCGCGCGTCCTCCCCGCCCCAGGAGCAGGCCAGCCGCGTAGAACGACGCGCGCATCTGCCGGCAGAGATCGTACGGCGCGGCGTGCGAGGCAAGCGCCCGCGCATCGATCGCCATCCGGCCGCGGTCCAATTCGATACGAGCACCAAGCGCTTCAAGGATGGCCTTGAGGGTCAGAACGTCCCGGCACTGGGGGACATTTTCCAGCACCGAGACATCAGCGGCAAGGCAGGCAGCGGTGATAATGGCCAGCGAACTGTTCTTCCCCCCGGAAATCCGCACCGCCCCGTGCAGAGCCCGGCCCCCATTGACGATGATCTTTTCCATGCTGCCCTCTCCGTCGTCGCTGCGTCGCCGTTGCGTATCCTGCGGGTCCTACTTCAGTTTATGTTCCACGTAGCAGCGCACGAGTTCTTCCAGGAGAAGCAGGCGGTCCACCTGGCGAATGACCGTGCGCGCGTCGCGATGGCTGGTTACATAGGTGGGATCGCCGGAAAGAAGATAGCCAACGATCTGGTCCACCGGATTGTACCCTTTCTCGCGCAGCGCTCCATACACATGGGAAAAAATCTGGTGGATATCCTTCGCTGTTGGGGCGCCGACCCGGAATACGCCGGTGCGTTCGCGCTCATCCATGGGCCTTCACCTCGGCCACCGCCTTCCATATCCCCCACCCTGCTCGCCGGGCTAGAGATTCCCCCGAACCGGACGATGTTCCTGTTAAAAGAACCTTCCACGTGTCGAACGGGTCCAGACCTGCGGCCAGAGGCATTTGTGGGGTAGAAACGAGCCCGGCAGGGCATGAATTCCTTGACGACCCTGAGGCGGCTATGATAGGCTCTGCGATACCGTCGCTTCAGCTTGCCGAGGACATCATCTAACTTCGCGCTTCTTGACGGACACTTAACCCACCCAACCTCGCAGCGTGCGTCGCACCTCTCCACCTCGGCGAGTCGAGATCGTCCGCGCTTAGCGGCTTCCGCACTGGGGACCTGAGGGGGAAACCGGTGCGCCCCTGATACCGCTGGCTGCGAATCCACGCAATGCGAGGTGGGGTATCGAACCACGCGGCTGGCGGGAATCGATCGGGATCGAGGCGTCGGAACGGGCGCCCGAATCGTCCGCGTTGTCCTTGCTGCAGCGCTTTACTGTCGTTAGCCTCATCCTGACAGTCCTGCTCGGTATCCTCTTCGGCGAAATCGCCGCCCGCATTGCCACCGATTACGCACTGCGGCGACAGGCCCACGCCTTCGCCGTGTACGTCTCGGAATTCGCCGCACCCCGCCTGGTTCCCAAAGACTTCCTGTCGCCCGCCGAAAATGTGCGGGCCCAGTTTGAGTTCACGCTGCGGAGCCTCATCGGCAGAGCCAACATCGTCCACATTACCGTCTGGAACCGCAACGGCGAAGTGCTGTACAGCGATGGCGCGACTCAGGTCGGGACGGCGCAGCCGGTGTCCGGTCCGATCCTGCGGGCGTTGGATGGAACGCTGACATGGCGGTTTGTCCCTCCCAGTGAAGATGCGGCCGCCGCCGGCCACCGCATGGAAGTGTTCGTGCCGGTGGTGGTATCCGCCGACACCCGGCCGGTGGCCGTCTATCACGTCATCTCTGACCTGACCGACCTGGAGCCCACGTTGATCCGGATCACGTGGGCGATGCGTGGCAGCGTGGTGTTCGGCGTGCTGCTGCTCTACCTGGCGCTGTTCACGATCGTCCGCAAAGCGTCGCGCGAGCTCGAGGGCCAGCAGGGAGCGCTGCGCCACGCGTTCATGGGCATCATTCGATCGCTGGCCAACGCGGTCGAAGCGCGAGACAAGTACACCGGCGACCACCAGTTGCGCGTCACTGAGCATTGCGAGGCGATTATTCATGAGATGGGCCTCGACAAGATGATTGTCGCCGAGGTCCAGGTGGTGGCGCTATTGCACGACGTCGGAAAGATCGGCATACGCGATGAAATCCTCAGCAAGAACGGGAAACTCAGTCCTGAGGAGTGGGAAGTCATGCGGCGCCACTCTATCATGGGCTATGAGATACTGGCACCGGTTCCCATTCCAGAGTCTGCGAAGCTAGCTATCCGGCATAGCCACGAGCGGTGGGACGGGACCGGATATCCGGACGGGCTGGCAGGCAACGAGATACCGATTGCGGCCCGCGTCGTCTTTGTCGCGGACGCGTACGAGGCGATGATCTCGGACCGGTCGTACCGGCGGGCCATGAGCCCGCTGCGGGCGATCGAGGAGATTCAGCGCGGAGCGGGCACGCAATTCGATCCCGAGGTGGTCGACGCGTTCCTGCGCATCATGCGGCGGCAGACCGGAGCGATGCGCCCCCTCCGATCTGGGCACCGCCGGGCGGAGCATCGCGATCTGGTGCAGCGGATCTCGGCCCGCATCGCCGCACAGTTCAGCGCGCCTTCGCCAAACGGTCAGGATCACGAACCGGCAGATACCCCGCTGGAGTCACGGCCGCCGAAGTTCTGAGTACGTTCGAGAGAGTTGTCTAGTAGCAGGCATGGTGGGCCCGCCTGGATTCGAACCAGGAACCAACGCCTTATGAGGGCGCTGCTCTGCCCTTGAGCTACGGGCCCCACAGCCACCAATCTACACAATCAACACAACCTCCACAACCTACACCTGCCCGCCATAGATGACCCGAACGAGGTATAACCCATGCGCAGGCGCCGTCGGACCGGCGCGCCTGTTGTCTTCTCCAGCAAGGATCTCGGATACGGCCTCGGGGACCAGCTTCCCGGCCCCGACCTTCAACAGTGTGCCGACGACCATCCGCACCATGTGGCGGAGAAAGCGGTCCGCCTCGAACGTAAAGATCACCATGTCCCCGCTTTGCGCGATGCCGGCTCTCCGCAGCGTGCAGATGGTCGTGCGCTCATACGACCCGACGCCCCGGAAGGCGTCAAACGCGTGCGTCCCTTCCAGCGCCGACGCCCCGGCAACCATGCTCTGGACCCCCAGGGGATACGGGACATGATAGGCATGATTCCGCAGGATCGCCGACGGCGCGGGACGGTTCAAGACGGCGTACCGGTAGGTACGGCCGATCGCAGCATACCGGGCGTGAAAATCAGGATCAACCTCGTCGGCCGCGAGCACACGAATCGAGGGAGGCAGGTACGCATTTAGTGCCGCAGGGAACCGGCCGGCAGCTATGCGGCTCTCGGTGGCGCAATTGCCGACCTGACCCAAGGCATGCACGCCGGCGTCAGTGCGGCCGGCGCCGATCACGGTCAGCCGTTCCCCGGTGACCTTCAGCACCGCCCGCTCGAGTTCAGCCTGCACCGACGGGCGGCCCTTCAGACGCTGCCAGCCGCTGAAAGGGGTTCCATCGTACTCGATGATGAGTTTTATGTTGCGCACGGTCACCCTAACGGCCCCGGGAACGCGACACACCAATGCTGGAAGTCTTTGCGCTCCGCCCCGAGCCGGCGAAGCCAGATGTGGGGGGTTCCCGCGCGCTCCCTCGATTTCGCGTTCCCGTCAGTTAGCGTAACAAAGCCTGCCAAGTCGGGTACGGGATCGTAAACACGAACGAGGCCGCAATGGTGAGCGCGAGCGCCACGGCGTCGCGGGGGGCAAGACGCAGTTCTTTCATCCGCGTGCGGTGCTCGCCGCCGCGGTAGCAGCGCGCCTCCATGGCCAGGGCCAGTTCGTCGGCCCTACGAAAGGCGCTCACAAACAGCGGCACCAGCACCGGAACGAGTGCGCGCGCCCGCCGCAGGATATTGCCATGCTCAAATTCCGCTCCCCTGGCCATCTGCGCCTTCATGATCTTTTCCGTCTCCTCCAGCAGGGTGGGGATGAAGCGCAGGGCGATGGTCATCATCATCGCCAGTTCGTGCGCAGGGACTCCCAGGCGCCGGAATGGTCGCAGGATCCGCTCGATCCCATCGGTGAGTTGCACCGGCGAGGTGGTAAACGTCAGCAGCGAGGTCACCAGCACCAGCGCCACCAGCCGGTAGCCAATGAACACGGCCCGCAACACCGCCTCCCGGGTCGCCACCACAGGGCCGAGCTGGAATAAGACCGTGCCACCCTGGATCCCGCTGAAGAATACATTGAGCACCAACGTCATGAGCAGCAAGAACAGAACAGGCCGCAATCCACGCAGAAGGTAGCCGAGGGGAATCTGCGAGGCCAGGACAACGCCGAGCAGGAACAGCGTGAGGAGCCCGTAGCCGCTGAAGTCGCGGACCACGAAGACTGCGACGGTCAGCACCGTGACGGCGGCGATCTTGCTGCGCGGATCCAGACGGTGGACCGGCGACTCTCGCGGGATATACTGCCCGATGGTCACATAGCGGGTCAGTTCCATCGCAGCGCCTCCCGGATCGCGACCCTTGCCTCGTCCACCGTCAAGGTGTCGGGGCTGACCGGCAGCCCCGAACCCCGCAGACGCAGCATCAGCTCGGCAATGGCCGGGATCCCCAGCCCCAGCACCGCCAGGTCCTGGGCGCGGCGGAAGATCTCCCGCACCGGCCCGTCCATGACGACCCGGCCCCGGGCGAGGACGACGAGGCGCCGCACCAGTTGGGCCGCCTCGTCCATGCTGTGGGTCACAAGCAGGACAGTCAGCCCCTGGGCCTGATGCAGCGCGCGGATCTGGCCGAGGATCTCCTCTTTGCCCTTCGGATCCAGGCCCGCGGCCGGCTCGTCCAGCACGAGGACCCGCGGGCGCATCGCCAAAACGCCGGCGATTGCCACGCGACGCATCTCCCCGCCCGACAGCGAAAACGGGGACCGCCGCCCGAAGCGGTTTGGGTCAACGCCAACCAGTGCCAACGATTCGGCGACACGTTCGCCGACCTCATTCTCATTCAACCTCAGGTTGCGCGGGCCATAGGCGACGTCATCGTACACGGTCTCCTCGAAGAGTTGATGCTCAGGGTATTGGAAGACCAAGCCCACTTGCTGGCGGAGGTTCTTCACGTCTGCGCGCGGGTTGGCCAGGTCGATACCGGCAACGCGCAGAGCGCCTCCGGTGGGCCGCAGCAGGGCATTAAAGTGCTGGATGAGTGTCGACTTCCCTGATCCTGTCGGCCCGATAATGCCGACGAACTCGCCGGCCTCGACGGACAGCGTCACATCTTGGAGGGCCACTGCTTCCAGGGGTGTACCCTTCAGATATACGTGGGTAAGGTTGCGGCACTCAATGAGTGCCATCGCCTGCCCTCCCCCGGCCCGCACCCTCCGCCACCAGGCGGGTGAGGGCGCCCGCCAGCTCTTCCACGTGGAGAATCCCCTCCGGAATCGGCAGGCCGTCGCGTCGCAGGCGGTGGGCCAGTGCGGGGATGGGCGGAAGGACCAGCCGGAACCGCTCCAACTCCTCGACTCGCGAGAACACCTCGGCCGGCGGACCATCCAACGCGACTCGACCGTCCGCCAGCACGATCACGCGGGGACACTGCACGGCTTCTTCCATTGCGTGCGTGATGTGAATGACGGTCACGCCATCGCGGTTGAGGCGCTGGATCGTCTCCATGACTTCGCGCTGGCCCTGAGGATCCAACATGGTAGTGGCTTCGTCCAACAGCAGACACTGAGGCCGCATCGCGAGGATCCCGGCGATGGCAACGCGCTGTTTCTGGCCGCCGGAGAGCAGGTGCGGCTCGTGTTGGCGGTACTCCGCCATCTCCACGACGCGCAGGGCTTCGTCGACGCGCGCCACGATCTCCGCAGCCGGCAGCCCGAGGTTCTCAGGACCGAAGGCAACATCTTCTTCGACGACGGTCGCGACCAGTTGGTTGTCGGGGTTCTGGAAGATCATGCCGACGCGCTGACGGATCTCCCACAGCGCGCCGCGGTCGCGGGTGTTCATGCCGTCGACGAACACCTCACCTTCCGTTGGCAGCAGCAGGGCGTTCAGATGCTTGGCGAGGGTAGATTTGCCCGATCCGTTCCCGCCCACGATGGCCACAAACTCTCCCCGGTCAACGGTGAGGGAGATGCCGTCCAGGGCCATGACCGCGTCGGCGGTGCCGGCATGGTACACGTGCCGCAGGTTGCGAGTTTCGATCAGGGGCGGCATGTCAATGCGAATCTACGCGATCTGCCCGATCTGCGATATCTAAAGACAAGAGGCAGGCGCCAGAGAATTGAGCCTGCCCCCGATTGGATCTTCGGATTGCGTAGATTGCGAAGATTGCGTAGATCGTCAGAGTAGTTCGACGAGGGCCATCTCCGCGGCATCGCCCCGGCGCGCCCGCGTCCGCACGATCCGAGTGTATCCCCCGCGGCCTTTCTGAAACTTTGGCGCCACCTCGGCGAACAACCGGTGGACGATCCGGTCATCGGTCAACAGCCGGCGCACCTGCCGCTGGGAGTGGAGGTCGCCGCGTAGCGCCAGATCCACCAGCCCGTCGGTGATCTTCTTCGTCTCCTTCGCCCGGGCCACGGTCGTCTCCACGCGGCCATGCAGAATCAGGGCGCCCACCAGGTCGCGGAAGAGTGCCTTCCGCTCGCCGGTGTCTCGATTCAGTTTGCGTGTCGCCGCTCCCAGCATTGCCCTGCACTCCTAACCTTCGCCTTCCTTTTTCTTCAGGGACAGTCCCAACGCGGTGAGCTTCTCGCGCACTTCATCCAGGGACTTCCGTCCGAAGTTCTTGACGGCGACGATCTCCTCTTCCGTGCGCTGGATCAGATCGCCCACCGTGTTGATGCCCGCGCGCTTCAAGCAGTTGTACGGTCGCACCGACAGCTCCAGTTCCTCGATCGGCATGGCGTAGAGCTTGGCCATCTGCGCGTCGGCGCCCTGTTCCAACCCGGCGGCCACTTCCCCCTCTTGCCCCATGCCGGCGAACAGTTTGAACTGGTCAATGAGCACCCGCGCTCCCTCCTGCACCGCCTCCTCTGGACGCACAGAACCGTCGGTCCATACCTCCAGCACCAACCGGTCGGCCTCGGACTGCCCGGCGCGGGTATCCTCGACGACGTAGTTGACTTTCTGGATAGGGGTGAAGATGGAGTCCACCGGAATGACGCCAATTACGTGCTCGCTCTTGCGATGCTTCTCCGCCGGCACGTATCCCTTGCCACGTTCGACGACCAGTTCCATGGCCAGCCGCGCGTCTTTGCGGTCCAGCGTAGCGAGGTGCAGCTCGGGGTTGAGGACGTCGACCTCGGCGTCCTGCTGAACATCCCCGGCGACAACGTCGCGCTTCCCCTTGACGTCCAGGCGCAGGAGTTTCGGCTTGTCCGTGTGGAGCCGCAACGTCAGCTCCTTGAGATTGAGGACGATCTGCGTGACATCCTCTACCACACCGGAAATCGTCGAGAACTCGTGCAGCACCCCTTCGATCTTTACCGAGGTCACTGCCGCACCCGCGATCGCAGACAGCAGCACCCGGCGCAGTGCGTTGCCGAGGGTGACGCCGAATCCTCGATCCAGCGGTTCAACAATGAACTTCCCGTAGGTTTCAGATAATTCCGCGTACTCGATCTTCGTCTTCGGAGCTTCCCATATCGTGGCAATGCTCATCTCGAACCTCCTAAAAGGCTATGAATCCATGAATCTATTGGATCACCCACTACGTCCACTGACCGTTTGTCCTGGATCCAATGGATCCAAGAGATCCAGCAGATTCAATAGATTGTCCTTACCGCGAGTAGTATTCTACGATCAATTGCTCCGCAACCGGCACGTCGATCTCTTCCCGCGCCGGCAACGCCAGGACGCGCCCTTCCAGCGCGGTGGAGTTGAACTCCAGCCAGCTGGGAAGCGTCCTGAGCCCGGTTTGGGCCAGTTCCTTCACCCGGGGATGATCACGGCCCCGCGGCGTCGGCGCAATCACCAGACCCGGTTTCACCTGAAACGAAGGAATCGTCACCTTGCGGCCATTGATGCCAACGTGGCCGTGCAGCACCATTTGCCGCGCTTCCTTGCGCGACGTGGCGAAACCGAGGCGGTACACGACATTATCCAGTCGCGTCTCCAGTAGCTGCAGCAGACGCACGCCGGTGACACCCTTTGCCTTCGCCGCCTGCCGGAAGTACGTTTTGAACTGCGTTTCCAGCACCCCGTAGATGCGGCGGAGCTTTTGCTTTTCCCGCAGGCGGACGCTGAACTCCGAGGGCTTGCGCCGGCTCTTCGCATGCATCCCCGGCGGCACGGGCCGCTTGTGCACGGGACACTTTTCCGTGTAACACTTCTCGCCCTTGAGGTAAAGCTTCATACCCTCGCGGCGGCACAACCTACAAACCGGTCCTGTGTATCTTCCCATTCAAACCTCCCACGTCTGTCGCGCCTCTTACGTTTATCGCGTCTACTTGTGTTTGCGGGGCCGGAGACGCAACAGACGCAATGGACAACTAGACCCTCCGTCGTTTCGGTGGCCTGCACCCGTTGTGGGGAATCGGGGTGACGTCGCGGATGAGGTTGACCTCTAGCCCCGCCGCCTGGAGGGATCGGATGGCCGCCTCACGGCCGGCGCCCGGCCCCTTCACGTACACCTCGACCTGTTTGACGCCGTGCTCGATGGCCTTGCGGGCCGCCGCTTCCGCCGCCAGCCCGGCCGCAAAGGGTGTCCCCTTGCGGGATCCCTTCAATCCCGTGGCCCCGGCGCTGGACCACGCCAGCACGTTGCCCTGGGGATCGGTGATCGTCACGATGGTATTGTTAAACGTCGACTGAATGTGCGCCACGCCCGTGGGCACATTCCGCCGTTCCTTCTTGCGCCCCTTGCCCTTGGCCATCTGTCACTCCCTCATCGAAGTAGAACGCAGCCGGCAGAACGCGGGTGGCAGAAATCATGCCGCTGCGTTCTGTGTTCTGCGTTTATCTTTTCTCCAACCGCCGCTTCCCAGACCCCACGGTCCTCTTTGGACCTTTCCGAGTGCGCGCGTTGGTCCGGGTGCGCTGGCCGCGCACCGGCAGATTCTTCTTGTGGCGCAGCCCCCGGTATGATCCAATCTCTATCAAACGGCGGATATCCAGGGAGATATCGCGGCGCAAATCTCCCTCGACCTTGTAGTTACGGTCGATATAGTCACGCAGCCGCGTCACCTCTTCCTCTGTCAGGTTGCGAACCCGGGTATCCGGATTGACGCCGGCGGCCGCCAGGGCCTGCCGCGCCCGGCTCAGCCCAACGCCGAAGATATACGTGAGCGCGACTTCAACTCGCTTGTCCCGAGGCAGGTCTACTCCCGAGATACGAGCCATACCATACCCCTCCGCTGCGCTAGAAGTAGCCAGTCGCCAGTAACCAGTAGCCAGTCTCCACAGTGTTGCACCTTACTGCATACTGGCTACTGCCTACTGGTTACTGGTTTCATCCTTGCTTCTGCTTATGCTTCGGGTTCTCGCAGATGATATACACCCGCCGCCCGCGCTTGATGACCTTGCACTTTTCGCATCTGACTTTCACGGATGCTCGAACCTTCATTCCCGTATCCTCATTTCCCGTCTATTCGCGTTCCCGCGTTCCCCTGTTCCCGCGTTCCCATTCTATCGGTATCGGTACGTGATCCGCCCGCGCGTCGGATCATAGGCCGAGAGTTCCACTTTCACCCGGTCACCGGGCAGAATCCGGATGAAGTTGATCCGCATCTTCCCAGAGATATGCGCCAGCACCCGGTGGCCGCTGGGCAACTCGACCCTGAACATCGCATTGGGCAACACCTGTACAACCGTCCCTTCAACTTCGATCGCGTCCTTCTTCGGCATCCCTCACCCCGGCCGCGGCCGGAAAACGTCCTCAGGAACAATAGCCCCCCGTAGACTCGCAGGAGAAGTCTGCGGGGTAACCTCCAAGATTATACGGCGGAGGCGCTTCCCCGTCCACCGGCGGCCCGCCTCCCTCGATCCGGGGCGGCGGGACGTCAGATGACGCCGTCGGGGATGGTCGTCAGGACCATCGCTCCATCTGCGGTGACGGCGACCGTGTGCTCGCAGTGCGCCGAGGGTTGGCCATCCTTCGTACGCACCGTCCACCCGTCCCCGTCCATCACCACTTCATAGCTGCCGAGGTTTACCATCGGCTCGATCGCCAGCGTCATGCCATCCCGCAACACGGTCCCCGTCCCTGGCTCTCCGAAGTTCGGGATCTGCGGCTCCTCGTGCAGCGATCGCCCGATGCCGTGGCCGGCGAAGTCTCGGACCACCGAGAGCTGGACGGCTACCCCGACGTCTCCCAGCCGCTTGCCCGGCCGGGCCACTTCGATCGCGCGGTACAACGCCTCCCGAGTCACCGCCACCAGCCGGTGCAGGCGGGGCTCGACCTGGCCTACCGGCACGGTGACGGCCACATCGCCGTGGAACCCGCCCACCACGGCGCCCAGGTCGAGAGACACCAGAGCGCCGTCTGGCAGCGGCATGCCGTCTGGGATGCCGTGCACCACTTCGTCGTTCACCGAGATGCAGATGCTGGCCGGAAATCCACGGTACCCCAAGAACGATGGCGTCCCGCCGCGCGCGCGGATGTATCGCTCCGCGATCGCATTCAACTGGGTCCCGGTTACACCCGGCCGCACCGCCCGCACGACCTCGCGCAGGGCCTCCGCGGCCAGCACGCCGGCGCGCCGCATCTGCTCGATCTCGGCCGGAGTCTTTAAAATGACCGTCGCTGTGCGCGTCGTCATTGCCTTCCGTACTGGCCTGTGCATCTTGCTACCGCGAGCCCGCCCGCGTCTTGATGATCTCGGCCAGCTGACGGTATACGCTCTCAATGTCGCCGTTGCGGACAGGCTCAAACAGCCCACGGCGACGGTAGAAGTCCACCAGCGGCTCGGTTTCTCGATGATACACTTCGAGGCGCCGCCGCACCGTCTCTTCCCGGTCGTCTTCCCGCTGAAACAACTCGCTGCCGTCGATGTCACACCGACCCAACATCCTGGGCGGGCTCGACTCCACGTGATAGATGTGCGCGGCCGACCGGCACACCCGCCGGCCCGTCAGGCGGCGGATAATCACATCATCGGCGACGTCAAAGTACAATACCAGATCGATACGGCGTCCAGTCGCCCCCAGCACCCGGTCCAGTGCGCGAGCCTGTCCCAGGGTACGCGGAAATCCGTCCAGCACAAAGCCGCGCTGCGCATCATGCTGGTTGAGCCGGTCGTTGATGATACCGATCATCACGTCGTCAGGGACCAGCTCGCCCCGATCCACGTACAGTGCGGCTTCCTGCCCAAGCGGGGTCTTCGCCGCCATCGCCGCGCGCAGTATGTCGCCGGTACTGACCTGTGGGATGCCTTCGCGCTGCTGGAGCAGTTGCGCCTGCGTCCCCTTGCCCGCGCCTGGCGGTCCGAGAAAGATGAGGTTCATCTACCTCATGAATCCTTCATAGTGGCGCATCAGGACATAGGCTTCGATCTGCTTCATGGTCTCCAGGGCCACGCCCACCACGATCAGCAACGACGTTCCGGCCAGATAGAAGGTGAGGACACCGGTGCCGCGGGCCAGGTAGATCGGCAGAACCGCGATGCCCGCCAGCACGAGCGCGCCAACCATCGTCAGCCGGTCTACAACACGGGTCAGGTACTCAGTGGTCGGCCGCCCGGGCCGGATGCCCGGAATGAACCCCCCGTACTTCTTGATATTCTCTGACACGTCGTTGGGATCGAAGCTGACCGCAGTATAGAAAAATGTAAACACAATGATCAGCACCGCGTAGAGCAGATCTCCCAGCGGCTGACCGATACCGGGCAAAATCATCCGACCGATACGATTGAGCGGCTCATATTGCATGAACTGGGCGATCGTTCCGGGAAACTGCAGCACCGACACCGCAAAGATGATCGGGATGACGCCGGCCTGGATCAGCCGCAGCGGGAGGTGCGTACTCTGCCCGCCGTAGACGCGCCGGCCCACCACGCGCTTCGCATACTGCACAGGAATCTTTCGCACGGCCTGGGTCACCAGCACCACGGCCACGATACTGAGCAGGACGACCCCTACGTCGAGCAGGAACTGCCACCACTGTACCTCGCCCACATTGAGCAGCCGCAGGGTCTGCGTGGTCTGGCTGGGCAGCCGCGCGACGATGCCGCCAAAGATGATCAGCGAGACGCCGTTGCCGACGCCGTACTCGGTCATGATCTCGCCCAGCCAGGTCAAGAGCATCGTCCCGGCGGTCAGCGTGATGACAATCATTCCCATCGTCAGCGGCCGCGCGTCGGGCAGCGCGCCCAAGTTACGGATCAGGACGGTCTGCCCGGCGCCTTGCAGAACGGCCAGCGCTACGGTCAAGTACCGCGTGTACATGCCGATCTTGCGCCGGCCAGCCTCGCCCTCTTCCTGGGCCAGCTCTTTCAGGCTCGGAAAGACTACCTGCAACAGGCTCATGATGATGGACGCGGTGATGTAGGGGAAGACACCCAGGGCGAAGATGGCGAACCGGCTGAACGCGCCGCCCACGAACAGATCCAAGAAGTTGAAGACGCTGCCTTGCTGCCGGAACAGTCGCTCCAGGGCCGCCACATTCACGCCGGGGACAGGCAGGTGTGCGCCCAGCCGGTACAAAACCAGCATGGCCGCCGTAAAGAGCACGCGGCGGCGCAGGTCCGCGATGCGGAGCGCGTTAATCAGTCCGGCCAGCATCCTGGATCACCTCGGCGCGACCGCCCGCTTTCTCGATCGCCGTCATCGCAGTCTTGCTGAACGCATGCGCCTTGATCGTCAGGGGGCGGTCCAGCGTGCCCGTCCCCAAGATTTTCACCGGCCCGCGCCTGATGAGACGAGCCGCGCGCAGCTGACGCGGCGTCACCTCGCTGTCGGCGGGAAACTGGTTCAGGGCTTCCAAGTTCACAGGGGCGTATTTCACCCGGGGGAGCCCGCCCGCATGGCTGACGCCGCCGGCGCGCACTCCTCGCCGGAAGGGCAGCCGCTTGGTCAGAATGGTCTGGCCGCCTTCAAACCCCGGACGCTTGCCCCCTCCGGAACGGGCGGCCTGACCTTTCCGCCCGCGGCCGCTGTAGGCGCCGCGACCCGAACCCAGGCCTCGGCCGACGCGCCGGCGCCGACGGCGCGACCCTCGAGCAGGCTTGAGCGAATCGATTTTCAGCACGATCGTTGCCTCGTCTTTCGATCTATCGTGTCCATCGCCCCGGATCCATGATCCAGCGTCGGTCGTTCAAGAGCGTCGCGCACCTGCTATCTCCTCTACCGGCCGGCCCCTGGTCTTGGCGACGTCCTCTGGCTGGCGCAGATCCAGCAGCGCCGCCAGCGTGGCCCGGGCCTGGTTGATCGGATTCCGCGAGCCCAGGGACTTGGTCAGGATGTCTCTGATCCCCGCCGCCTCGAGCACTGCGCGGACTGATCCGCCGGCGATGACGCCCGTGCCTTCAGACGCCGGGCGCAGCAGGACTTTCGACGCGCTGAAGTACCCAATGACCTCGTGAGGAATCGTGGTCTTCCGCAGCGGGACCTCAATCAGCTGCTTTTTCGCATCCTCGACCGCCTTGCGGATGGCGTCCGGCACTTCGGCGGCCTTCCCCAGCCCCACGCCCGCGTGTCCCTGCTCGTCGCCGACAACAACCAGCGCCGCGAAGTTGAATCGTTTCGCGCCCTTCGTCACCTTCGCGACCCGGTTGATCCAGACGGCCTTTTCGACGGTGAGGTTCACAGACGTGGGGTCAATTTTCTTGATTGGCATTCAGTTCCTCCACTGATCAGTCTTCTCAGTCTTCTCAGTCTACCCCATCCCCATCATTGAGATCAGGTAGACTGGGAGGACTGGGAAGACCGGGGAGACTAGAATTCAAGGCCGGCTTTTCTCGCACCATCGGCAAGAGCCTTGATGCGACCGTGGTATTTGTAGCCACCCCGGTCAAACACCACTTTCTTGATGCCTTTTTCCAGCGCACGCCGCGCGATGAGCTGGCCGACCAGATCGCCTGCCTCAGCCTTCTTTTTGCCTTGCACTTGGGGACGCAGCTCCGGATCCAGCGTCGACGCCGCCGCCAGCGTCACCCCGCGGCTATCGTCGACAATCTGCGCATACATATGCTTCAGGCTCCGGAAGACTGACAGCCGTGGACGCTCCGGCGTCCCTGCCATCGTCTTCCGCAGCCGGGCGTGGCGCTGCAGCCGGAGCACGTTGCGATCAGATCGCTTGAGCATCTATGCTATACCTTCCCACCGATGGTGCGTCCGGCCTTGCCGGGCTTGAGCTTGATCTGCTCATCCTGGTAACGAATTCCCTTGCCCTTGTAAGAATCGGGCGGCCGAATGGCGCGAATCCGGGCCGCTACCTGGCCGACGAGTTCTTTGTCGATTCCGCTGACCACGACCCGGGTCGGCAGGGGAAGGTCAAACTGGATGCCGCTGGGCGGCGCCACGTTGACCGGGTGCGAGTACCCGACCTGTAGCGCAAGGACGTTGCCCTGCTTGGCGGCGCGGTACCCCACGCCGACGATCTCCAGTTCCACTTTGTAACCCTCAACGACGCCCCGAACCATGTTGGCCAGTAGGGCGCGCGTCAGCCCGTGCAGCGCGCGATGATGCTCCAAATCGGTGGGGCGGCTCACGACCACGGTGCCATCCTGCACCTGGACGGTCATGTCCGGATGGCACTCGCGGACCAGGTGGCCCTTCGGCCCCTTCACCTCGACGGTGCGCCCGGTTACCGTGACTTCCACGCCCTTGGGAATCGCAATGGGCGCTCTGCCTACCCGCGACATCGTGAAATCTCCTCGCGGCCGCGCGACCGCGCGACCGCGCGATTACCAGACATAACAAATAACCTCTCCACCAACCCCAAGCCGCCGCGCCTGGCGGTCCGTCATTACCCCACGCGAGGTGGTCAGGATAACGACCCCCATCCCGCCCCGCACCCGCGGGATTTCGGCGCGGCCTGTGTACAGTCTCAGCCCCGGCCGGCTCACCCGCGTGAGCCCCGACAGGACGGCCTCCTTGCGGGGACCATACTTCAGAGTGACGCGCAGCACCCCCTGCGGACCGCGGTCGATGCGATGCCAGTCTGCAACGAACCCCTCGTCTTTCAGGATGCGCGCAATCTCCATCTTCAGCCGGCTGGCTGGGATGTCGACATAGTCGTGCCGGGCGCGGATGCCGTTGCGAATCCGCGTGAGCATGTCAGAAATTGGGTCAGTGATGACTCCCACGACTGTAACCTCCTACGTACGGGAACGCGGGATGGCGGGATCGCGGGAACAATAGCTGTTCCCCCAACACCCGTTCAGTTCCGCGTTGCCCAGTTCCCGCGTTCCCCCGTTCCCGGTAGTTAGCGTTACCAGCTCGCCTTGACTACGCCGGGGATCTCGCCCCGGTGCGCCAGCTCTCGCAGGCAGATCCGGCATAAACCGAACTTCCGGAACACCGCGCGAGGCCGGCCGCAGCGCAGACAGCGCGAGTACTTACGCACCTTGAACTTGGGTACCCGCTTCCACTTTTCGAGCATCGATTTCTTGGCCACTCTTTAGACCCCCTAAACTGCGTCTACCAAGTCTACCAGGTCGTCCACGTCTACCAGGTCTCAGATCTTGCGAGTCCTTCCGGGACATGGTAGTCCCGGGAGACATGGTAGACGTCGGTTACGTTGCCACGGCTCCCGCTTCCCGAAGGGGCAGCCCCAACAACCGCAGCAGTTCCCTGGCCTCCTCATCCGTCTGCGCTGTGGTGACCAGGGTGATGTCCATTCCCCGCACCTTCTCAACCTTGTCGTAATCAATCTCCGGGAAGATGAGTTGCTCGCGGACGCCGATGTTCAGATTGCCGCGCCCATCGAACTGCCGCTCGGAGATCCCTTTGAAGTCTTTGATGCGCGGCAAGGCGATGTTGAACAGTTTGTCGACGAACTGGTACATCCGGTCCCCGCGCAGGGTGACCTTCGCCGCGATCGGGATCCCCTGGCGCAGCTTGAAAGCTGCGATCGACTTCTTCGCCCGCGGAATCACCGGTCGCTGCCCAGCGATCACCGTCAGCTCCTCTACGGCCTTATCCAGGAACCGCGAGTCCGTGGTGGCGTCGCCCACGCGCACGTTGATGACGACCTTCTCCAGCCTCGGCACTTCCATCACGTTCCGGTAGCGGAACCGTTCTCGCAGGCGCGGGACGGTCTCCTTGCGATACTGCTCCTTCAGCCTGGCCGGCGCTCTGGCTGGCGCCTCCGCCGTCTGCTCTGCCGGTACCGCGGCCGGCGCCTTTCGTTCCGGAGCCGGCCCCTTTCGTTCAGGGCTGGGCGCTTTTACTTCCGGAACCGGCCCTTTGCCCTCCGGAGCAGGCGCTTTGCGAGCGGCGGTTTTCACCTCGGGCTTCTGTGGCTTCGCTGCGCGATCGCCCTTCGGCTGCTCAGGCTTGGGCGCAGGCGCTTGCGCACCCTTGCCTTTCTTCGTTTCCGCGTTTCCACGTTTCCGCGCTTCCGTCATTTTTCGATTTGCTCCCCGCACCGCTTGCAGACTCGAACCTTCGTCCCATCCGCGAGGTAGCCGTGGCCGACTCGGGCCGCCCGGCCGCACTTCGGGCATACCATCATCACCCGGCTGCCGTAGACCGGCGCTTCTTTCTCCACGATCCCGCCCTGCGGCATCTTCTGGGTCGGCTTGGTGTGTCGCTTGACGACGTTCACGCCCTCAATAATGACCGTGCCGTGCTTAGGCAGCACTTTGAGCACCTTGCCGCGTTTGCCCCGCTGCCGGCCGCCCATGACTTCAACCATGTCGCCTTTCTTGATGTGAATCCGTTCTCGTTCGATAGTGACTGCCATGACGGTCCCCTCTTCCAGCCTGTCTGCCAGGTCTACCGTGTCTACCGGGTCTTCCGGGTCTCACAACGTCCGGGTCAGCCAGGTCTTGAGACCTGGAAACTTGGGAGACCTGGAAGACACAGTTTAGAGCACCTCTGGTGCGAGTGAAATGATCTTCATGAACTGTTTCTCCCGGAGTTCGCGCGCCACCGGGCCGAAGATACGCGTTCCGCGCGGATTGAGCTGGTCCGTCAAGATCACCGCCGCGTTGTCGTCAAAACGGATGTACGAGCCGTCCGTCCGGCGCAGGGGCTTCGCGGTGCGCACCACCACGGCCCGCACCACCTCCCCCTTCTTGACCGCGCTGTTTGGAATGGACTGCTTGACTGAGCACACGACCACGTCGCCCACCGTCGCGTACCGGCGGGTGCTGCCCCCGAGGACGCGGATCACCATGAGCTGCCGCGCCCCCGTATTGTCGGCGACCTTCAGCCGTGTGTACGTCTGGATCATCGCGCCTTCTCGAGGATCTGTGCCACACGCCAGCGCTTCTCTTTACTCAGCGGACGCGTCTCTTCGATCAGCACCCTGTCGCCCTGACGCGCCTGATTCTGCACGTTGTGTGCCTTGAACTTCCGCACATGGCGGAGGGTCTTCCCGTACATGGGATGCCGGTGGGTTGTTTCGACCCGCACCACCACGGTCTTGTCCATCTTGTCGCTGATGACAACGCCAACGCGCGTCTTACGCTGTCTCCGCTCGTCCATCACGCTCGAACTCCCTTTTCCGTCAGGACCGTCTTCAAGCGGGCGACGTCCCGCCGGAGCGCCCCGATCTTCGTCGTATTCGGTTGCTGGCCGGCAACCCGCAGCCGGATGGTAAACAGTTCCCGCTGCAGCTCGTCCAGCTTGCGCAGTAACTCCTCCGGGGTTAGCTCCCGTAGCTCGCGCGCCTGGAGGGGCACTAGACGACGACCTCCTCGCGCGTCACAAATTTCGTCTTGATCGGCAGCTTGTGCGCCGCGAGCGCCATCGCCGCTTTCGCATGGCCCTCGTCGACACCGGCCAGCTCAAACAGAATGCGTCCCGGGCGCACCACCGCCACCCAAAACTCCGGGTTGCCCTTCCCGCTGCCCATCCGGGTTTCGGCCGGCTTCTTGGTGACGGGCTTGTCCGGGAAGATCCGGATCCACAACTTCCCGCCCCGCTTGATGAACCGTGTGATCGCGCGGCGCGCCGCCTCGATCTGTGCGCTCTTGATCCAGGCGGGCTCCAGCGCCTGGAGGCCGTACTCCCCGAACGCGATCGTCGCGCCGGCCAACGGCCGTCCTTTCATCCGGCCGCGGTGGGCCTTCCGGAACTTGGTGTGCTTAGGCATCAACATCGGTGTCTCTCCTGGTGACTA
>VBAP01000026.1:28967-40286 GCA_005882335.1 Candidatus Segetimicrobium genomatis
CGCCCACCGGCGCGGGCTCGGCCGGCCGGGGCGGCCGCCGAAGTTCTACCTCCGGCCGGCGCTC
Source organism: Candidatus Segetimicrobium genomatis (assembly GCA_005882335.1). Taxonomy (GTDB): domain Bacteria; phylum Sysuimicrobiota; class Sysuimicrobiia; order Sysuimicrobiales; family Kaftiobacteriaceae; genus Telluricultor. The sequence goes on from VBAP01000026.1 coordinate 29,032, forward strand.
AGGCAGGATCTCCCCGCGATAGATCCAGACCTTCACGCCGATGCGGCCGTACGTCGTGAGTGCCTCAGCGATCCCAAAGTCGATGTCAGCCCGCAGGGTGTGCAGCGGGACCCGCCCGTCACGGTACCACTCATAGCGGGCTATCTCTGACCCGGCCAGTCGTCCGGCACAGGCGATGCGGATACCCTTTGCGCCTGCCCGGAGGCTGCGCTGTACCGCCTGCTTCATCGCACGCCGGTACGCGACTCGGCGCTCTAGTTGCTGCGCCACGTTCTCGGCGACCAGCAGCGCCTCGAGTTCCGGCCGGCGGATCTCCTGCACGTTCAGCTGCACCTGCTTACCAGTGAGCTCGTCCAGCTCCTTCTTCAAGGCGTCGATGCCGGTCCCACCGCGTCCGATGATAATACCGGGCCGCGCGGCATGGATGATCACACGCACCTGAGGCTTGCCGCCGACCCCGGATTGCGTACCGAACCGCTCGATTTCCACCCGGGAGATCCCGGCGCGCGACAGCTTCTTCTTAATGTGGGTCCTAATAGCCAGATCCTCCTGGATGAGGACGGCCATGTTTTTGGCGTACCACCGTGACTCCCAATCGCGGATGATCCCGACACGCAAACCTATCGGATGGATCTTCTGCCCCACGCAGTCACCTCCACCAGTCTACCCAGTCTTCCCGGCCTACCCAGTCTTCCCAGTCTACCTGCATGGTCATTGGACTGGGGAGACTGGGAGGACTGGGAGAGACTCAAGACTATCCCCCACTCTCGGCGACGATTACAGTGACATGACTACTGCGCCTGGTAACGATGTCGGCCCGGCCTCGGGCCCGGGCCTGCACCCGCTTCGTGGACGGCCCCTCGTCCACGTACGCCCGCGACACCTTCAGCGTGTCACGGTCCAGTTCCAAGTTGTTCTCGGCGTTGGCGACCGCCGACTTCAAGACTTTCCCCACCGCCCGGGCTGCTCGAGACGGAGCGAAGCGGAGCAGTGCCTCCGCCTCCTTCACGGGCCGCCCGCGGATCATCCGCACGACCAGCTGCACCTTCCTCGGAGAGAGCCTCAGGTATTTGGCTTCAGCTCTGGCTTCCATCCAGGGCCTCCCGTCACGATCCCGTCGGCGCCGGCGGTGTCGCCGTCGGCGGCGCGGCGGCGGGCGTCACGCCGGTCGTCCGCTCAGCTGCAGCCGCGGCGGCCGCGGTCGCGCCTGCGGCTCCGTGCCCCTTAAAGATACGCGTCGGTGAGAACTCGCCGAGTTTGTGGCCCACCATCTGCTCCGTTACGTAGATGGGTACGTGCTTGCGGCCGTCGTACACGGCGATCGTGTGGCCCACCATCTCCGGCGTAATCGTGGACCGCCGCGACCACGTCTTGATCACGCGCCGCTCCCTGGTGCGGTTGAGTTCCTGGATCTTCTTACTCAGGTGCTCATCCACGAACGGGCCTTTCTTCGTAGATCGTCCCATACTCTACCTCGCTTCGCAGTGTCGCGGTCGAGCGGTCGCGCCGTCGCGCGGGGGCGGAACATCGCCGAAGCGACCGCCTGACTGCGTCATTTTCTCCTCTTGACGATGTACCGATCGCTCGGCTTCGGCTTGCGCGTCTTCGCACCAAGCGTCGGCTTCCCCCAAGGACTGACGGGACCCGGCATGCCGATTGGCGAACGGCCCTCGCCGCCGCCGTGGGGGTGGCTGGCCGGATCCATCGCCACGCCACGCACCCCGGGACGGATCCCCAACCAGCGCGATCGTCCGGCCTTCCCCAGCGTGACCGAGTCGTGCTCCAGGTTGCTCACCTGGCCGATCGTGGCTCTGCAGTCCAGACGGAGCAGCCGCACCTCGCCGGACGGCAGCCGCACATGGGCGTAGTCGCCTTCCTTGGCCATGACCTGTGCCGAGGTGCCGGCCGCACGTACCATCTGACCACCCCGTTTGGGAGCCATTTCAATGTTGTGGATCATGGTGCCGATAGGGATGCCGCGGAGCGGCATCGCGTTGCCGGGACGGACCTCGGCGTCCGGTCCGGACAGCACCGTATCTTCAACAGCCAGGCCCTCCGGCGCGAGGATATACCGCTTCTCGCCGTCGGCGTAGCGCAGCAGCGCCAGGCGCGCCGACCGGTTCGGATCGTACTCTATCGCCGCCACCTTTGCCGGCACGCCGTCTTTGTCGCGCTTGAAATCCACGACGCGGTAGTACCGCTTGTGTCCACCACCCCGATGACGCACAGTGACTCTACCCTGCGCGTTGCGGCCGCCGGTCTTTCGCACCGGCTCGATCAGCGATCGCTCGGGCTTCTCTTTGGTGATCTCATCAAACGTCGGCACTGTCGCAAAGCGCTGTCCCGGCGTGACCGGCTTGAACTTTTTCAATCCCACGTCCACCAACCCCCTAACTACCGGACTTCGGAATCTTTGGATAGATTGTCGCTAGGTCAGCGTTTCCAAGTCAATCTTCTGGCCCGGCGCGAGTGTCACCACAGCTTTCTTGAACCCGCTGGTGTGAATGTAGTGCTGTCCCCGCCGCCGCTGCCGTCCGTGAATCGTGATGGTGTTGACCTTCATCACCCGCACGTTGAACAAACGCTGCACCGCGTCTTTGATGGCCGGCTTGTTGGCAGCGGCGGTTACTTCGAACGTGTACCTCCCGGCCTCGGTCCCACGCATGCTCTTCTCAGTCAAGATGGGCCGGCGGATCACCACCCGCGGATCGGTCATTGCCCAAACACCTCCACCAGCGCCGCCACCGCCGGCCTCGTCAGGACCACACGCTCGGCCCTGAGGAGATCGTGGACGCTCAGCGACGTCGCCGGCCGGACGGTGACGTCCGGTAGGTTCGAGGCCGATCGCACCATGACCGCATCCGGCACCGGCGTGATGATCAGGGTCTTCCCGCCGGCGGGAAGTTGTCGGAGAAGCCCAGCGATAACTTTGGTGCGAGGCGCTTCCAGCGCCAGGGGCTCGATGACGACGATCTGTCCGGCCGCAGCCTTGGCCGAGAGCGCCGAACGGACCGCGAGGTGGCGCACCTTTTGCGGCGTCTTCTGAGTGTAGTCGCGGGGTCTGGGGCCGAACGTGATCCCGCCCCCGACGAAGATCGGCGCCTTGCGGCTGCCGTGCCGGGCGCGACCGGTACCTTTCTGTCGCCAGATCTTGCGTGTGCTGCCGGAAACCTCGCCGCGCGTTTTCGTTGCGCCCGTGCCCGCGCGACGATTGGCAAGTTGCGCGATTAGAACCTCGTGCACGACCGCGGCATGCGGCTTGATCCCAAACACCGCCGCCGGCAGTTCCACCGTCCCCGTGCCCTTCCCCTCTGCGTCGAATACCTGGGCCGTCGGCATCTCGGTCACCTGACGCCCCGCACCGTGGCGGCCGCCGCTTTGCGCACCATGACCACGCTGCCCCGGGGTCCTGGGATGGCACCCCGCACCAAGAGGAGGTGCTGGCCGGGATCCACCTTCACCACGCGCAGCCCCTTCACGGTCACGCGCTCGCCGCCGTAGCGTCCCGGCATGCGCTTTCCGGGCCAAACCCGTCCCATATCCGACGAACCGATTGAGCCGACGGCGCGGTGCATCAGAGAGACGCCATGGGTGTCCCGTTGTCCTCGGAAGTTGTGGCGCTTGATCCCGCCCGAAAAACCCCGGCCCCGGCTGGTCCCGATGACGTCCACGGGATCGCCGCTCCCGAACATTGCCACGGTGATCTCCTGGCCGACCGCATAGGTCTCCCCGGGGGCCGGGGTGAACTCCCGCAACAAACGGCGCGGCGCGGTCTTCGCGCGAGCGAACACACCCTTCATCGGCTTGGTCACTTTACGTTCGGGCGCCAGCTCAAAACCCAGCTGCACCGCCGCATAGCCATCCCGCTTGGAGGTGCGGACCTCGGTCACCACGCATGGCCCGGCCTGGACCACCGTCACGGGCACGACGTTCCCCGCTTCGTCGAACAGTTGAGTCATCCCGATTTTTCGTCCGATGATGGCAACCATTACACAACTCCACTGCACTTCATAGTTTGATCTCGATATCCACACCCGCCGGGAGGTCGAGGTGGCTCAAGGCATCTACCGTTTTCTGTGTCGGCTCGAGGATGTCGATGAGCCGCTTGTGCGTCCGCAGCTCGAAGTGTTCCATGGATTCCTTATCGATGTGCGGCGAGCGGATCACACAAAACAGGTTGCGCCCCGTCGGCAACGGGACTGGTCCCGCGACGCGGGCACCGGTGCGGCGCACCGTCTCCACGATGCGTTCTGCGGACTGGTCCAGCACCTTGTGGTCGAACGCCTTGAGCTTGATGCGGATGCGCTGCGCCATCGAGTTACTCCATCACCTTGGCGACGGCGCCGGCCCCTACCGTCCGCCCGCCTTCCCGGATCGCAAACCGCAGCCCCTCTTCCAGCGCCACCGACGTGATCAACGCAATCTCCATCGTGATGTTGTCCCCCGGCATCACCATCTCCACCCCGTCCGGCAGCTTGATGTCTCCCGTCACGTCCGTCGTCCGGAAGTAAAACTGCGGCCGGTACCCCGTGAAGAACGGCGTGTGCCGCCCTCCCTCTTCCTTGGTCAGCACGTACACCTCCGCCTTGAACTTCGTGTGCGGCTTGATACTCCCCGGCTTCGCCAGCACCATCCCCCGCTCGATCTCTTCTTTCTCCACCCCCCGCAGCAGCACGCCCACGTTGTCCCCCGCCACCGCCTCGTCCAGCGTCTTGCGGAACATCTCGATCCCCGTCACCACCGTCCGCTTCGCCTGCGGCCGCAGCCCCACGATCTCCACCTCTTCCCCCACCTTCACCTTCCCGCGCTCCACCCGCCCCGTCGCCACCGTCCCCCGCCCCGTGATCGTGAAGATGTCCTCTACCGCCATCAGAAACGGCTTGTCCACTTCCCGCTGCGGCGTCGGGATGTACGTGTCCACCGCATCCACCAGCGCCCAGATCTTGTCCACCCACTCGTTCTTCCCCCGCGCAATCCCCTTGCCCCCCGTCCCCTCCAGCGCCTCCAGCGCCTTCAACGCACTCCCCCGGACCACCGGGATCTTGTCCCCCGGATACTGGTACTGGCTCAGCAAATCCCGCACTTCCACCTCCACCAGCTCCAGCAGCTCCGGGTCATCCACCATGTCTACCTTGTTCAGAAACACCACGATGTACGGCACGTTCACCTTCCGCGCCAGCAGGATGTGCTCCCGGGTCGGCGGCATCGGCCCGTCCGCCGTACTCACCACCAGGATCGCCCCATCCATCTGCGCCGCGCCCGTGATCATGTTCTTGATGTAGTCCGCGTGCCCCGGGCAGTCTACGTGCGCGTAGTGCCGCTTCGGACTCTCGTACTCCACGTGGCTGATCGCGATCGTGATCCCCCGCGCCTTCTCTTCCGGCGCGTTGTCGATCTCCCAGAACCCGTACGGCTTCGTCACCCCGATCCCCGCCAGAGTATGCGTGATCGCCGCCGTCAGCGTCGTCTTCCCGTGGTCCACGTGCCCGATCGTCCCCACGTTGCAGTGCGGTTTCGTCCGCTCAAACTTCGGCCTGCTCATCTTATGAGTCCCTCCGGAGCCACCCAGCCGCTAGTCCAGGCCTTGCAACCAGCGTGACTGGGAGCGGTTTTTCGCTACGTGCACAAATCTTATGAATCTTCCTCTGCGTCCCCAGAGTCATGCTCGCGCTCCCACGCTCGACTTCGCGCGCACATCCTCCGAGATGCTGGTCGGGACCTCTTCGTAGCGCGAGGGCTCCATCGTGTACGTCGCCCGGCCCTGGGTGGCCGACCGCAGCGCGGTGGCATAGCCAAACATCTCGGCGAGTGGGACCAGCGCCCGGATGATGCGGATCGCCCCCTGCTGCTCGATGCTTTCGATGCGGCCCCGGCGCGCGTTCAGATCGCCGATCACGTCGCCCATGTACTGCTCAGGAGTCAGCACCTCGACCTTCATCACCGGCTCGAGCAGGACCGGCTTGGCCCGGGCCATGGCATCTTTGAACGCCATCGAACCGGCGATCTTGAACGCGATCTCCGAACTGTCCACCTCGTGGTACGATCCGTCGGTGAGCCGAGCACGGAAATCCACAACCGGGTACCCTGCCAGCACCCCGTTCTCTGCGGCCTCGCGGATCCCAGCCTCGATCGCCGGGATGAACTCGCGGGGGATGTCGCCGCCCCTGATCTCATCCTCGAACTCGATGCCCGACCCGCGTGGCAACGGCTCCAAAACAATCTCGGCATGGCCATACTGGCCCCGGCCGCCGGTCTGCCGGATGTAGCGCCCCTCGGCCTGCGCGCTCTGGCGAATGGTTTCCTTGTATGCGACCTGCGGCCGGCCGACGTTGGCCTGCACGCCGAACTCCCGCAGCATGCGGTCGACAATGATCTCCAGGTGCAACTCGCCCATGCCGGCGATCAGGGTCTGACCAGTTTCCTGGTCGAAACGGACCTTGAACGTGGGGTCTTCCTCGGCCAGCTTGGACAGCGCGGAACTGAGCTTCTCTTCGTCGGCCTTCGTCTTGGGTTCGATGGCCACGGCAATGACCGGTTCGGGGAACTGCATCGATTCCAATATGATGGGATGGTCCTCGTCGCACAGGGTGTCGCCGGTCGTCGTGTCGCGCAGGCCGACGGCGGCGACTACGTTGCCGGCGGTGGCCTCCGGAATGTCCTCCCGGTGGTTGGCATGCATCTGCAAGACACGGCTGACCCGTTCCTTCTTGCCTTTATTCGCATTGTAGACATAGGACCCCGCGGCGAGGGTTCCGGAGTACACACGGAAGTAGGTCAGCTTGCCGACGTAGGGGTCTGTGACGATCTTGAAGGCGAGCGCGGCGAAGGGTTCGTTCGGATCAGGACGGCGCTGCGTCGTTGCCCCCTGCCGGGACGGATCGCGCCCTTCCACAGCGTGCTTGTCCACCGGGGACGGCAGGTAATCGACGATGGTATCCAGCAACGGCTGCACGCCCTTGTTGCGGAACGACGATCCGGCCAGCACCGGCACCAGTTTAGCGGACAGCGTCCCCAGCCGCAGCCCACGCTTGATGTCCGCTTCCGAGAGCGTATGCCCCTCGAGGTATTTCGCGGTGAGGTCGTCGTCCATCTCCGCCGCAGCCTCGATCAGCTTCTCGCGCCACTGTTCGGCCAGTTCGCGCATCTCGGCGGGGATCTCGGTCTCATCGGAACGGGTCCCCAGGTCGTCCAGGTAGAGGACGGACTTCATGCGGATCAGGTCGACGATACCCTGGAAGCTGTCCTCAGCCCCGACCGCCAGCTGAATGGGTACGGCATTCGCGCCGAGACGCTCGCGGACCATGCGGACGGTGCGGAGGAAGTCCGCCCCCGTGCGGTCCATCTTATTGACATAGAGGATGCGGGGGACACGATAGCGGTCCGCCTGCCGCCAGACTGTCTCCGACTGCGGCTGGACGCCTTCAACCGCGCTCAGGACGACGACCGCGCCGTCCAGGACGCGCAACGATCGTTCCACCTCGACGGTAAAGTCGACGTGCCCGGGCGTATCGATGATGTTGATGCGATGGTCGCGCCAGACGCAGGTGGTGGCGGCGGAGGTGATGGTGATGCCCCGCTCGCGTTCCTGCACCATCCAGTCCATCGTCGCCGAGCCTTCGTCCACCTCGCCGATCCGGTGCACCCGTCCCGTGTAGAACAAGATGCGCTCGGTCGTCGTCGTCTTGCCCGCGTCGATGTGGGCGACGATGCCGATGTTCCGAATTTTGTCGAGCGATACGGCTTGCGTCATGCCCGCTCCCTGCGAGTCTGCCTTACCACCGGTAATGCGCAAACGCCTTGTTCGCTTCAGCCATGCGGTGCGTATCCTCGCGCTTCTTCACTGCACCGCCCTGCCCGGCCGAGGCATCCAGGACCTCGGCGATCAGCTTGTCCATCATCGTCCGCTTGTCTTTTCGCGCCCGCGCATACTCGACCAGCCAGCGTAGTCCGAGCGAGAGCCGCCGCTCAGGCCGCACTTCGATCGGCACCTGATATGTCGCCCCGCCCACGCGCCGGGGCCGGACCTCGAGCACCGGCATGACGTTGTGCAGCGCCTTGTCCAGAACCTTGACCGGGTCCTGGCCGGAGCGCTCCTTGATCTGGTCGAAGGCCGTGTACACGACGTGCTCGGCCAGGCTCTTCTTGCCACGCTCCATGAGCTTGTTGATGAGCCGGTGCACGATCACGCTGTTGTACACTGGTTCCGGCCCAACCTCACGATGTGGTGCTTGGCCCTTCCTTGGCATCTCTCTTCCCTCTTCGTTCGAACTTCAGTTCTGCGTCGTTCAGTTGGAAAGTTGGACAGTTGGAAAGTTTCAGGGCGTAGACTTAACTCTCCAACTCTTCAACTTTTCAACTCTCCAACGCCCCTACTTGGGGCGTTTGGCCCCGTACTTGCTGCGGCCCTGTCGCCGTTCTGCGACACCCGCCGAATCGATCGCCCCGCGGATGATGTGATAGCGGATCCCCGGAAGATCCGGTACCCGGCCGCCGCGGATCAACACCACGGAGTGTTCCTGCAGGTTATGGCCGATGCCGGGGATGTATGACGTCACCTCGGCGCCGTTCGTCAACCGCACGCGGGCGATTTTCCGCAGGGCGGAGTTCGGCTTTTTCGGCGTCATCGTCCGCACCTGAATGCAGACCCCCCGTTTCTGCGGGTTCCCCTCCAGATGCGGCGACTTGGTCTTAGCGCGCACCTGCCGCCGGCCGTACCGGACCAGTTGATTGATTGTCGGCATTTCTACCTCCCGGTCAATCTGTTGGATCTATTGGATCCATTGAATCTGTTGGATCTATCGACACAACTCGATGATGCCGACCCTCATGTTGTGCCGTACAGATTCAACAGATCCAATAGATTCGTTTCTCAGACACACGCCATCCCCGATGACCCGTCCGTGCCGGGCCTGAGGGGATGGATGGCGCGATTCCGCACCGCCGGTGGGCGCTGGGTTATCGCCGTTTTTCAGTTAGCCTCTGCGCACTGTGACCGCAATGCGCGGAGCCTTGTGCCGGATGCTGCTGCGCCATACGCGACACCGGAGGTCGGTGCCCTGCGGCGCATGCTAGAGTCCGCGTCACCCCGAGGGTGAGCGAGCCCCGATTCGCGAGGAGTTAAGGCTTCGAGCCTACGGGCGGCGCCCCTCGATTCGCTGCCGCTGATGCTACGCTGATGACAGGATGGCGGCGGCCGAGGCTCCTACGGCGATCCCGCAGGCCCGGCCGAGCTCGCGCATCGAGCCAACCTCGACGACTTCCACACCTCGATCGCGAGCGGCCGCCAGTACACCCTCGAGAACCCGACGATCGGCGTCCTTCGCCACGAACACGACCTCGGCGCGTCCCTTGCCGATCGCCTTCGCCGTCTGGTTGGACCCGACGGCTCTGAACTCCGCGGCCCTCAGGCGTTCCACCGCCTCGGCAGGCTGCGTCATCGTTCCCCACTCGACATAGTCGCCGGGTCCCTGTCGGGAACCCGGCGCAGGCACCCGGTCATTGTAGCATTGGGCCTGGGGGGTGTCAACAAAACCGCCGTCGCGTGGTCGCGCCGTCGCGGAACCGCCTACCGATCACCCGCCTCTACCGAAGCCAACAGTTGGTAAAGATCCTCCAGCCGGCGTTGGGCATCGTCGTAGCGGGCGCGTGTCGTCTTCGTCCGTTCGCCGTCCCGGTACAGTTCAGGATCAGCCATCAGCCTGCCGGCATCCGCCAACTCCTGCTCGGCGGCGGCGATTTGCGCTGCAATTTCCTCGAACTTCGGGCTCCGGGATTTCGGCGGGCGTTCCCGGGAGCGATCCCCGCCGACCCGCGCGGCGCCCCGAGCTTTCCTGCCGCCCCGCTGCGCGTCACGGGCCCGCTTTGCTTTCATTTCATCATAGGTTCCATGGAAATCGACGAGACGTCTACTCTCCACCGTCAGCATTCGGGTCGCCAGCCGCTCCAGGAGGTAGCGGTCATGCGTGGCGATCACGAGCGTTCCGGGGAATTCCAGCAATGCCGCCTCCAGGGCCTCGCGCGAGGGAATATCCAGATGATTGGTCGGCTCATCCAGCAGCAGGAAGTTCGGCTGATCGAGCAGCAACTTCGCCAGGTTAAGGCGCTGGCGTTCTCCGCCAGACAGCATCCCTACGTGCTTGAAGACTTCCTCTCCACTAAAGAGGAAGCGTCCCAGATAGGTCCGCGCCTGCTCGGGCGTCACCGGGCGCCCGTCGAGGATCTCGTCCAGGACAGTGTGATCGTCCGGCAGCGCGGTCGCGGACTCCTGGGCAAAGTACCGCGCCCGAAGGCCTATCCCGGACGTCACGCGGCCGGCGGAGGGCGGCTCCAGCCCGGCCAGCATCTTCAGGAGCGTGGTCTTACCGGTGCCGTTGGCGCCCACCAGGCCGACGCGCTCCCCGCGATAGATCTCCAGGTCGATCCCGGAGAAGACGTCCGCCTCGCCGTACCTCTTCATCACGGCTTGCAATCTCACTACCGTGCGCCCGGATGGCGTCACGGCGCGGGCGACCACACGCATGACCGGCTGACCCTTCGGTGGCTCGATCGGAGTAGACGTGAGACGAGCGAGACGCTTCTCCCTGCTTTTTGCCTGGGTGGCCCTGTTCCCCGCACGATACCGCCGGATGTACGCCTGGAGTTTCTCCACTTCCTCCTGGCGGCGGTAATAGGCCTCCGCCTGTTGCTCGATCTGCTGCGCCTTGAGGGCGGCATAGATGGAGTACGGCCCTGGAAAGGCAGTCACGAGGCCGCCCTCCAGCTCGAGGGTCCGCGAGGTGACCGCATCCAGCAGGCGCCGGTCGTGGCTGACGATGACGGCCGCACCGGGAAATGACTGGAGGTACTCTTCCAGCCATTCCGTGGCAGCAAGATCGAGGTGGTTCGTGGGTTCATCCAGCAGGAGCAGGTCGGGTTCGGCCAGCAAGACGCGGGCCAGTTCCGTCCGCACGCGCCAGCCGCCGGAAAGCGCGGCAAGGGGTTTCTTCATTTCGGATTCAAGAAACCCCAGCCCGCTGAGGACCGACCGCGCCCGGGCCTCCAGGGTGAACCCGCCGGCGTGCTCGAAATGATGACGGGCCTGAGCATATTCTGCCATCACGTCGGCCAGCCGGTCGGGATCGTCGTGCACGTCGGGGGATGCCATGCGGGCTTCCAGTCCACGGAGCCGTATCTCCAGCGCCTGCACGTCCGCCGCGCCGGAGAGGGCGTGCGAAAAAACGTCGACATCTGCGGGCCCGGCAGGGATCTGCTCCAAA
>VBAP01000027.1 GCA_005882335.1 Candidatus Segetimicrobium genomatis
AGGTTCGTCGTGCCGGTCAGACCGTACACCAGCGAGAACCCATAGAACATCACCGCCGACGCCGCGGCGCCGAACAGGAAGTACTTGATGCCGGCCTCGTTGCTCTTCGGGTTGCCCTTCAGGAAGCCGGCCAGCACGTACGAGGTGAGGCTGACATACTCGATGGACAGTGCCAGCAGGATGAGGTCGGTGCTGGCCGCCATCAGCATCAACCCAAGCGCGGTGAACACGAGCAGGGCGTAGAATTCACCTTCAAAACGAGTCTGCCGGCCCACGGACTCCATGGCGGACAGAATCACCAGGACCGTCGTGGAGATGGCGATGATCTTCAGAAATACCGCAAAACCGTCGACCGCATACGTACCAAACAGCACCGACCGCGCCTGCCAGAGCACCATCGAGGATGTGGGGATCAGAGCCAGCACCAACCCGACGACGGCAATCAGACCGACGGCGGCCTTGCGGCCGGCCGGCACCACGAGGTCGGCCAGCAGAACCAACAGTCCGAGCGCGACCAGCCAGAGTTCCGGCGCCAGAGACCAGAGATCGGACTGAAGATTCGCGATATTCATCAGAACCTACCGAACCATACCCACCAGTGTGGTCATCGCGGCGTTGATCACGTCCAGCAGCGGCTTGGGATACAATCCAAAAATCACCATCAGCACCGCCAGCGGCATCAGCGAAATCTTCTCGCGTGTGTCCAGATCGGGTAACCCGGCCCACCGCTCGTTGAACGGACCCAGGAAGATGCGCTGGATCGTCCACAAGAACATCGCCGCCGTAAAGATCACCCCGGTCACGGCCACGACCGTCAGGTACGGGAAGATGCCGAATGAACCCACAAAAATGAAGAACTCGGCCACAAACCCCATCAACGCCGGCAGGCCCAACGAGGCGAGCATGGCAATCGTGGTGATCCCCGTGTACAACGGCAGGCGGGCGCCCAGGCCACCGAACTCATCCACCCCCCGGGTGTGGGCCCGGTAATCGTAGAGGACGCCGACGAGCAAGAACAGCGCACCCGTAATGATGCCGTGGGCCACCATTTCGAAGACCGCGCCGTTGAGGGCGGTAGCGGCGGCAACGGCCTTCTCCGGATTCCCGAAGGCTGCCGCCGCGGCCGCGACACCGAGCATCACGTAGCCCATGTGATTCACCGAGCTGTAGGCGACCAGTTTCTTGAGATCCGTCTGCGCCATCGCCACGAGTGCGCCGTACACGATCCCCAGCAGCGCCAGGACCGCCACCGCCGGCGCGTAAACGCGGAAAGCCTCCGGCAGCATGGGCAAACTCACCCGCACGAAGCCGTACGTCCCCATCTTCAGCAGAATGCCGGCCAGGATGACGCTGCCGGCCGTCGGAGCCTCCACGTGCGCATCCGGCAGCCAAGTGTGAAAGGGCCACATCGGCACCTTGATGGCGAAGCTGAGGAAGAACCCCCAGAACGCCAGCGCGGCCAGCGCGGCTTTACCGGCCAGCGGCTGCTGCTCGATCAGCGTCAGCATGTTGAACGTGTGCGGCTGCGCATTGAAGTACATAATCAGGATGGCCAGTAGCATGGCTAGGGATCCGACCAGCGTATAGAGGAAGAACTTCATGGCCGCATACTCTTTGCGCGGCCCGCCCCAGATGGCAATGAGGAAATACATGGGCACCAGCGTGATCTCCCAGAAGATGTAAAAGAGGAAGAAGTCCAGCGCGGCAAAGACCCCCAGCATCCCGGTCTCCAGGAGCAAGAACAGGAACAGGTACTCCTTCAACCGCATCTCGATGCGCCAGGAGTAGGCGACAGAGAGCAGGCTCAGCAGCGCCGTGAGCACGATCAGCGGCAGGCTCAATCCATCCACACCGAGGTGGTAGTGGATGCCGAGGCTGGGGATCCAGTTGCCCAGTTCGACAAACTGGAAACCACCGCCGATCTTGAACAGCGCAGTCATGAACAACGAAAGGACGAACGACGACAACGAGGCGCCCAATGCCACGCCCTTTAACAATGTCTCGTTGGCTTTGGAGGTGAAGAGGATGATGATCCCGCCCGCCAGAGGCAGGAAGATGATCAGACTGAGCATTGCGGACCTCCGATTCTCGTCTCCACTCTGGTCGATCCCCAGTGACTGCCGACTGCAGCCTGACGACTGCTGACTAGCGTGTAATCCCGATCACCGCCAGCACAATCACCCCGAGGGCGAGGACCAGCAGGTAGTTCTGGGCGCGGCCGGTCTGCACGTGGCGCAGCGCGCCGCCGGTCGCCTTGGCCAGCCAGCCAACCAGGTTCACTGCGCCGTCCACCACATACAGGTCAAAGATGCGGTACAGGCGCGACAGCCACACGAAGATCATGCCGACTGCATTCACCGCGCCGTCGATGACGTAGATATCAAAAGTTCGCAGCTGCCGGGCGACCCAGACCACAGGCCGCACCACGGTGAAAATATAGAACTCGTCCCACCAGTACTTGTGCACCAGGACCGCGTACAGCGGCGCCAGCGTCCGGCGCAGCATCGCCGATGAAACCCACCGCCACCGGTAGACCACGGCCGCGGACAGGATTCCGGCCCCCGCGATGGCCGTGGAGATGGCGGCAAAGTTCAGATCGAACGGCGCGCCCTCGGCGCCTTCGAAGTGCACGAAGCGGTGAAAGGCGTTGCCCACCACCGGCCAGGGTGCGCCCACCAGGCCAATCACCCCGGAGAACGCCGCCAGGATGATCAGCGGGATGGTCATCACCTTGGGCGATTCATGTGGGTGGGCATCGTGGCTGCGGAGCGATCCGGTGAACGTGTAGAAGATCATCCGGAACACGTAAAATGCGGTGACGAACGCGCCCGCCGCGCCCAGGTAAAAGAGGGTCCGGTCGTGGTGAAATGCTTCCAGCAAGATCTCGTCCTTGCTCCAGAAACCTGCAAACGGCGGCACCCCGGCCAGCGCCAGGCCGCCGACCAGCATGGTAGCGTAGGTCGCCGGCATCACCTTGGCCAGGCCGCCCATCTGCTTGATGTCGTTTGTATTCATGGCGTGGATGACCGAGCCCGCACCGAGGAACAGCAGCGCCTTGAAGAAGGCGTGGGTCATGAGATGAAAGACTCCGGCGGTGTACCCCAGCACGCCCAGGCCCAGCATCATGTACCCGAGCTGGCTGATCGTCGAGTACGCCAGCACGCGTTTGATGTCATCTTGCACGATGCCGATCGTGGCGGCCATCAGCGCCGTGATTCCACCGATGTAGGCGACCACGGTCAGCGCGACGTGGTCAGGACTGCCGCTGAACAGCGGGTACATGCGCGCCACGAGGTAGACGCCGGCCGCCACCATGGTGGCGGCGTGGATCAACGCCGAGACCGGGGTCGGTCCTTCCATAGCGTCCGGGAGCCACACATGGAGCGGGACCTGCGCCGACTTGCCGACCGCGCCCCCGAAGACCAGCCCCGCCGCCAGGGTCAGCACAGGTCCGGCCAGAGATCCGGCCCGGACGGCGGCAAAGACTGTCTCGAACTGCAGCGAACCCACGGTGAAGAAGAGGAGCAGGATTCCCAGGAACATGAAGAAGTCGCCCACGCGGGTGGTGACAAACGCCTTCATGGACGCCCGCGCCGCCGTGGGGCGCTCAAACCAGAACCCGATCAGCAGGTACGAGCACAGGCCCACCAACTCCCATGCGGCATAGAGCACCAGGAAGTTGTTGGCCAGGACCAACAGCAGCATCGATGCAGCGAACAGCGACAGGTAGGCAAAAAAACGCGGATACCGCGGATCGCCACGCATGTAGCCGATGGAGTAGACGAAAATCAGCGATCCCACCACGGTGACGACAAAGAGCATCACCGCGCTCAGCGGATCGACCGCGTAGCCGACCGTCAGGGTTCGATCGCCCAGCGCCGCCCAGACAATGCTGGCCTGGTAGCGTCCGCCGAACATGACCTGCCCGAGAATCACCAGCGAGAGGAGACCGGACAGCGCGAGCGCGCCGACGGCCACGTACGCCCCATCCCCCGGCAGGCGCCGGCCTCGGAAGACGATCAGCCAGAAGGCGAGGAATGGCAGGAGCGGGATTAACGCTACCATTTCATCAAGTTGATCTCGTCGACGTGAATGGTCTCCAGGCTGCGGTACGCGGCCATGACGAGCGCCAGGCCTACCGCGGCTTCACAGGCGGCCAGCGTGATGATGACCAGGGCGAAGATCTGGCCGGCGACCGCCCCGGGGGCCACGAAACGATTGAACGCGACCAGATTGATATTGGCGGCGTTCAGCATCAACTCGATGCCCATGAGAATGGCCACCGCGTTACGCCGCGTCAGTATGCCGTACAGGCCCAGACAGAACAGCAGGGCGCTGACGACCAGGTAATGAGTCAAACCGACCTGCATATTTCTCTCCGCCGGGCTCCGGGCCTCGGGCCTCGAGCCTCGTCCAATCTCATTCTTCTCTCCGGGCAATGACGATCGCGCCGACCAGTGACACCAGCAACACCAGGCTGGTCACCTCAAAGATCAGCACGTAGTCGGTGAGAAAGGCGTTGCCAACCGCGATGACGTTATAGGCCGGCAGCGCCCCGGCGAGGACCGGCCACACGGTGCGGCTGAAAATGACGATGAGGACGAACGCCAGCCACACCGCAGCCATGGCGCCCAGCGGCACCTGCTCGTTGATCTGGCGGGTGCGCGCTCCGGTCCCGCCGGCGGTGAGCATGATGACGAAGAGAATGAGCACGGTGATGGCACCGGCGTAGATCAGCACCTGGATGCCGGCTACAAACTCGGCCTGCAGCATGACATACAGGCCGGTGACGCCCAGGAACGTGGGCACGAGCGACAGGGCGGCGCGCACGATGTTGCTGGAGGTGACGACCACGACCGCCGGAATAAGCGTCACCAGCGACAGGATCATGAACGCCGCGAGTTCACCCACTGCCTACCGCCCCCACGCCGTCAGCACGAACCCGGTCGCCACGAGGTTGAGCAGCCCCAGCGGCAGCAACACCTTCCAGGACAGGTTCAGCAGCTGGTCCAACCGCAGCCGCGGGTATGTCCAACGCATCCACATCAGGAAGAACACCAGGGCGAACAACTTGGTGAGGAACCAGACCGGCGACGGCAAGACCGGCGACAGTCCGGCCCGCGATCCGAAGAACATCACGAGACTGAGCAGGAATCCTAGTGACGCCAGGATCAAGATGGGGCGGACCAGCAGCGTCTGGCGCAGACCGCTGAAGAGGATCACCGCCACCACCACGAGGGAGGCCAGGGTCACCAGAAGCCACATCCACGGCTGCAGATGCGGCTCGGTCCAGCCGCCGAAAAACATGATGGTCGCCACCCCTGCCATCCCAAACATTTCGCCGTACTCACCCAGCTGGAACAGGGCGAACCGCATGCCCGTGTACTCCGCGAAATACCCCGCGACCAGTTCCGACTCGGCCTCCGGCAGATCAAACGGGACGCGGTTGACCTCGGCCGTGGCGGCGGTCAGAAAGGTCAGGCTGGCCAGGATCCCGAACGGCAGCCCGAACCAGCCGATCGGCGGCGGTAGCTTGAACATGAACCAGCTGCCCTGTTTCACCTGGGCGTCGACGATGCCCACCGTCGACAGTGTTCCGGCCACCATCGCCACCCACAGGATGCCGAGGGCCAGGGGAATCTCATAGCTGATCATCTGGGCGGCCGAGCGCAGCCCGCCCAGGAGCGCGTACTTGTTGTTGCTCGACCACCCGCCGGAGATAATGCCGATCACGGTGACCGAGGCCATGGCTGCGAAGTACAGCACGCCGATGTTGATATCCCGGACCACCAGCACCCGGCCGCCGAACTTTCCGAATGGAATGACGATCCAGTCCAGCAGGGCGGCCACGGCGACGATTACCGGCGCCGCGTTGAAGATCAGGGCGTCGGCGTTGCGCGGCGTGATGTGTTCTTTCTGCAGCAGCTTGACGGTGTCGGCGACCGTCTGCAGCAGCCCTTGCGGCCCGACGTGCTTGGGCCCCAACCGCGCCTGGATCCACCCACTGATCTTGCGCTCCAGGTACACGCCGAACATGGCGCTGACAACGGCGAGGAAGGTGAAGATAACGACCGCCAGACCGGTGGCTTTGAGCAGCTCGATAAACCACGGCATGCTAGGATTCCCGTCTATGCGAACGCATTCTGCGTTCTACTTCGGAGAAGCTCACACCCATTCGAGCGCGCCCTTGCGCCAGGCATAGGCCAGCCCTACGAGGAGGATGAGCACGAAGAGCAGCATCTCCGCGAAGGCGAAGGTGCCCAGTTGCCGGAACACCACCGCCCACGGATAGAGGTAGATCACTTCCACGTCAAAGACGACGAAGACCAACGCGAAGAGGTAATAGCGGACGTTGAACTGCGCCCAGGCCTGGCCGAAGGGGATAACCCCGGACTCGTAGGTGATGTTCTTCTGCGGAAGGTCGGCGCGGGGCGCCAGCAGCCACACCACCCCCAGCGGTAGCACGGCCATGAGCGTACCGACGACCGCGAACACGGCTACATAAAACCAGTCCAGCAGCACCTTGGGCATCGACGATGGGGCCTTGAAAAGCCCCGCCAAAATCCCGCGGATTCTGACGGGGCACCGGTTCTACAAATTCGCGCGCCCGCGAGCGGACCCCTTCTCGAAGGCGGTCGCGCAGTCAGGCGGTCGCGCGGTCAGGGAGTCACGGAATCTCCTGACCTCAATGAGGTAAGGTTGTTCCGCGACTGCGCGATTGCTCGACCGCGTCAGTTCGGCTTCTTAAAGTGCCGCCACCCGCGCATCCGCGGGGACGGCTTCGAGGACCTGCAGCAAGGCGCGGGCCAGCAGGCGGGGTTCGTGACGGACCAGATGTTCTTCGCTGATCAGCGCTTCCCCGACGGGCAGCACACCCTGCGTGCGGATGGCATCAAGATCCGGCTCCACCGGCCGCGCGCCTTCGGCTTCGTAGCGCGCCAGCAGCGCGCGGTTGCGGGGCCGCCGAGTATTCACCAGCACGTGGGTGAATAACCCCGGTCCGATGAGATCGTCCAGCACGCGGACGTGATCGCTGCTGGAAAATCCATCAGTTTCCCCCGGCTGGGTCATCACGTTGCATACGTAGACTCGCCGGGCCTGGCTGGACCTGATGGCGGCGGCCACGCCGCGCACCAACAAGTTCGGAATGACGCTGGTGTAGAGGCTGCCGGGTCCCAACACAATCAACTCGGCCTCTCCAATCGCCTGCAGGACCTCCGGCAACGGCGCTACATCCGCGGGCTTCAAGCCGACACGACGTATTCGCTTACGGGTCCGCGTAATCTGAGACTCGCCCTCCACCATGGTCCCATCGGAAAACTCCGCCCACAAGACCACATCCTCTGCGGCGGACGGCAGCACCCGGCCCCGGATGTTCAGAACCTTGCTGGTCTCTTTGACCGCACTCTCCAAGTTACCGGTCACACCGGTCAGGCTGGCGATGAAGAGGTTGCCAAATGCATGGCCGTCCAGCGCCCCACCCTGGAAACGATACTCAAACAGCTGAGTCATCAGCGGCTCGGATTCCGCCAGCGCAACCAGGCAATCGCGGATGTCCCCGGGAGGCAAAATGCCCAGCTCACGCCGCAGCCGGCCGGAACTTCCGCCGTCGTCGAAGACCGTCACCACCGCGGTGAGGTTGTCGGTGGACCCCTTTAACCCACGCAGCAGCGTGGAGAGACCCGTGCCACCGCCGATGACGACGATGCGTGGACCGCGGCGCCGCTGGCGCTGTTGCGCAAGGACCTCCACCAGTCGCTGTTGGCCTGGCGGGAGGAGCGCGCCGGCGACCGCGCGGACCGTCCCCCGCAGACCCGCAAATACAGCCAGCAACCCGCCTGCGACGAGCGCCACTCCAAGCCAGGTGGGGGAGAGCGCGCCGCGACTCAGGGTCAGCGCGGCCACCGCGAGACGGAACATCGAGAACTCCAGCCAGCCCAGCGGCCGCACGTTCACGATCAGCATGACGCCCGCGGACAGCAGCAAGATGCCGGCGGCCATCAGCACGACCCACCGCTTCACACCGAGTCCCGGGGCCAGCCACTGGGCCAGACGGCGGAGCCTCGTGGGCACTGGGCTACTCCTTCCCGATGTCGCGATGCCGCACCGTAACGCGGTAGCCGCCGCGCGAGAGGTACTCCGCCAGTTCATCCGCCAGGACCACCGAGCGGTGTTTGCCTCCCGTACACCCCAGCGCCACTGTCAGGTGCGCCTTGCCCTCTTCCACGTAGTGCGGCAGGAGATAATCCATCAGCGGGGTCAGATGGCGCATAAACTCTTGCGTCGCCGGCGCGCCGAGCACAAAACTGCGGATCTGCGGGCTGCTGCCGGGCAAGGGACGCAGCGATTCGTCGTAGTGCGGGTTAGGCAGGAACCGCACATCGAACACGAGATCGGCGTCGAGCGGGATGCCGTACTTAAATCCGAACGAGATCACGGTGATGGTCAGGGTGGCCGCGTCCGGTCCACGCACGAACGCGTCCACGATGGTGTTCCGCAATTCTCGCACGCTCAGTGCAGACGTATCGATGATCTTATCCGCTTTCTCTTTCACCGCCTCCAGCCGGTGCCGCTCCGCGCGGATGCCATCCATGATGCCGCCGGCCTGGGCCAGCGGGTGCTTCCGGCGGGTCTCCTCGAAGCGGCGGACCAGCACGTCATCGGCGGCATCGAGAAACAGAATGACATAGTCCAGGCTCATCGTCTCGAGATGGCTCAGCGAGGTGAAGAGATCGTTGAAGAACTCACCCCCGCGCACGTCGATGGCCAGGGCAGCGCGTCGTACGCGCCCCTCGGACTGCAGACAGAGTTCGGCGAACTTTGGCAGCAGCGCCGGGGGCAGGTTGTCCACGCAGAAGAAGCCGAGGTCCTCAAACACCTTCATCGCGTTCGACTTTCCGGCGCCGGATAGCCCGGTGATGATCACGAATTGGAGGTCGGCGATCGGCCGCAGCCGCCGGACCGCCGATGGCCTGGCCACAGGAACCCTCCTCACTACGTGATTAGTGATTCGTGACTCGTGATTCGTGACTCGTTTCCTACCACAAGCCTTCCGGTTTCAGACGAATCACGAATCACTAATCACAAATCACCATTTCCCTAAGTGTACCACCCTATCGGATAAGTACGTGACTCAACGGCGTGCTGATGAGGGCGATCAACAGGGCGCCGACCAGCGCCGACCAGAAACTCGTCACGGACAGGGCGGTCACCGCGGCCACAATGTAGAGCATGAGAGCGTTGACAACCAGCGTAAACAGCCCCAGGGTCAAGATGTTCACCGGCAGCGTGAGGATGAGCACGAGGGGGCGGATGAAAGCGTTGACGATGCCCAGCACCAGCGCCGCGACGATGGCGGCGGTGAAGTCGGGGATGCGGACGCCGTGAATAATGCGCGTCGTGAGATAGATCGCCACCGAGTTGAAGAACCAGCGCAACAGGAAACTCTGCACTTGTCACCTCCTCCGGAACGACGTTGAAGAGTTGGAGAGTTGGAAAGTTGGATCCAAACTCTTCAACTCTCCAACTCTTCAACTCCATTCACACCACCTCCCGCACCAGGCCGGCGACCTCGCCCGCCAGTGTCGCCACCTTCACGCCGGCGGCCTGCAGCGCCTCGATCTTTGAGCCGGCCGTGCCCTCCGTGCCGGAGATGACTGCGCCGGCGTGCCCCATGCGCTTGCCGGGCGGAGCGGTGCGGCCTGCGATGTATCCGACCACAGGCTTGGTCACGTGGGCGGAGATGAACCGCGCCGCCTCCTCTTCCGCGCTGCCGCCGATCTCACCAATCAGAATCATCGCCGCCGTCTGCGGGTCGTTCTGGAACATCCGCAGCGCATCGGTGAAGCTGATCCCCACCACGGGATCCCCGCCGAGCCCCAGGGCCGTGCTTTGCCCGATCCCCTGCCGCGTCAGGGCCGCCACGATCTCATAGGTCAGGGTCCCGCTGCGGGAAATGACTCCAACCGGCCCGGGCATGAACAGGTGGTTGGGCATGATCCCGATCTTGCACTGCCCCGGAACAGTCAGGCCGGGACAGTTCGGTCCGACCAGGCGCACATTCTGCCGGCGGGCGAACTCGACGATCTGCAACACATCGTGCACTGGGAGGCCCTCCGTGATCACCACGACCGGATCAAGCTGCGCCTCGATGGCTTCCAGCGCGGCATCCTTCGCGAACCTGGCCGGCACAAAAATGCACGCCGCGGTTGCGCCGGTCGGCGGGATGGCCTCGGCGACGGTCTCGAACACCGGAACGCCGTGCAGGCGGATTCCGCCTTTGCCCGGTGTGACGCCGGCGACGACCTGCGTCCCGAACTCGAGCATCCGGGCGGTGTGAAAGTCGCCCTGATAGCCGGTGATCCCCTGGACCAGAACACGAGTCTCCTTGCCGATGAGGATGCTCATGTCACTGTTGTGAAGCCAGGGCCACCGCCCGCTGCGCGGCTTCCTCTGGGTCGATGTAGGCGTGAATGCCCGCCGCCTGGAGGATGCGCCGCCCCTCTTCCTCATTGGTGCCGGTGAGACGCACCACCATGCCGACCGGAGGCCGCGCGTCCACGATGCCGCGCGCGATGTCATCACAGCGGGTGATGCCGCCAAAGATGTTGATGAACAACCCGCGGACGCCGGGCTTGCGGACTACGATCTCGATGGCCTGCTTCATATTCTCCGCCGGCCGGCCGCCGAAGTACGCCACCATGTCCAGCGTGGACATTACCAGGCCCGCGCCGTTTCCGATGATCGCCAAGTCCCCCTCGAGCTCCACATACGACAGCCCCTCCGCCCGCGCCGCCGCTTCCAATTCGGTCAGCTCCTCATTCTTCGGCAGGCTGGGGTGCCGGTAGACGGCGTTGTCGTCGATGATCACCTTCGCATCCACGGCCAGCAGCCTGCCCGCCACGACGGCCAGGGGATTGATCTCCGCGAGTTCGGCATCCTCGGCGACGCACAGCCGGTAGAGCGCGGTGGTGATGCCGACGTAATCGGATAGCAATGAACCGGTCAGGCCGGTCCGGCGGCCCAATTGGCGAGTGTGATAGGACTGCACGCCCAAAAAGGGATCGGCGGTGCCGCGGACGATCTGGTCAGGAGTGGTGCGGGCGACTTCCTCGATGTCGATGCCTCCCGCCGCGGAGGTGATTACAGCCATGCGCCTGGCCGCGCGGTCGACCGTGAACGCCACGTAGTATTCGGCGCCAAGCTCGGCCGCTTCCGCGACCAATAGCCGGCGGACCTTCTCTCCTTTGATCTCCATCCCCAGGATGGTGGCGGCGTGCCGTCTGGCCTCGCCGGCCGTGGCCGCCAGCTTGATCCCGCCGGCCTTCCCTCGGCCACCTACCAGCACCTGGGCCTTGAGCACCAGCGGATATTTCAGCGCGAGCCCATCCACCTGCTCGGGGCGATCGATGACGACCCCCTTCTGGATGGGGATGGCGTATTTCGCGAACAACTCCTTGGCCTGGTACTCGTGGAGTTTCATGCGCCCCCTGCGCCCGGGCGGGCAGGCTGGACCAGTTTCGCTTCCAGCATCGCCTTGACCGCCGGCCACTCGGTGTCGAGAATGCTGTAGTACACCGTGTCACGGATGCGGCCGGTCGCCGTGATCATGTGCCTGCGGAGGACCCCCTCTTCCTTCGCTCCCAGACGCCGGAGGGCGACGCGGGACGTCTCGTTCAACACATCGGTCTTCAGCTCCACCCGCACGCACCCCCACTGTTCGAACGCATGCCGCAGCATAAGGTACTTGGCTTCGGTGTTAACGGCAGTCCGCTGCCAGGGCCGGGCGATCCACGTCCAGCCGATTTCCACGCGGCGGTTTGCGCGATCAATGTTCCCGAAGCGTGTGCTGCCGACGGCGCGGCCGGAGGCGCGTTCACAGGTGGCAAACGGCAGCTCGCTCCCCCGCGCCTGCGCGTCCAGCGCCGCTTTCATGTACTCCCTCATCTGCTCGGGCGTCTGGACGAGGTTCAGTGTCCATCGCCACAACTCCGGATCGAACCCGACCGCGCACAACGCGGCATGGTGGTCCATCGACAATGGCTCGAGCCGGACGAGCCGCCCTTCTAGGAGCACTGGGCGGATGTCCATGCTCGCGGGCCCGCCGGCGCTCACTGCTTCACCGCCTCTGGCTGCTCCGCCGTAAGGACGAAGTTCGAAGGAGGCACTGCTAGAGTTTCAGGGCACCCAGCTGTTCCCGCACCGCCGCAACCGAGGCCCCAAACGCCGTCCGTTCGCGCTCATCGAGCGGCAGTTCGATGACCCGCTCCACCCCGCCCCGCCCCAGGACAACCGGGACACCGATGCAGACGTCGCGCTGTCCGTATTCCCCCTCCAGGTAGATGCTGCAGGGAATCAGGCGCTTCTTGTCGCGGACGATGGCCTCCACCATCTGGGCAATCGCCGCCCCCGGCGCGAAGAAGGCGCTGCTGCCCACCAACTCCGTGATCTCCGCGCCGCCGCGGCGTGTGCGAGCGACGATGCCCTCGATGCGCTCGGGAGAAAGTAGGTGCGCCAGCGGAATCCCTCCGGCGTGGGCGAACCGGGGCAGCGGCACCATGTCTTTGTCGGTGTGCGCGCCGATGACCATCCCGTGCACGTCCTGCACCGAGACCCCGACATCCATGGCGATAAAGGCGCGAAAGCGGGTCGAATCCAGGGCCCCGGATTCGCCGATTACACGCTGGCGAGGAAAGCCGGCGACCTTGTAGGTCAGGTAGGTCATCGCATCCAACGGGTTGGTGACGACGAGCAGGGTCGCCTGCGGGGAGCGCCGGCTCACCTGCTCGACGACCCCACGCACGATGCCGGCGTTGGTGTCCAGCAGTTGTTCCCGCGTCATGCCCGGCTTCCGGGCCACGCCGGCGATGATGACGACGACTTCAGAGTCCGCCGTCTCCTCATACCCGTTGCTGCCGGTGATGCGAACGTCCACGCCACGAATCGGCGCCGCCTGCGTCAGGTCCAGAGCCTTGCCCATCGGCATCTTCTCAACGATGTCCACCAGGACCAGATCGGCTACTTCCTCCGCCGCCAACCACTGCGCCGTGGTATGACCGACCATGCCGGCACCCACAATAGAAACCTTTGGACGTCTCATGAGCACCTCAGAACGATCGGGAACAGGGGAACGCGGGAACGGGGGAACGCGATACCGTCGAGACAGGACTGCTCCTTCGCGCTCCCGTGTTCCCGCGATCCCGCGGTCCCGTCATTTTAGCCCATATTGTCAATCACGGCCGTGGCGAACTCGCTGGTCTTCACCTCGCGGGCGCCGTCCATCATCCGCGCCAGGTCATAGGTGACAATCTTCTGCTTGAACGTCTTCTCCATCGCCTTGATGATGCGCTGCGCCGCCTCGCCCCACCCCATGTGCTCCAGCATCATGACCCCCGAGAGCGTGACCGACCCGGGGTTCACCTTGTCGAGGCCCGCGTACTTGGGCGCGGTGCCATGCGTGGCCTCGAAGATGGCGTGGAAATCGCTGATGTTGCCGCCCGGCGCCATCCCGATGCCACCCACCTGGGCCGCCACCGCGTCGGAGAGGTAATCGCCGTTCAGGTTGCCGGTGGCAATAACATCGAAATCGCGCGGCCTGGTCAACAGATGCTGGAACGTCACATCGGCGATGTAGTCCTGGATCAAGAGCCGGCCCGGCGGGACCTTGCCGTCATGATGCTTGCTGACGTCGTCCCAGGTAATGGTGACGTCGCCGAACTCCTCGCGCGCCACCTCATAAGCCCACTCCCGGAAGGCACCCTCGGTGTACTTCATGATGTTGCCCTTGTGCACGATGGTGACCCCCCGGCGGCCGTGTTCCAGGCCGAAGCGGATCGCCTTGCGCACGAGCCGCTTCGTGCCAAAAGGACTCATCGGCTTGAGCCCGACTCCGGCATCCTCGCGCACCTTCCACCCGAATTCCGCGCGCACGAACTCGATGAGCTTTTTGGCCTCCACAGACCGGCTGGGATGCTCCAACCCCATGTAAATGTCTTCAGAGTTCTCCCGAAAGATGATGACGTCCACCCATTCCGGATGCTTCACCGGGCTGGGAACGCCTTCGAACCACCGCACCGGCCGCACGCAGGCGTACAGATCCAGCAGCTGGCGCAGCGTGACGTTCAGGCTGCGGAAGCCCCCGCCGACCGGCGTAGTGAGGGGGCCCTTGATGCCGACCACGTAGTGCTGAAAGGCACGCAGGGTGTCTTCCGGGAGCCAGGTGCCAAACGAGCGGTGCGCCTTTTCGCCCGCAAAGACCTCGAACCACACGATCTTGCGCTGCCCGCTGTAGGCTGCAGACACCGCGGCGTCGAAGATGCGCTTGCTGGCGCGCCAGATGTCGGGCCCCGTGCCGTCGCCCTCGATGAACGGGACGATCGGCTGGTTG
Source organism: Candidatus Segetimicrobium genomatis (assembly GCA_005882335.1). Lineage (GTDB taxonomy): Bacteria > Sysuimicrobiota > Sysuimicrobiia > Sysuimicrobiales > Kaftiobacteriaceae > Telluricultor. Next base: position 14,387 of record VBAP01000027.1, read on the forward strand.
GGCACGCTGAGGCGGCCATCTGTGATCTCGATGCGATTACCTTCTTTGGGCGGGGTCAACTGCTCAAGCACGGACATCGGCAGGCCCTCCCGGCCTCACCTGCGGCACTACACGGCACAAACCGCGTCAAGTGTAGCGCAATCGCCCCAGGGTCGCAAACATGACGCCATGATCTTGACGCGCCTCCCGCGTGCGCGGTATTCTGAAATGTGGATTACTGGTCAGACCAGCAGTCCTAAGGAGCCTTCGTGGCCACGCAGGAACACAGTCTGTTCCAACCGGTCCGGCGCAGCCGGGTGTCTGAAGACATCGTCCGGCAGATTCAGGACCTCATCGCCGCCGAGCATCTTCAGCCCGGCGACCGTCTCCCCGGCGAACGCGAGCTGGCCGAGGCGGTATCGGTGAGCCGGCAATCGGTGCGCGAAGCGTTGCGGGTGCTGGACTATCTCGGGGTCGTCATAGTGCGCCCCGGCGAGGGCACGTTCGTCGCCACGACGCCCCCATCTCCGGTCGACCCCTCTCTCTACAGCCTGCTGTCCGAGCGCTCTTTCCTCCTGGATCTGCTTGAGGCCCGGCGCATCCTTGAAGAACGCATCGTGCCCCTCGCCGCGCGCCGCGCCACACGCGACGACCTGGACGCGATGGATGACGCCCTGACCGCGCGGGAGAGGGGGCTAGCGGCGGGGAAACACGATGTGGCCGGAGATCTGGCCTTTCACACGCAACTGGCGGAACTGACCGGCAACCCCGTGCTGACCAGCGTGATGCGGTATTTGAGTGAGATGTGGCTGCGGTCCCGCGAGAAGACCGGCCGGCGCCCCACCAGCCCTCACAAAGCGCTCCAATTTCACCGGCAGATCCTGCAGGCCGTGCGGCGCCGGCAGCCCTCCGCAGCCCGGCGGGCCCTGCGGCGGCATCTCGATGACATGCGCGCCGACATCGAAGAACGCGGCCGGTGAGGGCGCGGCAGGTGGGGGCGCGCCCAAACCATATTTCCCTCTCCCGCCGGGAGAGGGTAGGGTGAGGTGGTAAGGGCGATGGCACGTGGAGCCTCTCGCAAGACGCTCCGGCGCAGGGCAAAGCGCACGACCGCGCCCCGCGCGGGAAAAAGTGCCCCCCGGCTCCGAGCCGCGGGCGCCGCCACCACCCCGGCCACGCCGGGATCGCAGGTCAGGCTGGAGCGCGACTCACTCGGTGAAATGGAGGTCCCAGCCGACGTGTACTACGGTGCCTCGACTGCGCGCGCGGTGCAAAATTTTCCCATCAGCGGGCTGCGGTTCCCACGACCGTTCATCCGGGCCCTAGGACTTATCAAGCGCGCCGCCGCCGAGGTGAACATGGATCTCGGCCTGCTGGAGCGTCCGCTGGGTGCCGCGATCGTCACAGCGGCAACCGAGGTGGCCGAGGGCCGGCTGGACGATCAGTTCGTCTTGGATATCTTTCAGACCGGCTCGGGCACCTCCACCAACATGAACGCCAACGAGGTCATCGCCAACCGGGCCACCGAGTTGCGGGGCGGAACCCGCGGGAGCAAGCTGGTCCACCCCAATGACCACGTCAATCTGTGCCAGTCCAGTAACGATGTCATCCCCACGTCCATCCACCTGGCCGCCCTGATGGAGATCGAGCGGACACTCGTGCCGGCGCTGCGTGCGCTGCAGGAAGCCTTGCAGCAGAAGGCCGTGGCGTTCCGTGACGTGATCAAGACCGGGCGCACCCACCTGATGGATGCCACGCCCATCCGGCTGGGCCAGGAGTTTGCCGGCTATGCGGGGCAGGTGGAGCGGGCGATCCGCCGGCTGCGCTATGCTCAGCAGGAACTCAGTGAGGTCCCCTTGGGCGGCACCGCGGTCGGCACCGGCCTGAATGCGCACCCGGAGTTCGCGGCGCGGGCGTGCGCGCGTCTCTCGGAGCTGGCCGGAGTCACCGTGCGCGAAACGGACAACCACTTCCAGGGTCAGGCGGCTGTGGACGCCGTCGTCTTCACCTCGGGGGTGCTGCGGACATATGCCACGGCGCTGATGAAGATCGCCAATGACATCCGCTGGATGGGATCCGGTCCGCGTGCGGGCCTGGGCGAGCTGCAACTGCTGGCGGTGCAGCCGGGATCCTCTATCATGCCCGGCAAGGTCAACCCGGTCATCGCCGAGTCGGTCATCCAGGTGTGTGCGCAGGTCCAGGGAAACGATCAGGTCGTAGCTCTGGGCAACGAGTGGGGCAACTTCGAGCTCAACACGATGATGCCGGTGGTCGCCCACAACCTCCTACAATCCCTCGCCATCCTGGCCTCGGCATCTGTGAACTTCGCCGGACAGTGCATCGCGGGCCTGGCCGCCACCAGGACCGGCCCGGAACTTGTGGAACGCGGACTGATGCTGGCCACAGCCCTGGCCCCGGTCGTGGGGTACGACAAAGCGGCCGAGATCGCGAAGATCGCTGCCGCCACCGGTCGGACCATCCGCGACGTCGCCCGCGAGCAGTTGTCGCTGAGCGAAAAGGAGCTCGACGAGATCCTTGACCCGGCCAAGATGACCACGCCGGGCCTCCACGGCGGCGGGGGAGGATGAATGGAACAGGACGAATAGGGCAGCAGACCAGATGAACGAGATTTCCGAGCACGACATCATCGTGGTCGGCGGCGGCGCGGCCGGCCTGCGTGCCGCGATCGCCGCAGTCCAGGCCGACCCCAGGCTGGACGTCGCAATCGTCTCGAAGGTCTACCCCATGCGCAGCCACACCGTCTCCGCCGAAGGCGGTGCGGCCGCGGTCATCAAACCGAACGACAGCCTCGATGAGCATATCAACGACACGATCTCGGGATCGGACTGGCTGGCCGACCAGGACGTCGTAGAAGCATTCGTCCGCGAAGCTCCCCACGAGCTGATCCAGCTCGAGCACTGGGGGTGCCCGTGGAGCCGGGAGCCGGACGGCAGTATCGCCGTGCGGCCGTTTGGCGGGATGAAGATCGAGCGCACCTGGTTTGCCGCCGACAAGGTCGGGTTCCATCTGCTGCACACGCTGTTTCAGACCTCCCTGAAGTTCGAGACGATCAAGCGGTACGACGAGTGGTACGGAACGAAACTGCTGGTGGAGAATGGACGGTGCCAGGGAATTGTAGCCATTGAGCTCCGCAGCGGCCAGGTTCGGTTACTCGCAGCGAACGCCGTGATTCTATGCACGGGTGGTGCGGGCCGCATCTACCCGTTTACGACCAACGGGGCGATCAAGACCGGCGACGGAATGGCCATGGCCTACCGGGCTGGGGTGCCGCTGAAAGACATGGAGTTCGTGCAGTACCATCCGACAGGACTGCCGGGGACCGGCATACTGATCACTGAAGCCGCCCGTGGGGAAGGCGGCATCCTGGTAAACAAAGACGGCTATCGGTACCTGCAGGACTACGGGCTAGGCCCGCCCGAACCCTGGCCCCGCCTGCGCGCCATGGAGCTTGGCCCCCGCGACAAACTCTCCCAGGCGTTTGTGCACGAGACGCGCAAAGGCCGCACCTTTGCGGGGCCCTACGGCGATTACGTGCACCTCGACGTCAGGCACCTGGGTGAAGAAAAGATCAACACGAAGATCCCTTTCGTGCGGGAACTGGCGCACCGGTACGCCGGCATCGACCCGGTGCATGAGCCGATCCCGGTGCGCCCGGTCGTGCACTACATGATGGGGGGCGTGCACACCGACGTCTCCGGAGCGACGCCGCTCCCCGGCCTCTATGCGGCGGGGGAAGCGGCCTGCGTCAGCATCAACGGCGCCAACCGGTTGGGATCGAACTCGCTGACGGAGTGCCTGGTCTTTGGCGCCCGGGCGGGACGGCATGCGGCTGCGCTCGCTGCGCAGCACCCTCCGCGAGACCGCGCCGCGCTGGCCGCCCAGGCGCGCGATGAGGCATCGCGGATCGCCGCGACTTTCATCCGTAAAGACACCGGCGCTGAGCGTGTGGCCGCGCTGCGCGCCGAGATGACCCGGGCGATGGAAGAGGGGACCGGCATCTACCGCGATGAAGCTTCGCTGCGGAAGACCTGCGATGTGCTCCGCGAGCTGCGGGATCGATTCCCAAGCATCCGGCTGGACGACCGCAGCCTCAGCTTCAACACAGAATTGATCGCCGCGCTGGAGCTTGACTTCATGCTGGACGTGGCGGAGGCGGTGGCGCATTCGGCGCTGGCCCGGACAGAATCGCGAGGCTCCCACCAGCGGACCGATCATCCCAGACGCGACGACACCCGTTTTCTCAAGCATACCCTGGCCTACCGGACCGATGCGGCGCCGCGAATCGATTACCTGGACGTGGTGATCACCCGGTGGCCGCCGGCCGAACGCGTTTATGGCCGATGACAGATCGACCTGAGGACAAGATGCCGGACCCTACGATTACCCTGGAGATCTTCCGCTACCATCCCGAGCAAAACGAAACGCCCAGCTTCCGCCGCTACGAGATTCCTTACCGCGAGGACTGGGTGGTCCTAGACGCGATCAACTATATCAAGGATCATATCGACGGCACCCTCGCCTACCGCTGGTCGTGTCGGATGGGAGTCTGTGGGAGCTGCGGCATGATGATCAACGGCACGCCGAGGCTCAGCTGCGCCGCCTTCCTGCGCGAGTACTATCCAAACCCCGTCCGGGTCGAACCGCTGGCCAACTTCCCGGTGGAACGAGACCTCGTCATCGCCCTGGATGACTTCATGCACAAGCTCCGCGAGGTCAACCCCTGGCTCATCCGCGCGCACGAGCAACCGTTATCCGATGGAGAATACCGCCAGACCCCGGATGAGGTCGCCGCATATAAGCAGTACAGCATGTGCATCAACTGCATGCTTTGTTACGCGGCCTGTCCGGTGTACGCCTTGGAGCCCCGCTTCCTTGGACCGGCTGCGATCGCGCTGGCCCAACGCTATAACCTCGATTCGAGGGATCAAGGCCGATCCCAGCGGGAGGCGGTCCTGAGCAGCGAGGACGGGATCTGGGACTGCACGCTAGTGGGCGAGTGCACAGTCGCGTGTCCCGAGCACGTCGATCCGGCGGGCGCCATACAGCGTGCCAAGCTGGCCAGCACGATCGACTGGTACAAGCGCGTGTTGATGCCGTGGGGCGGGCGATGACCGGTCCGTATCGCCGGCCCGTGCCGTCCACCTGGTGGCTCCACAACCGCGCGTATTTTCTGTTCATGCTCCGGGAACTGACCAGTGTCTTCATCGCTGCCTACCTGATCCTGCTCCTGATCCTGCTCTACCGGCTCAACGCGGGCAGGGGCGCCTACGAGAGTTACCTGCGGTTTCTGGGGGCGCCGGGGATGGTTACCTTCCATGTGATCGCGCTTGCCGCCGCACTCTTCCACACGGTCACGTGGTTCAACCTCACCCCGAAAGTACTGGTCGTGCGTGTGGGAGCGCGGCGCGTGCCGGCGCCGATCATCGCCGGGGTCAACTACGCGGCCTGGATCGTGTTCTCCGCCCTGGTCGCCTGGATCGTGCTGCGGGGCTAGCAAATGGCCGGAACACGCGAACCGTTCTGGTGGTCGCTGTTCGCCGCGGGAGGCGCCGTAGCCGCGTTGCTGGCGCCGGTGCAGATTGCGCTCACAGGAATCGTGATTGCCAGGGGATGGGCCGGCCAGTCATTCACGTACGATCGGGCGCTGGCCCTGGTCTCCCATCCGCTCAGCCGGCTGTATCTTTTTGTGCTCATCTCGCTGCCGCTGTTTCACTGGGCGCACCGGTTCCGGTTCACGCTAATCGACCTGGGGCTCAAGTGGAGCCGCGCTCTGGTGGCCGGGGTCTGTTACGGCGCCGCGGTCGCCGGCACGATCCTTGCCGCGCTGGTCCTCATCAGGTTCTAATCCTCCGTGCCTTCGGCGGCAGCGCGTCCGCCGGCATCGTAGTCGGACACCGGCTCTGCCCGTGTGGCCCGGACCATGTCAATAGCGACGACGGCCCGGTTGCGCCAGGCGACGATCCCGATCGAAAACCCCATCACCAGCCCGCTGATCCCGATGGCTCGATCCGCTCCAAGCCAACTGCCCAGCGTCCCGGCAATGGCGGCGTTGAGCGGCCCGCTGCCGATCAACGCCAGCGTGTAGATGCTCATGACCCGGCCGCGCAGGCTATCGGTCACATAACCCTGGATGGTGGCGTTGCAGGTGGCCAGCACGGCCATCACGCAGCCTGCCACCGTGGCCGTCAGTACCATCGACAGCAGCAGGTGTCTGGAGAACGCCAGGGCTACGAGCGCCGCCGAGGCCGCGTACCCGAACCCGAAGATGAACCGTCCCGGCCGGGTGGCCCGCAGCGTGGCCACCCCCAGCGCCCCCACTGTCGCGCCGACCCCGGCCGCACCAAGCAGGTATCCGTTTTCTGCCGGGCCGCCGCCGAGCACCTTGCTCGCCAGCACCGGCATCAGCACGATGTACACGAACGCCAGGGACCCCGCCAGCGCCACGAGGATCAACAACGTGCGGACGACCTGATGACGGCGCACGTACGCGAGCCCCTCGCGCAGGTCGTCCCACAGATGCGTGCGCACAATCCCCGTGGGCGCGCGGGTCAAACGCATGATCCACAGCGGATACAGAATGGCTAGAAATGAGACCGCGTTCAGCGCAAAACACCAGCCCGGTCCCACGGCCGCGTACACTAACCCCGCCAGGGGCGGGCCGACGACGCGGCTGGCGTTGAAGATGGTCGAGTTGAGCGCGACCGCGTTGCTGAGGTCTTCCCGTGGCACCAGGGAGGGGAGCATCGACTGCCGGCCGGGCGAGTCAAACGCCATCACGGTACCGTTCATCAGGGCCAGCGCATAGATTTCCCAGATGCGGATCCGCCCGGCAAAAGTCAGCACCGTCAGCACGACGGCCTGTAGCAAAAATACCGTTTGTGTGACCAGGATGAGCCGCCGGCGGTCCATTCGGTCGGCGACCACGCCGCCGACGAGCGACAGCACGGTCGAGGGAAACGAAAAGAAGAGCGTCACCAGGCTGGTCGCCAGCGCAGACCGCGTGAGCTCCCACACCAGGTAGCTTTGGGCGGTGCTCTGCATCCAGGTGCCCACCTGCGACCCCAGCATCCCGGTCCAGAACAGCCGGTAGTTGCGGTGCCGGAAGGCGGAAAAGGTGGACAGCCGTGTCAGCGCCGCGATCATCGCTTCTCGGCGCGCAACCTCTGCAGCAGCGCTTCCACATCCTTCCGGTAGATCCGATACACCTTGCCCAACCTGGCGGCGGGCAGCAGGCCGGCCCGGATGTACTTGTAGACGGTGACCTTATGCATCTGCAGGTAGGCGGCGGCCTGCTCGACTGTCAGAAGTTCTGGCTCCGGGGACACGCCTTGATCCGGCGGGCCGCCGTTGCCGACCGAGGAGCGGGGCATCGTTGGGACTCCAGAGATTCAATCGGATTTCAATGACGAGCGAGATTAATCGTACGCCGCGGGCTGGGGATCCGTCAACCGCACAACTTAAGAGGGAAGATGGTCCTACGCATCGTGTCCCCTCTTCCCTCTTCCATCTTCCCTCTTCCCTTCGGGGCTTCCGCTTTTCCTCCAGATGACATCGGGGCGTCCCGACCGAAGGTTCGCAACGCGGGCCAGCACGAACAGCAGGTCGGAGAGGCGGTTGAGATACTGCATCAGGCCGGCGCGCACGGGCTCTTCCCGGCCCAGCGTTACCAGCCGCCGTTCGGCGCGGCGGCAGACGGTGCGCGCGACGTGGAGCGCCGCGGCCAGTACCGTCCCACCGGGGAGAATGAACTCGCGCAGCTGAGGCAGCGACGTCTGATAACGATCGATGGTGTGCTCCAGCTGCTCGACCTCGGCGCTGTCAATGGCGGGTGCTCTGTCTGTGATGCCCGCCGGCGTGGCCAGTTCTGCCCCCAGATCGAACAGCCGGTGCTGGATGTCATCCAGCAGCACGACGAGTTCAGCATCCTCGGTCTGCGCACGCACGAACCCCAGATGGGCGTTGAGCTCATCGACGGCGCCATATGCTTCGACCCGCAGATGGTCTTTGGGCACCCGCCGGCCGCCGATCAGTCCCGTCTCGCCCCGGTCACCCGTCCGAGTATAGATGCGCGGCCCGGCAGATCCTCGGGCCGCGGTGGACCCAGACCGCACGCGCTTTGGGGTCACTCGGTGCCGCCGCTGGCGACCGCCGGCTCCCGCGCCGGCGCCGCGGCCGGCCGGCGCAGGTGATCCGCCAACCAGGTCACGATCCAGCGCAGCCGCTCGACGCGGTGGCTGGGCTGACCGATCCGCGAGAGATCATGGCTCTCATTCGGGAAACGCACGAACATCGTCTCGCGCCGCAGCTTCTTGAGGGCGGCAAATAACTGCTCGGCCTCCTCGATCGGGCAACGCAGGTCTTGCTCACTGTGCAGGATCAGCAGCGGCGTGGTGATCCGCTCGACGTACGCCAGCGGGGAGTGCTCCCAATACCAGGTCGGGGCTTGCCACGGGTCGCCGGGAAATTCCCAGAATCCCTTCATGAACGCCAGGTCGCTCGTCCCCCACTGGCTGAGGTTGTTGCTGATCGACCGCATCGTCACCGCGGCTTTGAAGCGATCGGTGTGTCCGATGACCCAGTTGGTCATGAAGCCTCCGTAGCTGCCGCCAGCCACGCCCAGCCGGGTGGGATCGATGAACGAGAAGCGCGCGATCGCGTCATCGAGCCCGCGCATGATGTCCTCATAGTCCTTGCCGCCCCAGTCATGATGGGTCGCGGCCGTAAACTGCTGCCCGTATCCCTGGCTGCCGCGCGGGTTCGTGTACACGACGGCAAACCCCTCGGCGGCCAGCAGCTGGAACTCGTGGAAGAATGCCTCACCGTACGCGCCGTGCGGCCCGCCGTGGATCTGCAGAACCGCCGGGTATCGCACGCCGTCGCGGAACTCCGCGGGTCGCATCACCCATCCCTCAACCGGCCAGCCGTCGGCGCCCTGGTACGTAAACCGCTCCGGCGCGCTCAACAGAACCTGGTCGAGTACCGTCTGGTTCACACGGGTGAGGCGGCGTTCCGCGGCACGTCCGTCCAGCGGCACGACCCAGAGGTCACACGGCGTCGCCGGGTCGGAGGCGGCGATCACGGCCACGTCACCGATGCTTCTGATCGCCAGGCCGAAGATCTCGCGGCGCGCCGAGGTGAGCGCGGTCACGCCGCCGTGGCGGGCATCGACCACCCCAAGCTGGTTGGTCGCGCCCTCTGCAATGATCGCGAAGATCCGGCTGCCGTCGGCGGACCAGACGGGGCCACCGATCTCGGGGTGGGCGCGCATATCGGTGATGACGTGATGCTCGAGGCTGCGGTCGAAGGCAGCGGTCAGGTTAACCGGATCTCCGCCCCCGGCAGGGACAATCCACACGGCGGTATTGGTCGCGCTCATGTACGCGTTGTCGTGTCCGTAGTATGCAACGAACCGGCCGTCCGGGGACCAGGCCGGAGAGGCGCTGGGTCCGACGGACTTTGTCAGTTGCCGGGGCTCCCCGCCCTCTACCGGGATGATCCAGATATCCGTCACGTTGGTATAGTCGGCTTCCTCTGTCCGGTTGGCGACGCAGGAGAGATACCGGCCGTCGGGCGACCAGGCGGGATCGGCGTGGTCGAAGTCGCCGCTGCTGATCTGGCGTGGCGTACCCGCACCGAGGTCTGGCGTGTAATCGCCTTCGACCGGGACGCTGAAGAGATGTTTGTACCGGCCATCCCAGAACCCCTCGCCGTCGTACTTGTAGCGGACGCGGGTAATAACCTTGACGTCGTTTTTCGGATCATCGCGCACCGGCTTGCCCACGAAGGCGAGGCTCCGCCCATCCGGCGCCCATACCAGGTCCGACGGATGATACGCCGCCCGGACGAGCAGCCGCGCCTCACCGCCGTCGGCGGGAATCACAAAGAGTTGTTTCGGACGTCTGGCCCCAGGTTCAGGCTTGCCTGTGCCGCGATCCGATAGAAACGCGATCCACCGACCATCGGGCGACCAGCGCGGCATGGAGTCGCGGTGCTCCCCGGCCGTGAACTGTCGAGGATCGCCGGCCCCGAGCTCCGTCGAGGCGCCACCGTCGACCGGTGCCACCCAGAGGTGTGAGCGGTACGTATCCGCCTCGCCGTCGACCACCGTCTGGACGAAGGCAATGCGTGATCCGTCGAGGCTGACCTGCGGATCGCTCACCCACTTCAATGAGAGAAGGTCTTCGATAGTGATCTTACGTTTCGCCATGTTATTTCCCCCGGACCAGAAGTGAATAGTGAATCGTGAATAGTGAATAGTAACTGCCCGACTGTGCGATGCCGCCAGACGAACTCCACCTGGAGTCCTTGCTATTCACCATTCACTATTCACTATTCACTATTCACTTCCATCATCGTCCATACGCCAGTCTCTCTGCGAGCATCGCCGGCAGCCCGGCGGCCATCATCTTCTCCTGCGTCCGAGCCACAGGATACTCCAGCCTGACTAGCGTGGCGATGTGCTCGTCTGTATCCAACCACAAGTACGCCGCGCGCGGATCACCGTCCCGGGGCTGCCCGACACTGCCGGCGTTGATGATATACCGCCGGTCGGACTGCAACTGCAGGGACCGGCCGGGCAGCAATGGCTCGCCGATCACGGCTTCCCCCGCCTGCGTGAACACAGCGGGGACGTGCGTGTGGCCGACCAGACACAGCACAAACGGCGCGGCGTCGAAACTGGCCCGCGCGGTCGCGATGTCGAAGATGTACTCCTCGATGGGGTCGCGCACGCTTCCGTGGACGCACAGGAACCCGTCCGGTGTGGCCCGGCGGGGCAGGCCCTCCAGGTAGCCGCGCACCGGTTCAGTCAGTTGGCGCCGGGTCCAGACCACGGCTTCGTACGCGAACGGATTAAACTTCGCGGCCACGGCGTCCTGCGTCTCCAGCGCCGCAACGTCGTGATTGCCGACCACCGCCGCGCGCAACAAGGGGCGCACCCGATCGACGCAGGGCACCGGATCCGGTCCATAACCGACAAAATCACCGAGGCAGACGACGGCGTCCGGCCGGCGGGCAGCGATATCCGCCAGCACGACGTCCAGCGCCTCCAAGTTAGCGTGGATGTCGGAAATAATGGCGTATGGCATCCCAGGACGGTGAAAACGGCTGGAACGTAATGGTCTTCGGGATGCTCAGACGCGGCTCCTGTGACGCGCGCCGGGGGCCACGCACAGGAAGCTCTGATGCGCCACCGAATCACTTCGCACTGGTCCGCCATCGCCGGACCTGATCAGCAGTGATGACCTTCCTTCGACGCTGGCTGCGCGTCCCGATTCCACCCCGGATGCGCGCAAATGCGCAGAGCGACTTCCTTGCCGCCATCCTGTACGGGGCGTTTGGCGGTCTCACCCTTCCATTCATTCCGGTGATGGGGCGCCGGCTGGGCGCGACCCCGCTGCAGGTGTCGCTGCTCGTCGCCGCGCCGGCGATCGTGTTCCTGCTTTCCTTCTGGATCGTGAATGCCGTGCGGCCGGTGCCCCCCGTGCGCCTGGTGATGTGGCCCGCGCTGCTGGGCCGGCTACTCTTTCTGTTCATGCCCCTGGTCAGGACTCCGGCGCCCTATGTCGTGCTTATCGTGTTGTACCATGCCGTGAACTCGATCAACACCCTCGGATATGCGCAGGTGATGCGCGCGGTGTATCCCGATGATGTGCGCGGCCGCATCATGGCGCTCGTAAAGGTCGGCATGGCCGCGTTCTGGGTGTTGGGATCCCTGGCCGGGGGCCAGCTGACGCAACTGGTTCCCTTCCAGTGGGTCTTTGCCGTCGCCGGCATCCTGGGGATGGCGAGTGCGCTGGTGTTTAGCCGGGTGCGTACACCCGATCGGATTGAATCGCCCGAGCACATCAACCCTGCCGTCACCTGGCGCATCCTCCGGACCGATGCCGTGTTCCGTCCCTTCTTGCTGGCGTTCTTCGTGTATGGCTTCGGGGGATGGCTGATCAGCGCGGCGGTCCCCATACTCCTGGTGGACGACCTCCACGCCAGCAACTTCCAGGTCGGCCTGCTGGGCGCGGTGACCTCGGCCACGTGGATGCTGTCGTTCTACTCCTGGGGGAAAATGATCGACGAGCGGACCGCGACCAATACCACAAAGGTCGTATTTGCCATCGGAACGTTGACGCCCATCATCTACCTGCTGAGCCCCAACGCGTGGGTGGTGCAGCTAGCGGGGATCACAGATGGGTTCACGTCGGCGGGAATCGACCTGGGCTGGCTGGCGGCGGTGCTCCATTACGCGCCACCCGGGCAGGTCTTGCACTACGTCACGCTGTTCAACACCTTCGTGGGCATCCGCGCCGCTACCGCACCGTTCATTGCCGGGGCCTTGATCCCCTCGATCGGGGCGCGGTGGATCTTCGGCGCCGGGGCCGTGGCGCAACTGATCGGCATGTTGCTCATGCGTCGAGTTTCGGCCCCACGCCCGGCCGAGGATGCGGCCCCACCCGGTCCACCCAGTACGACGTGAGGATGGCGATGAGATCAGCCGGCCCCCTGCGCCACGTCTCCTTGTCGAGAATGCGCTCTCCCAGGTGCAGCCGCTCCCGTTGCACCTCTTCGTAAAATCGCCCCCAGAACGCATCTTCCGCATCGTCCAGCAGCGTTACCCGCCGGGCATCGACACGGACTTCCAGCCGGCACCGACCGCCGGAGAACACCACCCAGGCATCCTGACATCCAAACTCGCGGCGCAAGATGTCCCGCAGATGCGCCACCAGACGCCGCTGCTTGGGCCAGCGTACCGGCATGGTCAACCGGCGAGCCGGCGCTCGAGATCGTCGAGGAACGCGCCGAGATACGCCGCCCCGATCTCGTCTGGATCGCCGAGCTCGGTCAGCACGGCGCGGTCCACCAGCAGCGTCGCGGCAATATCCGCAACCATCGGGCGCAGGGTCTGAATGTAGGTCTGTACATGTTTCTGCCCTGACCGGGTATGCGGCACCGGAACCACAAACCCGCGCCGGCGCGCCCCCGGCGGCATGCGGCGTTCCGTGCGCATCATCATCACCTCGCCGTAGATGGGCGGGCTGTGCAGAATCGGCCTTATCTGAGGACAGAAAACTCCGCGACCTTGGGGGATACCAGCCGCGTGAAATCGGCGGCCGCCACCGTCATCGTCTCGCGGTGGCTCCCGGCGTTGAACACGATCGCCGGATCCTCGGTCAGCGCCCGGTCGGCCACGACCGGCACCTGGTATAGATTGGCGAACGGCGGCATGGCGCCGACCTCGCAGTCCGTGAACACGTTCGCGAACTCCTGCTCCCGCGCCAGCCGTGCGTCCTTCGCACCGAGGGCCGCCTTCAACTTCGGCATCTCGACGCGGTGGGGTGCGGGGAGCACCAGCGCGGTGAGCGCTCCGTCGATCATGGCCATGACCACTTTTGCCATCAGCCGGCCGGGGATGTGCTCCACGGCCGCGACCTCCTGGGCAGTGTACACCTCGGGATGGGATTGCACTTGATATTTGACCCCATTCTCTTGGAAGTATCGCTCCAGACGTTCGCGACATGTCATAGGAGTTCCCTCTCGTGATTCGTGCTTTGTGATTCGTGACTCGCGACAGCATCTCTCGACCGAGAAGGTCGCGATCGAGGCCCGAGAGCCCACGTTGTGTGCGAATTACACATCACGAACCACTAATCACGTCATTTAGTGTCCAAACGCGCCGGTCATGTAGGCGCGAAGGATCAGCAGCATCTGCGTCACGCACACGATCGCCAGGGAGCGAGGCTCTCGCAACGGTGCCTCGTTGCGCGTCATCGCCGCGCGGAGAAATCCTTGTGGCCGGAGGCCAAACTGCACGACCGCGCCGGCGGTGACGAGCACGCCGTACAGGAAGTGCAGAGACGTCTTGGGCCGCGCGCCGGCGACGGCCGCGACGACCCCGGTCGCAATCTGTACCGCCAGCACCACCAACACCAGAAGCAGCAGCGTCCAAAATGCACCTCCCAGCGTGGACTGCCGGCGGCGATGCGCCACGATGGCCCAGGCAGTGAGCACGGCGTTCCCAGCGGCGGTGGCAGCGGTCAGAGACAAGAGTGCGTGGAGGGCGAGCAGTTGGGCCATGGGGGTCAAGAGGGCGGCAGCCGGTTCCCTGTAGCGTCGCCCGCAACTCCGCGCCCGGGCCGGCAGAGGGACATTTCCACGCGAATTCCGTCTCCCCCTCTCCCTTTGGGGAGAGGGTTAACGCGAGGGGTCCTTTCCCGTCAGGCCGGCGTGAGCAGGCCGACCTCGCGAAGCTGCTCGAGGATCTGCTGCATCTTCGCGAAATCTCGGAACCCGCTGCTGAATTCCTCGGTGGTTTTGTGCCCGATCTCTACGAACTTGTTCAGGTACACGAAAAAGGCGTACTGGATGGTACTGGCGATCGTCTCCGGGGCATCGCGATTCTTATCGAGGTGCACATCGATGACGTCGATCTTCGGAACGGAATCGCTCCCGGCGCGGCCGGCCTTGGCTTCGGTCCGCAACAGATCCTCCAGGTTCTTGGTGGCGACCCAGTCCTTCGACATGACCATGGCGACGTCCAGATCGTACTCCAGGTCGCCGCTGCCGACGCAATGGTGCATGGTGGGGCGGATAAATTCAGACATCTCCTCGGCTGGCTTTTCATCCAACCGGCACCCTTCCTTATCCAGCGGCGAGATCGCAAACACCGGACATCCCAGTTCCAGGCTGAGGTCGGCCAGCTTCGCTGAGATCAGATCGGTCCGGGCCTTCTCATCGTGCACATTCTCTTCCAATGGTATTCGCTGCAGGTAGTCGAGAAAGATAACGCATGCGTCCGATTGAAATGCATGCATCATGTTGTGGGCTCGCGCTTTGATGCGCTCGACGGTGTCCCGGCGCCCGGCCTCAAACAGGAACAGCGTGCTGAGCGCATTATCCATCTTCGCCCACACGTCCTTCACCCGTCCCCGGATCTGTGGCGACCTCGACGCGGCGGAGAGCAACGTGGCAGGGTTGACCAGCGCCTCCTTGCCCAGCAGGCGCGCGAACAGCACCCGGCTGGTCTGTTCCCAGGAGTAGTACAGCACTGGGACCTTGTACTGCCCCGCGATGTTTGACGCCAGCTCCAGCGCGAGGTTCGTCTTGCCCCGCCTCGGCGCTCCGGCCAACCCGTAGTAGAAACCCGGACGCAAACCGGAGAGCGCTTCGCTGAGGCGGTCGAACGGTGAGAGCGCGTACCCCAACGTCGCTCCCGCCTGCCCTTCGAGGATCTCGCGGACGATGTGGCCGCCCAACTGATTCGCCGGTGGGGTGTTGCGCGCCATTCGCTGTTGCTGGATATCAAAGAGCGTAGGAACGATTTGCCCGACGAAGTCGACGAGGTCCTTGCCCTCACTGCGCTCCTGCTCAAGATAGTTGGTGATGGCGGTCCCGACCTCAACCAGCCGCAGCCGTGCCGACCGCGCCTTGAGCAGATCGACGTACGCCATCACCCGCGCCGCGTCGGGTTCCTGGGTAGCTTCGACGGCGTCGACGAACCGTTTCATCTCCGGGGACAGCGTGCCGCGCTCGCCGAGCAATCCCCGAACGGTTACCGGTTCCAGCGGCGCGTCTTTCTGCTCGTAGATATCGGTAAGAGTCTTGGCCAACGTCCGCCCAAGTGTGTGGGGCATCAGATCGGGGCGAAACCCCGCTTCCAGCGCCTTGCCCAGCAGTAACCGGTCGCGGATAAATCCAGCCAGGAGGGTTCGTTCAATGACCGCAGCTTCTTCCACGGCTCCCACCCCGAACGCATCAGACTCGCACAGAGTCTATGCCCGTCCGTGACTGTGGGGTAG
>VBAP01000004.1 GCA_005882335.1 Candidatus Segetimicrobium genomatis
GATCAGGAGCGAAGCCACCGCCGCAGCGAGCCCCGCCACGACGGATCGTCTGCGCGTAAGCCACAACAGGACCGCCAGGACCAACAGGGTCGCGCCCAGCAGGTGCACAATCGTCCGCACGGGCCAGACCGCGAGCAGGATGAACGACGCCAGAAGCGTGCCGGCGATGCTGCCCAGCGTGGACAGGGCGTAGAGTGCCCCGGCGACGTTGCCGATGGTGGCCACGGCGTGCGCGCGCAGGCGGACCGCAAACGGCGACACCATGCCCATCACCGCGGCGGGCAGAAAGAACAGGACCGCCGAGGCCGCGAACGGACCCGCCCGCGGCCCCAGGTCCGCAGCGGACAGCGAGGACAGCAGGCTCGGGGCCACCACGGGAATCGGGAATACCAGGGCCCCGGCAAGGAAGATGACCCCCGCGAAGACGGCCGGCGCCGGCCAGCGGTCGGCGGCCCGACCGCCGGCGGCGTACCCCACCGCGAGCGCACCGAGGAACGCTCCGATCAGACTCCCCCAGACATAGATAGAGTTGCCGAAGACCGGCGCAATGATGCGGCTGGCGATGATCTCCAGCGCCAGCAGGACAGCGCCGCTCACAAAGACGGCAACTTCGAGAATAGGAGTCCCCTCGTGAGTCTTCCCGGTCTTCCCGGTCTTCCCGGTCTACATACCTACTACCCTTGGGGATCGGTGCTCCAACACGAATCTGTATTGGCTTGGAATGAGACAGGGGAGACTGGGTAGACCGGGGAGACTGCTACTCTGACGTCACTCGAGCGGGTTCCTTCGCGATGATCTTGATCGCACCGCCGGCGTAGTCGACCGAGGCAACCTGCCCGGGGCGGAGGTCGGCGGCCAGCACCATCTTCGCCAGCCGGTTCTCGATCTCGCGCTGGATCAGCCGCCGCAGCGGACGCGCGCCGAAATCGGGGCTGTAGCCCTCACGCGCCAGGTAGGCTTTCGCGGCGTCGCTCGTCACCAGACGAATCCTCTGCCCGTCCAGCCGCTGCTGGAGCTCGCGCAGCTGCAGCTCCACGATCGCCTTGATGTGCTCCTGCGAGAGCGGGTGGAAGACGATGATCTCGTCGATGCGGTTGAGGAACTCGGGCCGGAAGGCCTTGCGCACTTCATCCAGCACCTGCACCCGGGCCATCTCGAACTGCGCCGTGTTGCCGGGCTCCAGGCGCTGCAGGAACCGGCTCCCCAGGTTGCTGGTCATGATGATCACGGTATTCTTGAAATCGACCGCGCGGCCGTGGCCATCGGTCAGCCGGCCATCCTCAAGGATCTGCAGCAGAATGTTGAACACGTCGCTGTGCGCCTTCTCGATCTCGTCAAACAGCACGACACGATACGGCCGCCGGCGCACCGCCTCCGTGAGTTGCCCGCCTTCCTCAAATCCGACGTAGCCCGGCGGCGCCCCGATCAGGCGGCTGACGGTGTGCTTCTCCTGGTACTCCGACATGTCCAGGCGCACCATCGCCTCCTCGTCGTCAAACAAATGCCGCGCCAGCGCGCGGGCCAGCTCGGTCTTGCCCACGCCGGTCGGTCCCAGGAACAAGAATGAGCCGATGGGACGCCGCGGGTCTTTGAGGCCGGCGCGGGCGCGCCGGATCGCGTCGCTGACGGCCTGGACCGCATCCTCCTGGCCCACCACGCGCTCGTGCAGGCGAATCTCCATCTCCAGCAGCTTGCGCATCTCGCCTTCCAGCAGCCGGCTGACCGGGATGCCGGTCCACTTGCTGACTACCTCGGCGATATCTTCCGCATCCACCTCTTCCTTTAAGAGGCGCTGCCCCGAGGGCATCTGCCGCAGGGTGCTCTCCTGCGACGCCAGCTGGCGCTGCAGGTCGGGTAAGGTCCCGTAGCGCAGGCGCGCCGCCGTCTCCAGATCGGCCCGCCGCTCCGCGTCCTCGATCTGGTGGCGGATCTGTTCGATCTGCTCCTTGGTCAGCCGGATCGCCGCGATCCCCCGCTTCTCCTGCTCCCATTGCTGGCGCAGCCGGTTGCTGCCGTCTTTGAGCTTGGCAATCTCCTGTTCCAGCGTGGCCAGGCGATCGCGGCTCGCGGGGTCATCTTCCTTCTTCAGCGCTTCGCGCTCGATCTCCAGCTGCATGACCCGCCGGTCGATCTCATCGAGCTCGGTCGGCTTGCTGTCGATCTCCATGCGCAGCCGGCTGGCCGCCTCATCGATGAGATCGATCGCCTTGTCGGGGAGGAACCGGTCACTGATGTACCGGTCCGACAGCGTCGCCGCCGCGATGACGGCGGCATCGGTGATGCGCACGCCGTGGTGCACTTCGTAGCGCTCCTTCAACCCGCGCAGGATCGAGATCGTCTCCTCCACGGACGGCTCATCGACGTAGACGGGTTGGAACCGGCGCTCCAGCGCCGCGTCCTTCTCGATGTGCGCGCGGTACTCGTCCAGCGTGGTGGCCCCGATGGTGCGCAGTTCTCCACGCGCCAGCATTGGCTTGAGCATGTTCGCCGCATCGATCGCGCCCTCGGCGGCGCCCGCGCCCACCACGGTGTGCAGTTCGTCGATGAACAGGATGATCTCGCCGTCGCTCTCAGTGACCTCGCGCAGCACAGCCCGCAGGCGATCTTCAAACTCGCCGCGGTACTTCGTCCCGGCCACCAGCGCCCCCAGGTCCAGCTGGACCACGCGCTTGTGCTTGAGTCCTTCGGGGACGTCCCCGCGCATAATGCGCTGGGCCAAACCTTCCACGATGGCCGTCTTGCCGACGCCGGGGTCACCGATCAGGACCGGGTTGTTCTTGGTGCGGCGCGAGAGCACTTGCACGACGCGACGGATCTCATCGTCGCGGCCGATGACCGGATCGAGCTTGCCGGCGGCCGCCAGCCTGGTGAGATCGCGGCCGTAGCGCTCCAGCGCCTGGTATTTGCTTTCCGGATTGGCATCGGTGACCCGCTGCGAGCCTCGGACCTCCTGGATCGCCCGGTACAGGTGGTCCATCGTCACGCCGGCGCCGGCCAGCGTCTGCGCGGCCACCCCGTCGCCTCCGGCGGCGATCCCCAGCAACAGATGCTCCGTGCTCACGTACTCATCGTGTAGCCGCTGTGCCTCTGCCTGCGCGGTCTCCAGAGCCTGCCGCAGCCTGGGACTGATCATCAATCCCTCGGCCGGCTGCCCCTGGACCTTCGGCAGCCGATCCAGCTCCGCCCGCAACAGGCCCCGCAGCGCCGGCACATTAGCGCCGACCTTTGCCAGCACCTGGGGGACGATCCCGTCGGCCTGCTCGACCAGCGCGAGCAACAGATGCTCGCTGTCCATCTGCGCGTGCTGGGACGCGCGCACCGATTCCTGAGCTGACAAGATCGCCTCTTGTGCCTTCTCGGTGAATTTGTCGAACCGAATCGCCATTTACTCCCTCAACAGCCGCTCAGAGTCTTCCCAGTCTACCCAGTCTCCTGCTACCCCTTGCGAACGTCGTTGACTGAGAAGACTGGGCGGACTGGGGAGACCGGGAAGACTGTCATTTGCATCCGAGATATGCCCGCGGGTTCTCCTTACGCAATTTCGCCAGTTCTTCGAACAGTTGCTTCTCTTTTGGGGTGGACTTCGCCGGCACCACGACCTTCACGCGCACCAGCTGATCCCCCCGGCGCCCACCGGATCGAGGCATCCCTTGCCCGCGGAGCCGGAACGTCTGCCCGCTCTGCGTGCCGGGGGGAATGGTCATCTCGACCTTGCCCTCCAGCGTCGGCACCTCGATCGTCGCGCCCAACGCGGCCTCCGAGGCCGTCACCGGCACTTCGATCACGACGTCGTCATCGCGCCGCTCGAAATGCGGGTGCGGCTCAACCTGTACGGTCAGGTAAAGGTCGTTCCCGTCCAGGGCACCGGGCAGCCGGATGCGCTGGCCGCTGCGCACGCCCTTTGGGATGGTCACGTCGAACCGCCGGGTGGTCCCGTTGAGTTGCACGGCGAACGACTTGCGTGCGCCAGCGAACGCCTCCTCCAGCGTCACCGCGATTGAGGATTCCGCCGGGGCGCGTCCGCCCTGCTCCCGCAGCAGGTCGTCCACTCCGGTCCCGCCCCGCCGCCGAGTGCCTCCGTACTCCTCCCCGAAGAACTGTTTGAAAAAATCACTAAAGCCGCCCAGGCCGCCAAGCAGATCTTCCAGGCCTTCTCCCCCGAACGTGACGGTCCATCCGCCGGGGGTCTGGGTTGCGCCACGGCCGAAGATTTGTTGCCAGTCCATGCCGCCGTGCTGATAGGCTTCAAACATCTGGTCGTACCGCGCACGCCGGTCGGCATCGCCCAAGACCTGGTAGGCTTCGTTGATCTCCTTGAACTTCTCTTCCGCCCCGGCGGCCTTGTTGACGTCGGGATGGTACTGGCGCGCGAGTTGCCTGTAGGCCACGCTGATCGCCTTCTGATCCGCGTTGCGGTCGACGCCCAGGACTTTGTAGTAGTCTTTGAATTCCATGGGCTCGGACCTACGGGACCAGGCGACCATGGGACCAGGCGACCCGCGAACATAAAGCGCGATGCAGGCTTGGTCCCTGGGTTCCTTGGTCCCTTGGTAGCCGGCTCACTTCGCCACTCTCACTTTGGCGTGCCGAAGCACTTCCCCGTTTACGAAATACCCGCGCTGGAGTTCCCCTACGATCGTCCCCGGCGGGACGCCAGATTCTTGATGCGCGATGACATCGACGGCCTCGTGGTACCGTGGATCGAACATCTGGCCCAGCGTCTCCATAGGCGTCACGCCCATCTTGGCCAGCACCTCCAGGGCGTGCCGGTGCGTCATGCGGATCCCGGCCACGATCTTCTCATCATCCCCGCCGGCATGCTCCAGCGCCCGCTCCAGGTTATCGACCACGGTCAGGACGGCCGCCAGCACCGCATATCGCGCCCGCTGCACAGCGTCCTCGCGCTGCCGCGACGCCTGCTTCTTGTAGTTTTCCAGATCGGCGGCCGCGTGCAGGAACTGCTGCCAGTTGTGCTCGGCTTCCTCTTTGTAGCGCACCACCGCAGCGCGCAGTTCGGCCAGCTCCTCCTGCGGCGTCCCGGCCTGGCTCTGCGCGTCAGGGCTCTCTCCGCCTGCCGCTGGCACTTTGTCTTGACGCTCTTCCATCACGGCTTCTCGTCGGTGCGTTTGTAATCGGCGTCGATGACCTCGTCGCCGGGCTTCGTCGCACCGCCCGCACCATCGGCTGCCTTGCCGCCAGCGCCCGCCTTCGCGTACATCGCCTCGGCAAGCTTGAAGCTGGCTTGCTGCAGCTCGTCGGCGGCGCGGTTGATCTTGCCCACGTCCTCGCCGGTCAGGGCGTCCTTCAACTCCCGCAGCTTCGTCTCCACTTTCTGCCGCTCGTCGGCGGAAATCTTTTCACCGACCTCGCGCAGCATCCGCTCGGTCTGGTAGACGAGCGAATCCCCCCGGTTCCGTGTGTCGGCCACTTCGCGCCGGTGCTTGTCCTCCTCAGCGTAGCGCTCCGCCTCCTTCACCATCTTCTCGACCTCATTTTTGGCGAGCGTCGACGTGCCGGTGATCTTAATGGACTGCTCCCGGCCCGTGGCGGTGTCTTTCGCCTTGACGTCGAGGATGCCGTTGGCGTCGATGTCGAACGTCACTTCGATCTTTGGCACGCCGCGCGGCGCGGGTGGAATGCCGTCGAGAATGAAACGCCCCAGCGTGCGGTTGTCGCGCGCCATCTGCCGTTCGCCCTGCAGGACGTGGATCTCCACCTGGGTCTGGCCGTCGGCCGCGGTGGTGAAGATCTCGCTCTTCCGCGTGGGGATCGTGGTATTGCGGGGAATGAGAGGCGTCATGACGCCGCCCAACGTCTCCACGCCCAGCGACAGGGGCGTGACGTCGAGCAGCACCACCTCCCGGACGGTGCCCGACAGCACACCGGCCTGGATCGCCGCGCCCACCGCCACCACCTCGTCGGGATGCACTTCTTTGTTCGGCTCTTTACCGGACAGGCGGCGGACGAGTTCCTGGATCATCGGCATGCGTGTGGCGCCGCCGACGAGAATGACTTCATCCAGATCCTTCTCGGTCATCTTGGCGTCAGCCAGCGCCTGCTTGAACGGACCGATGCAGCGCTCCACCAGATTCGCCGTCATCTCCTCAAACTTCGCCCGGGTCAGCACGTAGTCGAGGTGTTTGGGGCCGGTGGCATCGGCGGTGATGAAGGGGAGGTTGATCGTGGTCTGCGCCACGGTGGACAGCTCCACCTTGGCACGCTCCGACGCCTCGCGCAGCCGCTGCAGCGCCTGCCGGTCCTGCCGCAGATCGATGCCATGCTCGCGCTTGAACTGGTCAGCCAGCCAGTTCACGATACGCTCGTCCCAGTCATCGCCGCCCAGGTGGGTATCGCCGTTGGTGGCCTTCACCTCAAAGACGCCCTCGCCGATCTCAAGGATGGAGACATCGAAGGTGCCGCCGCCAAGGTCGAAGACCAAAATCGTCTCCGGCTTTTTCTTGTCCAGCCCGTACGCCAGGCAGGACGCCGTGGGCTCGTTGATAATACGCAGCACCTTCAACCCGGCGATCTCACCGGCGTTCTTGGTGGCCGTGCGCTGGGCGTCGTTGAAGTATGCAGGCACAGTAATGACGGCCTCGCTCACCGGCTCCCCCAGATAGGCCTCGGCGTCCGCCTTCATTTTTTGCAGGATCATCGCAGAGAGCTCTTCAGGGGTGAACGTTTTCCCGGCCGCCGGCAGGCGCACCACGGCCATCCCGTTGCCGCCCTCCTCCACCTTGTAGGGGACCATCTTGCGCTCGGTCTCGACTTCGGAGTACCGCCGCCCCATGAATCGTTTGATGGAGTAAACGGTATTCTCCGGGTTGAGGATGGCCTGCCGTTTGGCCATCTGCCCCACGAGGCGTTCCCCAGTCTTGGCGAAGGCCACCACGGAGGGCGTCAGGCGGCTGCCCTCCGCGTTGGGGATCACCTGCGGCTCACCACCGATGACGACGGCGATGACCGAGTTGGTCGTACCCAGATCGATGCCGACGACCTTACCCATTTTCGAGTGACTCCTCTCTGTCCTGATTCGTGCTCTACTTGCTGCCCCTGTGCCTAACGCAGTCGAGCAGTCGCGCGGTCAGGCGGTCACGAAAACGTGCATGTCCGCGACTGCCCGACGGCGCGACAGCCCGACTGCGGTTACTTGCCTACCTCAACCTTGACGCTCTTCGGCTTCGCCCGCTCACCCTTGGGCACCCGGATCTCCAGGATCCCGTTCTTATAGGACGCCTTGGCCTGATCGCCCTTGACCTCGCCGGGCAGGGGCAACGTGCGGATGAAGGAGCCGTAGCGCAGCTCGCGCCGGACATAGTTGCGGCCCCTCTCCTCACGCTCCGTCTTGGCCTCGCCCTTGAGCGTGAGTGTATCGTCTGTCACGGTAATGTCGACGTTCTTGGGATCGATGCCGGGCAGCTCCGCGCGGATGACGACGTCGCTGTCGGTCTCAAACAGCTCGACCGCCGGCTGCCATGCCGTCAGCGCCTGCCCACGAGAGCGGCGGGTGAAGACGTCCTCAAACAGTTTGTCCATCGACTCGCGCAGGGACGCGAGGTCGTCAAATGGATCCCATCGGATCATGCTCATGGCACTCGCCTCCTTCGCACTGTGCGTTCCACGACCCACGACACCACGTCTTTGGATCCCCGCAACTCCATCCGCTCATGAATCTCCATCAGCACCCTGACTCCTGCCAGATTCAGCCCCATCTCCTGGGTCAGGTGGCGGATGCTCCGCACCCGCTCCAGGTCGCGCTCCGAGTACAGCCGCTGGTGGTTGCGCCGCGCCGGCTGCACCAACCCCTTCTCCTCGTAGATGCGCAGCGTCCGGGGATGCAGGCCGAGCAGGTCTGCGGCCACGCTGATCACATACACTGGCAGATCATCTCGGCGACTTCTCACCCGGCCACCTCCAAGGCGAAGCGTACTAAGCGGAACATGCGTTGTCAAGTATCTTGACAACACTATTGTCATGTAGCAGGTGGCCCGCCGATGGCGCGGAACATCCGAGAGCGGGGCGCGCGCCGCCCAGCGCTTCAACCAACATGTGCGACTCTAACCCCCTCACCCTTCGTCCCTTTCCTATACTGAGAGGGTAAGTATGGCATTGCGCGTAACCCCCTCACCCTTTATCCCTCTCCCTTTCGGGGCGAGGGGAACGTGGTGGGGCGCCACCGCGCCCTCTCCAGGCGGAATAGCCCGCCGCCGCGGCGCGTTTCTGCCTGGATGACTCTTATGCGCGACGTCATTGTCTTGGGTTCTGGGCCGGCCGGGCTCACGGCCGCCATCTACGCGACCCGGGCCGGGCTGCGCCCACTGGTCTTTGAGGGCGCAGAGGCCGGCGGCCAGCTGATGCTCACCACGGAAGTGGAAAACTATCCGGGGTTCGCCGACCCGATCTTGGGTCCCGACCTCATGGCCGCCATGCGCAAGCAGGCGGAGCGCGTCGGCAGCGAGCTCCTCAGCGAAGATGCCGTCGAGGCGGACCTCCGGCACCGGCCATTCCGCATCACCAGCCAGAGCGGGGAGACGTACGAGACCAAAGCGCTGATCATCGCCACCGGCGCCAGAGCCAAACTGTTGGGCCTGCCGGGCGAACAACGGCTGATGGGACGGGGGGTGAGCACGTGCGCCACGTGCGACGGTTTCTTCTTCCGCGAGCGCTCCGTGATCGTGGTCGGAGGCGGCGACACGGCGATGGAAGAGGCGCTGTACTTGTCCAAGCTTGCCAAATCGGTGACGATCGTGCACCGCCGGGATCAGCTGCGGGCCAGCAAGATCCTGCAGCAGCGCGCCATGAGCAATCCCAAGATCAACTTCGTCTGGAACCATGTCGTCGCGGATATCGTGGGGGATGGGAAGGTCAGCGGCGTCAAGTTGAAGGACCTGCGGACCGATCGCATCGCGGAACGGCCCGTCGACGGGGTGTTCGTCGCCATCGGCCACAAGCCCAACACCGACCTGTTCCGCGGCCAGTTAGAGATGGACGAGAACGGGTACATTACCCGGACACACCGCTCCTCGACCAGCGTGGAGGGCGTGTTCGCGGCCGGCGATGTCCACGACCACACCTACCGGCAGGCCGTCACCGCGGCCGGGTACGGGTGCGAAGCCGCGATCGACGCGGAACGGTGGCTGCAGCACCAGGGAAACTAACGGAAACGGGAAGCGGGAAACAGGAATCCATAGACGGGCAACATCACAAACGAAACGGGGGGCTTTTGCAGCTCCCCGTTTCCTGTTTCCCGTTTCCGTCAGTTCGTTCTCAGCTGACCTTCGCCGTCGCCAGGATCTTCTCTTCTTTAGCTCCGGCTTTGGCATATAGCCCACCAGGCGGTCGACCATCTCGCCGCCTTTGAAGATGCCCAGCGTTGGAATGCTCATGACTCCAAAGCGGTTGGCCACGCCCGGGTTTTCATCGACGTCGACCTTCACGACCTTGACCTTTCCATCGTACTCGGCGGCCAGGTCCTCGACGATCGGCGCGATCATCCGGCACGGCCCGCACCACTCTGCCCAGAAATCGACCAGCACAGGCTGCTCAGCTTTGAGCACCTGAGTGTCGAATTCCTTCTCACTGACATGGAGCGCCTTGCCCATACCATGACCTCCTCACGGCATTTCCAGCATTCACCGGAACGCTCCCCTGGCAGAGAGTATTCCATCGGGATTATACCTCGCCGGGCGTGAGCCAGACAGCGCGCATCATACCGGACACGAGGGAGGAGCGGACGTCCCGGGGAACTGTTCTCCTCATGCACGGCGCGATCCGGCTCGGGCGCATCCTGGGCGTCCCCATCGGCGTGAACTACACCTGGTTCATCGCGCTGTGGGTCCTGGCGTGGTCGCTGGCGGCCGCCTATTACCCGGCGCGGTTCCCCGGGTTCCCCGCGTCGACGTACTGGACGATGGGGCTGGCCTCCACGATCCTGTTGTTCGCGTCGGTGATCATCCACGAGTTGGGACACGCCGTGGCGGCGCGCCGCTACGGGATCCGCACCCGCAGCATCATCCTCTTTCTCTTTGGCGGGGTCGCCCAGATCGCGAGGGATCCCCCCACACCACGCGCCGAGCTCGTGGTGGCGGCGGCGGGACCCCTCACCAGCCTCGCCCTGGGTGGACTGTTCGCGATCACGCATCCCCTCGCCGCCGGCAGCGCGCTTGGAGCAATCATCGCATATCTGGCCTGGGTCAACGCGGGGCTGGCCGGCTTCAACCTGATTCCAGGTTTCCCGCTGGACGGCGGCCGGATGCTGCGCGCCCTCATCTGGCGGGCCACCGGCAGCCTAGAGCGCGCGACACTGATTGCCTCGAGAACCGGCCAGGTCGTGGCGATGCTGCTGATCGCCGCGGGGGTGATACGCGCGTTCACCGGCAGCGGCATCGGCGGATTATGGCTCATCCTCCTGGGTTGGTTCATGGACACCGGCGCGCAGGGCAGCTACCAGCAGGCCCTGCTGCGGGAGGCGCTGGGGAAGGTGCGCGTGGGGGACATCATGACCCGGGAGGTCCATACCATTGATCCCGGTCTCACGTTGGACCAAGCCGTGGCCGACTATTTCCTGCCGCATAAGCACGGGGGCTTCCCGGTGGTATGGGGCGACCGCCTGCTGGGTGTCATCACGCTGCACGACGTCAGAGATGTGCCCCGCGAGCGGCGGGCGACGGCCACGGTACGCGACGCGATGACACCGCTGTCCCGGCTGCGCACGGTGCGGCCCTCCGCGTCGGCGTACGACGCCTTCGTGCGCATGGCGCAGGATGGGATCGGCAGGCTCCTGGTCACAGACCCCGACGGAAGCCTGATCGGCATCCTTACCCGTAGCGATCTCCTGCACATGATGCGCATGCGGGTGGAACTCGAGGAGACTAGCGCAGAAAGGACAGCAGCGACGTCAGCGCGACGGCCACCGTGAGCAACGCCGCGGCCGTGGGGAGACATCCGCGCCGCGTCTGGGACGACCCACCCGTGGACCGGCGCACCGACAGCCGCGTAGCCTTCTTGAAATGGTCCACCGCATCGCCGACGCGGCCCATCTGCTTGTAGAGAATCCCGAGATTCTGGTGGGCGATCGCATAGTCGGGATCGATGGCTAGCGCTCGCTCGTACGCGACCAGCGCTTCTGACAGCATCCCCTTTTCGCGGTACGCATTCCCAAGGTTGCTGTACGCAGGAGCGTAGGTAGGCCGCAGGCTCAGGGCTTTGGAGAACTCGGCAATCGCCTCGTCCAGCCGGCCCTGCTGCGCCAGAACGACCCCCAGCTTGCTTCGCGCAACCGCCGAGTCAGGAGCGGCTTCCAGCGCCTGGCGAAACGCGCGCTCGGCGGCGGCGTGCTCACCTGCCTGCAGGTGGCGCTCAGCCTCCTCAAGCAATTCCCTCGCTTCGCCCTCAGCCATGCCGGTCTACGCCCGCACCGACACTTCCACTCCAGGCGGGGGGTCCCTCTCCGACCGTGGACGGAGGCCGTGGACGCGAGGCCTATAGTGTGACTGCGGAGCCACCAGGCCGCTAGTCCGGGCTTTTCAACCAGGTAAGCTAGGAGCGGCTTTTCGGTCGAGGCGACCAGGTTCCGCGTGCGGCGGCGTTAGCGATGACCGACAGTCTCGGCAGCGCGCTCAGCAGACAGCCAGAGAGGCAGCACGTCGAAATCGTCCTCGTCCGCCGCCGACGCAACAGGTTCCCGCTCCAACGCCTCTGCGGCCACCAGCGCGGCCGCCGCGTTCTGCTCGCGGGGGATGAGCTCGACGCTGCTCCAGCGATATGCATTCAGCATGGCCTTCGTCTGCAGGTACGGCCCGATGAGGTCAGCTGGCACCTCCGCGTCGCCCCTGAGTTGCGCGACCATCTTCGGGTGCTCTGTAAGCACACGGATCCGCCGCACGCCTAACCGCTTCGCCGTCCACACGCCATGGAGCACGGCCCGGTAGGCGACGACGTCCGGTGACGCTGGTCTCAGTGTCCGGCCGACGACTCGCAGCGTCTGTCCATCGCTGTCGCGAATGACGACGCCCAGCGCTGCACGGCCGTTCCCTAACGCAATGCTGGTATAGATCTCCACTGCCTGCACCGGGATCAAGGCACCTCCAGCATCATCACCAGCAGGAGCAGACCTGCAATCATGAACATCTTTACCCCAATCAGGTCGCGGTCATCGGCGAGTCGCGCCCAGAGGTTCGTTCGCGGCCTCGACCTCTGAGGCGAAAGCAGCCTGGGCATCACGCGCAGCCTGCTGGCGGGGATTCCTCGGACGGCGACCGCGCGCACGCTCATGCCTGTCCTCCCGCGTACCGCCGTAACAGCCCCACGACCTTGCCGATGATCTCGAACTCGCCGCGAATCGGAGCGTAGCGGGGGTTCTCCGGCACCAGGTACGGCTGCCGCCCCTCATACGCCAGCCGTTTGACGGTGGCCTCCTCACCGATCAGCGCCACGACGATCTCATCCGGATCGGCGGCGGGCTGCGAGCGGACGATCACCATGTCGCCATCGTAGATGCCGGCATGGATCATGCTGTCCCCGCGGACGGTCAGGAGGAAGCAGTTCTCGTCGTGCCAGCCGACCATCTTGCGGGGAACGGGGATCATGTCTTCGACGTTTTCCTCTGCCAGGATCGGGACGCCGGCGGACACGCGGCCGACCAGCGGCAGATGTGCGACCTGATCACCGCTGGGAAGGATCCGTTTGTCCAGCACCTCCAGCACGCGCATCCGATCGCCGTCTCGCTTGACATATCCCTTGCGCTCCAATGCCAGCAAGTGCTGGTGGACCGTGGACGGCGACCGCATCCCCAGCGCCTGACCGATCTCGCGAACAGACGGGACGATGCCGTTGCGTCGAATAGACGTGGCAATGTGCTCCAAGACCTGCCGCTGCCTGTCTGTCAGTGGCGTAGCCATCGCTTTCACCCCCATCAACTAATATAGCGAACGTATGTACGAATATCAATGGGTGGGATAGTAGCCAATTAGCGAAATATACAGAACATTCGTGCGTAATTGTGGTCCGGGCCTGTCGAGCTCGATTTCGCTCGTTCTTGGGCCGGATTTCGCGGCCGCACGCAGAGCAGGCGCGCCTTTGGCGCAATATCCAGCGGGGAACACCGTCTTCAAAGGGGTCAGACCCCTTTGATGTTACGGGGTCTGCAGATCCTGCATGAGCGTTGGCCGAGCGGTTAGCTCGAAGTGAGGAGCCGGGAAATCAGCTGCGGCTCGGCGTTACCACCGCTGACGACTGCCACAGCATGGACACCGGAAGCGCGCATCCCTAAAGCAGCTGCTACCGCCACTGCGCCGGACGGTTCCACGATGATGTTGCCGTCGGCCAGCAACCGCCGGACGGCGGCCAGGGTCTCTTCGTCGGATACGGCCATGAACTCGTCTACGTACTGGTTCGCGATCTCCCAGGTGAGCTTGCCCGGCGTCAGTACGCGCAGCCCGTCCGCAATCGTTTCGGCCTGCTTCAGCACCACCGGCTTCCCGGCTGCGCGCGAGCGGGCAAACCGAGGGGCGCCGGCGGGTTCGACGCCGACCACGCGGGCGGTCGGCCGCAGCGCTCTGACGGCCGTCGCTACTCCGGAAATCAAGCCGCCACCGCTCACCGGGACAAGCACCACCGTGACCTCAGGATGCTGCTCCACAATCTCAAGGCCGGCGGTGCCCTGACCGGCCACGATCAATGGATCGTCGAATGGCGGCACATAATGCAACCGGCGCCGTTCCGCCAGCTCCTGCGCATAGGCGACACGTTCCTCTGAATAGCGACCATAGCGGATCAGTTCGGCGCCGAACGCCGTAATCGCCTGGGCCTTAGCGGACACCACGTCCTCCGGCACCACCACGACGGCCCGCAAACCCAGTGTCTTCGCCACATACGCGACGGCCTTGCCATGATTGCCCGACGAGGCCGTCACGACGCCGCCCTGGCACTGCTCGGGCAGGGCGAGCACATGGTTGAAGGCCCCGCGGGCTTTGAACGAGCCGGTCACCTGCAAACTCTCCAGTTTGAGCAGCGGCCCTCCCGGCAGGGGATGCAACGGCGTGCGGACGACGTAGGGGGCGATTCGCGCGCGGGCGGCGTGGATATCGCGCAGAGAGACCACGGAACTAACGGAAACGCGGGATCGCGGGATCGCGGGAACAACTGCTACAAACGCGAATAGGCGCGTTTCCGCGTTTCCCCGTTCCTGCGTTCCCAACAGTCAGCGTGGTTTCCACCGCAGGTCGGGCTGGCGGGCGGCGCGCACCTCGTCGAGCCGTTTCACCGGCGTGGAGTGCGGGGCGGTCTTGACGACTTCCGGATCGTCCTGCGCCTCGCGGGCGATCGCCAGCATGGCATCGGCAAACTCATCGAGCGTGCGCTTACTCTCCGTCTCCGTGGGCTCGATCATGATGGCTTCTTCCACGATGAGTGGGAAGTAGATGGTGGGCGCGTGGAACCCGTAGTCGAGGATGCGCTTGGCCATGTCGCGCGTCGCCACGCCGTGCTGCCTCTTCTGGCGGGCCCCCGACAACACGAACTCGTGCTTGCAAAGACGGTCGTATGGGAGATCGAACCGGCTGCGCAGCCGCGCCAGCAGATAGTTGGCATTGAGGACGGCGGTCTCGGCGACCTGGCGCAGCCCGTCGGCTCCCATGGAGCGGATGTAGGCATAGGCCCGCACCAGGTTGCCGAAGTTGCCGTAGAAGGCGCGGATCTTGCCGATGGACTGCGGCCGCTGGTCGTCGAGGCGAAAGCGCTCGCCATCGCGTTCGATGACCGGCACCGGGAGAAACGGCGCCAGGTGCGCCTTCACACCCACCGCGCCGGCCCCGGGTCCACCGCCGCCGTGGGGAGTAGTAAACGTCTTGTGCAGGTTCATGTGCATGACGTCAAAACCTTGATCGCCCGGGCGGGTCACACCCAGAACGGCGTTGAAATTCGCCCCATCCAGGTACAGCTGGCCGCCGGCGCGGTGCACGATCTCCTCGACGTCCAGGATGGGTTCTTCAAACAACCCCAGCGTATTCGGGTTAGTCAACATGATCGCGGCCACGGAGCCGTCCATGGCCTCGCGCAGGGCGCGGACGTCCATGTTACCCCTGGCGTCGGATTTTACGGTGACGACCTGATAGCCGACCATGGCGGCGGTGGCGGGATTGGTGCCGTGCGCGGAGTCCGGCACGATGACCTTGGTACGCCGTTCCCCACGCGTTTCGAAGTACGCGCGGATCATCAGCAGCCCCGTGAGTTCACCGTGAGCACCGGCCGCGGGCTGGAAGGTCACGCGGTCCATTCCGCTGATCTCCGCCAGCAGCTCCTCCAGTTCGCAGATCAGCCGCAGGGCGCCCTGGGCCCCTTCGGCAGGCGCGTACGGGTGCAGTCGCGCAAAGCCCGCCAGGCGCGCCGCGTCCTCATGAATCTTGGGGTTGTACTTCATCGTACAGGAGCCAAGCGGATAAAAGCCTTCGTCAATGCTGAAGTTGCGGTGCGACAGGCGCGTGTAGTGACGCACCACGTCGAGCTCGCTGACCTCCGGCAGCGCGGCCGGCTCTTTGCGCAGTTGGGAGGCGGGGATCAATTGTTCCAACGGTGTGTCCGGGACGTCGGGGTTAGGATACGAGGATCCGACCCGCCCCGGGACGCTGAAGTCGAAGATGACCGGGAAGTCGCGAGGCCTGCCCTGAGCGTTGTCGAAGGGCGTCATCGGAAGCCCTCGAGCAGCGCTACCAGCCGGTCGATCTCCGCCTTCGTGCGCTGCTCCGTGACGCAGACCAGCCACGCGTCGGAGAGCTCCGGATACCAGCGCCCCAGCGGCGCGCCGCCCAGGATGCCTGCAGCGAGCAGGCGCCGGTTGACCTCCTCCGGAGCGAGCGGGGTCCGGACCACGAACTCGTTGAACGTCGGCACTTCGAAGGCGAGCCGGAACTTCGGGATCTCGCGGATCGCCTCCCGCGCATAGGCGGCCTTGCGCAGATTCAGCTCGGACACCTTCCGGAAGCCTGCCTTGCCCAACGACGCCATGTAGATCGCCGCGGCCAGCGCCAGGAGCGCCTCGTTCGTGCAGATGTTGGAACTGGCCTTCTCCCGGCGGATGTGCTGCTCGCGCGTTTGCAGTGTCAGCACGAAACCGCGGCGGCCTTCGGCATCCACGGTGGCCCCTACCAGCCGGCCGGGGATGCGCCGGACGAACTCCTGCCGCGTCGCCAGCATGCCCAGATACGGCCCGCCAAAGTTGAGGTGGTTGCCGAGTGGCTGGCCCTCTCCGGCCACGATGTCGGCGCCCCATGCCCCGGGCGGCTCCAGGATCCCCAGCGACAACGGCTCAGCCACCGCACACACCAGCAGCGCGCCGGCACGGTGCGCGAGCTCCGCGCACGCGGCGCCATCCTCCAGGCAGCCGAAAAAGTTCGGATGCTGGATGATGATCGCGGCGGTCCGTGGGGAGAGCGCGCGGGCCACCGCATCCAGATCGGTCAGTCCATGACGGTAGGGGATCTCGGTGACGCGGAGGCCCAGGGGCGCGGTGTAGGTGCGGATGACCTGACGGTACTCCGGGTGGACGGCCGTGCTCACCAGCACCTCCCCGCGCCCGGTGAGGTCCTTGGCCATCACCGCCGCCTCCGCCGCCGCCGACGCGCCATCATACATCGAGGCGTTGGCAACGCCCATGCCCGTGATCTCGCACAGCATGCTTTGGTACTCGTAGCCCGCCTGCAGCTCGCCCTGCATCAACTCCGCCTGATACGGTGTGTAGGCGGTGAGGAACTCGCCGCGGCCGGCCAGGTGCCAGACCACGCTGGGGACGTAGTGATCGTACGCGCCGGCCCCCAGAAAACAGACCGCCCGGTCGCTGTGCACGTTTGCATCGGCCATGGCACGCAACTGCGCCATCAGTTCCGGATCGCTGAGGGCGGGCGGCAGGCGCAGGGGCCGATCCAGGCGGACTCGGGAGGGGATATCGGCGAACAGTTCTTCCACCGATGCGGCGCCGATGGTCCGGAGCATCTCCTCCCGCTCGGCGTCGGTGGCCGGAATGTATTTGTGCTGCGTTCTCCGTTCCACGCCGGTGGTGACGTTGCCGCCTCTGCCCCGCGGGGTCATGGCGCGGCCTCCCCAATGGCGACCACATACTGGTCCACGGGCATTAACCGCTCGAGCTCGCGCAGATCATCCGGTTGCACGACGATCATCCAGCCCTTGCCATACGGGTCTGAGTTTACCACCTCCGGTGAGTCCACCAGTGCAGGATTCACCTCGACCACAGTCCCGCTGAGGGGCGCGTACAGATCGGATACCGCCTTCACCGACTCGACCACGCCGAATGGCTGCATGAACGTGACCTTCGCGCCGGCTGCCGGCAGCTCAACGAACACCACGTCGGTCAGGCGGTCGGCCGCGAACCTGGTGATCCCCACGCGCACTCGCCCGCCTTCGACGCGCACCCATTCGTGCTCGCTACTGTAGCGTAAGTCTTTAGGATACATCCTCGCCCCCAGAGTTGGAAAGTTGGAGAGTTGAAAAGTGGAAGAGTCAACGCATCTGGCGCTTCAACTCTCCAACTCTTTGACTCTCCAACTCTTCAACTTCTCCTGTAGAACGGCAGCTTCACGACTTTTGCTCCCGTGGGCCGGCCGCGGATGTCCACCTGCAGCGGCATGCCGACGGCGGCGTACTCGCGCGCGACGTAGCCCATGCCAATACTCTTGCGGACCCACGGCCCGAAGGTTCCACTGGTCACCTGGCCGGTGGGGCGACCCCCCGCCAGCAACGCATAACCATGGCGGGGCACGGCGCGCTCCATCATCTCAAATCCTACAAGCTTTCGGACCGCGCCGCGTTCCTTCTGGGCCAGCAGGGCCTCCCGCCCGATGAACTCACCTTTCTCAAACTTTATCGTCCATCCCAGCGGTGCCTCGAGCGGCGTGGTCGTCTCATCGATATCGTTCCCGTAGAGCATGTAGCCCGCTTCCAGCCGCAGCGTGTCCCGGGCGCCCAGCCCCGCCGGCACGAGACCGTCAGGGCCGCCGGTATCCATCAGCGCGCGCCACAGCACGGGCGCTGCGTTCCACTCGCAGGCGATCTCAAATCCATTTTCCCCGGTGTATCCGGTGCGTGCGACCAGGCAGGCCAGCCCCGCCACCGCCATCCCCTCGGCGAGATGAAAGTAGGCCAGCTGGGTGAGATCGGCCCCGGTGAGCCGCCCCAGAATTGTCTCCGCCTTCGGTCCCTGCAGCGCCAGCAGCGCCAGTTCAGCGGAACGGTTGCGAGCCGTCGCGGCGCGGGTGTGCTCGGCGATCCACAGGAAGTCTCGCTCGGTACGGGTCGCATTGACGACGAGGAGAAACCGGTCGCCGTGGAGCCGGAATACTGTGAGGTCGTCGATGATTCCGCCCGACGGCAGGCACATCGGCGAGTACAGGCCCCCGCCCGGGGTCAGCCGGCTGGCGTCGTTGGTGACCAGGCGCTGCACCGATTCCAACGCGCCGGGGCCGAAGATCTCTACCTCCCCCATGTGGGAAACGTCAAACAGGCCGGCCGCCGTGCGCACCGCGTGGTGCTCCTCGACGATCCCGGCGTACTGCACCGGCATCTCCCATCCTCCAAACTCCACGATCCGGGCTCCGGCGGCCCGATGCACATCGTACAGGCTGGTGCGCTTGAGGTGTGTGATGGCCATGATCGTTCAATCCCCAGTCCCCCCTTTCAGTTCAGCCTCCCGCCGCCGGAGCAGCGCGACGACTTCTTCGTCGGTCGTCTGCGCAAAATTTTCGTAGAACTGCCCGACGGCATAGAAGACCGGCGGCCTGTGCAGACAGACGACGTCGTCGGCCTCGGCATGAAGCCGGTGCACTCCGTCCGCCGGCGCGACGGGAATGGCTACGACCAGCGAGGCCGGCCGCATCGCCCGCACCGCCCGCAGGGCGGCGATCATCGTTGATCCCGTGGCGATCCCATCGTCCACGACCACGGCGACCATGCCGGAGAGGTGGGGAGGTGGCCGGTCGCCTCGATATAGCAGCATCCGCCGCTTGACCTCGACACTCTGCTCGGCGATCTCCGAGCGCAGGTAGTCGTCGCTGACCCGCATCGCACCGACGAGTGCCTCATCCACATACACGCTCCCGTCGTGGGCGACGGCGCCGATGGCCAGCTCAGGGTTTCCTGGAGCCCGGAGTTTGCGCGGCACAACGACGTCCAGCGGCGCACGCAGCGCCACGGCCACCTCATAGCCGACGAGGACGCCACCGCGAGGGATCGCAAGAACGTGGGGCCGGCGGTCCCGATACACTCCAAGCGCCGCCGACAGTTGTTCCCCCGCCTCCCGGCGGTCGCGAAACAACATCGCGCCCCACCTGTACAGCGGACTCAGCGCAGCCGACCGCTCTTCCTTCCACGAATCACAAGGGTTATCCTTGGCGTCGCGAGGGAAGAGGGAAAAGGGAAGAAGGAACACGGGGCTGTTCCCTCTTCCTTCTTCCCTCTTCCTTATTCCTTTCGCAGTGTACGGTCGAGTTGAGCGGCGTGTTGTTGCAATAGAT
Organism: Candidatus Segetimicrobium genomatis; assembly: GCA_005882335.1. Taxonomy (GTDB): domain Bacteria; phylum Sysuimicrobiota; class Sysuimicrobiia; order Sysuimicrobiales; family Kaftiobacteriaceae; genus Telluricultor. The sequence continues at coordinate 19,521 of VBAP01000004.1, forward strand.
CCCACGCTTCCCGGACGTGGGCCTCGGTCGTGCGCAGGTTCCCCACGGCCAGCCGCAGGGTGAGTCGCCCGTTCAACCTGGTGTGCGAGAGGTATGCGCGTCCGGTCGCGTTGACCTCCTCCAGCAGCGCCTCGTTGAGCCGGTCCAGGTAGCCATCGTGCTCGCCGGCGCGGGCGCGCAGATCAGCGGGACGGGCGCGGAAACACACCACCGACAGCGGCGCCGGCGCCATCCGCTCGAAATCTGGATGCGCGTCGACCCACGATCGGAACTGCTGTCCCAGCCTGATGTGTTCTCGGATTCGCGCGGCCAGGCCCTCCCATCCGAAGTGCCGGATCACCATCCAGAGTTTCAGCGCGCGGAAGCGACGACCCAACTGGACCCCATAATCCATGAAGTCGCGCACCGCCGCCTGGTCGCTCTCCGTCGTACGCAGGTATTCTGGGACCAGGCTAAACGCGCCGCGCAGCACCTCCGGGCGAGCGCAGTAGAACGCGCTGCAGTCGATGGGCGTGAACAGCCACTTGTGCGGGTTGATCACCACCGAGTCCGCCTGGTGGCATCCCTCCAGCACCCAGCGAAACTCGGGCAGCAGCGCCGCCATGCCGGCGTACGCGCCGTCGACATGCAGCCACAGCCGTTCCTGGGCGCAGACATCGGCGATCGCCGGCACCGGATCGACGCTGGTGGTGGAGGTCGTCCCGACGGTGGCCGCCACGCAAAACGGCCGCCATCCGGCCCGGCGGTCCTCAGTCACGGCGGCGGCGAGCGCGGCCGGATCCATGCGAAACTCACGATCGACCGGAATTTTCCGTACGCCGTGACGGCCGAGGCCCAGGACGATGGCCGCCTTCTCGATGGATGAGTGCGCCTGTTCTGAGGTGTAGAGTCGCAGTCGCGGCCCGCCCGCCATCCCCTGCTCGCGGAGGTGGGGCTCGGCCGCTTCGCGCGCGGCGGCGATGGCGCACAGGCTGGCCATCGATGCGGTATCCATGATGATCCCCATCCACCCGTCGGGGAGCCCGACCATCTGTCGCAGCCAGTCCAGCGCGACTCCTTCGAGTTCCGTCGCCGCCGGAGATGTCTTCCAGAGCATCCCGTTGACGTTGAGCGCCGCGGTCAGCAGTTCTCCGAGGATTCCCGGTCCGGATCCGGTAATCGCGAAGTAAGCGAAGAACGCAGGATGATTCCAGTGGGTGATGCCGGGAACGATCACCGACGTGAGATCGGCGAGCATCGACTCCAGCGACTCCGGGGTTTTCGGCGGTGACGCCGGCAGCAGGCGGCGGATTGCACCGGGCTCGGTGCGGGCGAGGACCGGATAGTCCTCGACCGACGCCAGATAATCGGCAACCCAGTCTACGGCCAGGTAACCGGCCCGGCGAAACTCGTCGGGCGACATGTCACCCAATCCGCTATCACGATCACTCATGAAGGTCTCCTCAGGTTGGAAGTAAGAACGTGGAACGCACCATGCAGAACGCAGACTGATCAACTAACACCGCCGTCCTTCTGCGTGCTGCGTTCTGTGTTCTGCGTTCTGCTGTCGGCAATCCGAAATTTCATAGGCCGAGCTGGGATGCAACCCCGCGCAGGGCGTTGATCACAAGCTCGATATGCTCATCGAGCGGAACGCCTAACTCCTCCGCGCCGCGGATGACGTCTTCTCGATTCACCCCACGGGCAAAGGCTTTGTCCTTCATCTTTTTCTTGACCGAGGTCATGTCGACTTCGGCGAGTGACTTACTCGGCTTGACCAGCGCCACGGCGATGACGAAACCGACCAGTTCGTCCACCCCGTACAGCGCCTTCTCCATGTTCGACTGGCGGGGCACCCCGGAGTAGTCGGCGTGCGACACGATGGCCCGACACCACGCCTCCGGCACGCCACGGCGGCGCAGTTCTTCCACGCCGACGAACGGATGCCCCGCGTCCTGTGATGGGCAGCGCTCGTAGTCGAGATCGTGCACCAGCCCCACGATGCCCCAGGATTCCTCATCCTCCCCGAACCGGCGGGCATACGCGCGCATCGCCGCCTCCGCAGCCAGCAGATGCTTGCGGAGGTTGGGGTTGTGGATCCACTCACATACGAGGGCCCAGGCCTGATCCCGAGTCATGCTTGATGGAGTTCCCCTCCACGAAATGGTTCCCTGGTGCATGACTGCGAGGAAAAAAGGAAGAGGGACGAAGGAAGAGCGGACAGACCCTCGGCTTCTTCCTTCTTCCTTCTTCCCTCTTCCCTCTTCCTAAGGCGGCTACTGTAGGTGGGGTTTACCAATTCTGGCCAATCGTTCGTAGTTCAGGCGGAACAGGGCGATGACCAGGGCCACGTCTTCCGGACCACGGATCCACCGGCTCACCCAGCCCGACTCCGGCAGCACATGATGCGGGCGGGCCCGGCCGCTCGCAATCAGTTCGTCGCGGATCCGCGCCGGAAACGGCAGGTCGGCCAGCCGGTCGCCGTGGAGATGTCCAATCTCACGATGGTTGAGGGTGAACTCGACGCCGCCGAAACGGTGCGGATGTGAGGTCACACCAGGCCAGCTCATCACCTCTGCGATGATCGCGCGTGCGATGTCGCCCATCTGAATCTCCTCAATCTTCGCAATCCTCGCGATCTACGCTATCTACACCATGCAGCCCCTTATGGTCCCATGTCGGTAGATTGCGGAGATTGCGCAGATTGCGTAGATCTTGTTGATTCGGAGCGGTTGCTGGTCCGCAGCGGGATCTCCGGCAGCGCCATCACCACCAGCAGCGCCGCCAGCGCCAAGGCGGTGGCGTATGCATAAATCCGCGTGATGCCGGCGCTGAACGCCGCCCTGAACACCTCGTGCAATTGCGTCAGCGCCGGCCCCGGTACCGAGGCGAATACGCCGCTGCGAACGCTGTCCAGATCGATCGCAGCGCGCACGGTCACCGGCAGTTGGGCCAGGACCGGGGCGGCGCCGCGCGTGAACTCGGCGGTCAAGACGGTGGACAGAACGACGCCGAAGATCGCCGTGCCCACAGCCGAGCCGATCTGCAGGAAAAACTGACGCGCGGCGGTGGCGACTCCCACCTTCTCGTAGGGAACGGCGTTCTGAACCACCAGGTTGAGCAGTGGCATCGCCGGTCCCAACCCCATGCCCAGGACAATCATCCGCCAGGTCACGTCCCACCGGGTCGCATCAGGACCCAGCGCCGCCAGGAGGCCGAACCCGATGATGGCGACGGTAAATCCGGCCAGCACGATGCGCCGGTACCGCCCCAACCGCTGCACAATCAGCGAGGACGTGAACGCGCCGATGACGACGGCAAACGTCAACGGAATCAGGGTCGCGCCGGCGGCCGTCGCGGAAACGCCGACGACGTTGACCATAAAGATGGACAGGAAGAAGATGGCCGCGAAGAACGACGCCCCGACCAGCATCGAGGCCACGCTGACGACGGCGAAGGTCCGGTTGCGGAAAAGATCCAGCGCGATGATGGGGGAGGGGACGCGCGACTCGACGATCAGCAGGAGCGCGGTGGCAACCGCCGCGGCGATCAGCAGGACTACGACGGCAGGCGACGACCACGGGTACTGCTGCTTGTCCAGTGTCACGGCCAGCAGCAGCGGGACGACCGAGGCAATGAGCAGGAAGGTCCCCGCCCAGTCCACCGTCGCGCGCAGACCGCTATGCAGCCGCGGCATCTTCGCGGCAATGAAGGCCACTGCCACGATCCCGACGGGGAGGTTGACGTAAAAGACCCACCGCCAGCTCAGATGGTCGGTGAGCAGGCCGCCGAGGTAGGGCCCCACTACGCTGGCCAGCGCGAAGACGCCGCCGAACAGACCCTGATAGCGCGGTCGGTCCGCCGGAACGAAGAGATCGGCAATCACCGTAAATGCCGACGACGTCAGCGCGGCGGCGCCGATCCCCTGCAGGACGCGGAACGCGATCAGCTGCCCCATGGTAACCGCGAGACCGGACAGCGCCGATCCCGCCAGAAAGATTACGATGCCGGCCAGCACGATGATCCGCCGGCCATACAGATCGGACAGCTTGCCGTAGACAGGCACCGTCGTCGTGCTGGCCACCAGATAGCCGGTGGAGACCCACGCCAGCAGGTCGATGCCGCGCAGGTCGGCGATGATCGCCGGCAGCGCGGTGGCCACGATGGTCTGATCGAGCGCGGCCAGGAACAATCCCATCAGCACCCCGGCCAGGACGATCCACTTCGTCTGTGGCGACAGGATGCTGGCGTAGTCGATGCGCTCGGCGGGGGGCGCCGTGGCCACGGCACCCTCGAGGGCGGATTCTGCGGGACGCATGTCGCGATTATCCGTAGACGGTGTTACGCTGTCAACTCCACGCTACCCTACAGAACGGGCGTTCCGTGAGACGCCTTCCCCCTCGACCCCCCAGCTGACGATCCGCCTGGGCCTGATGCGAAACATTTGTGGGGCGAACCTTCGCATCAGCCGCTCGCCGCCCGTCTCCAGAATTTCGGCCACACCCCGGATCTCGATCCCGCGGGCCTTCCAGGGGTTCACTGAGGGCACGTCGTCGATCACCAGCGCTACCCGGGGGTTACCGCGCACATCGCGGAACTTCTTGCGCTTCGCGAAGTCGTAGCCGCCGATATCGATCGTGTCCGTCTCGCCATTGTACCGAAAGGCGACCGGCACCACGTGGGGTTCGCTGTTCGGGCCGACGGTGGCCAGCCGTCCGAGGAGCTGGCCGCGTAGATAGGCGATCTCCGCGAGCGTAAAGGCGCTCATCGCTCACCTCTCGTCGTTCTATCGCTCGGCAACAGTCACGCTGAGTTCCTTCGCCGCGCCGCCGCGGAGGAGACGGACGCGCAGCGACGTCCCGATCTTTTCAGATGTCAGCTGCGATGCAATGTCGTCGTGAGTGCGGACCGGTGTCCCGTCAACTGCGACAATCACGTCCCCCAGCACCAGCCCCCCACGTTCCGCGGGGCTGCCAGATTCCACTGACACCACGATCAACCCGACTCGCTGCCCCACCTGCTGTTCCAGCGTGGCCGGCAGGCGCACCGGGTGGGCCCCAATGCCCAGATACCCCCGGCGGATTTTCCCGTGGGTCAGCAGCGCGCCCGCCACCTTGCGCAACGTCGGCACCGGAACCGCTATCGCGGCACGCCGCAGGAGTCCCGCCGTGTTCATTCCCAGAACCGCGCCGCCCGCGTCCACCAGGGCACCGCCAGAAAATCCGATTCCCGGCGTCACATCGGTTTCAAGGTATCGGTCGAACTCTCCGCCCGTGGGGGCCCGCCAGGCCTCGCCCGCGGCGCTGATAATTCCGAGCCGCGCCCGAACCGTGCGGCCGGGCCGCGTCACGGCCACCACCAGCTGGCCGACTTTCGCCTGATCACCGCCGCTCCAGGACGGCACGGTCAGACCGGATGCCTGTGCACGCAGCACCGCGATATCGGTACCTGGGTCCCGACCGACCAGGGTGGCAGCCACGAGCTGCCCATCAGGTAGGCCGACGCGGATCTCGTCCTCTTGCTCAATGACGTGGTCCGCCGTCACGATCGTCCCGTCCGCCGCCCAGACGATTCCGCTGCCGGGGGCATGCCGCCGGGCCTCGACCCGCACCACAGAGGGCCCGACCCGCTCCGCAATGCCGGCAATTCCGTTGGAGATTTCGCTCAAGATCTGCATCACATCTACCACCTCCGTTGATGGTGAGCATACGCTGGCCGGCGCGTCGCCCGCATCGCCCGTTTGGGTAGGCCGTAGACGTAACTCCGGAGCCACAGGGCCGCAATTCCAGGCTTTGGAACCAGCGCAGCCAGGAGCGGTTTTTTGGTCGACGCGCACTCACGTGTCGCGCCAGTGGAGGCTACAGGACGATCAGCCCCAGACGCGCCGCACGCGTGACCGCCTCCGTGCGGCCGTGCGCGCCCAGCTTGCTGAAGATGACCGCGACGTGGAACTTCACCGTGTGCTCGCTGATGCCCAACTGCAGCGCAATCCGCTTGTTAGGCAGGCCTTCGGCCAGTAACTGCAAAACCTGCAGTTCGCGCGGGGTCAGTTCCTCTGCGGGAACCTCCGGCGCCGCGCCGCGCCCTTGTACCATCGCCGGAGCGAACGCGGGGTCGATCGCCACCAGCCCCAGAACCACCGCCCGCAACGCCGCCAGGAGTGCCGGTCCACCGATATCTCGGGGGAGAGCACCTCGCGCACCGGCGGTCATCGCATCGGAGACACGGGCCTCATCGTCGCTCAACACCACCACCGGTATGTCAAGATCCTGCATCGCCGGGAGGCGCGCGTCGCTCTGAGCGGCCCCCGTTCCAAGATCCCACAGGATGATGTCGCGAGTGTGGGCATCAGCGACGTCGCCAAGATCAACCTCCGGCGCGGCCTGGTCTACCGTCACGTCCGGCTCGCCGGACAAGGACGCCACGAGCTTTGCCCGCGCAAGCACATCATCGGCGATGACCAAAATACGCATCTCCCGAGTCCAACGCTCATCCCGGGCGAAAGATGCCCATCATGTGACTCTAACCCCCGCGCCCTCTTAAAGCCAGGCAGTTTTCTGCCAGTTGTCCTTTGCGCCGGGGGAGGGCAGCCAGGGGGGTAGGGTGAGCAGGAGCCCGCCGGCCAGAGCGGTGACGTACGGTTCATACGAACGCCGCAACTCCGACAGCTTCCGATCCACCTCGTCGCCTGTCCTTAGGACGACACCCGCCTCGTTCAGAACCGCGCGGAGTCGGCGCAGGTCATCCGGCGGCAGCCGGTCGCGATCGGGCGGATGAGGCGGCGTGTCCAGCACCTGGCACAGGTCCACGGCTACATGACGCGCCATGGCAAACGTCAGCCACGCCTGGCGCGGGCGCACGCCGTCTAACCCCGCCAGGACCAGCGCACACGTATCAAGGATCGTCGTCAGCGACGCCACCCACGATTCGTTGCCGTGCTGCGAGCGGAACCGCGCCAGTACAGGGTAAGAGATGTGGCTCTCCAACAGCTCCGCCGCCCAGCGTTCCCATGCGGCGAGGAACTGCCCCAGGGCGTCCAGGTCCCGCCACTGTCCCAGCCTGCGCATAAGCTCGGATGCCGCCGGCGGGGAACCGGCCCACTCGTCCAGCATCGCGATGTGCGCTTCGCGCCGCGAAAACGCCTGGTACACGACGGGAAGGTAGCCGATCACCAACGCCAGGAACGCAAACCCGACGAACGCTTCGACGACCGTCACGACCCGCGCCGCAGCGGACGTCGGCACGACGTCACCCAACCCGAGGGTGAACAGGGTCGTGCCGCTGAGATAAAGGGCCGTGAAGAACGTAGGCTGGCGCTCCGGCACGGACATCTGCAGCCCGAGGGCCGAGTGCACCAGCGCAAATCCGAGCAGCAGCATCGAGGCCCATCCTCCCAGCAGGGCGATCAGAGAGAACGGACCAAACAGACTCAGGAAACTCTCTCGCCGGCCCGGGCGGCGGATCCCCGCCGCAGCCAGTAACCAGAACCGCCACAGAGTCCTGAACAGCAGGCGCGCCGGCCGGAGACGGCGCGCCACACGACGAGGCAACACGACGGTCTCAAACGTGTCCCATAAGATCACGCCGATCACGACCACTCCGACCACGCCGGTCACCGGATGCATCATTCCGACCCTCCTCATCAACGAGCAAACGCCCGCCTGTCCTACAATAGTGCCACACGTGATGGGTCCCGTCTTGAGCCATGAACTCGTCGCCTCCAGCGCGGGCGCCCCACAGCGGTGGTTGGTAATCCTCCACGGGGCATTCGGAGCCGGGCGGAACTGGGGGACGATCGCACGCCACTTGGCCCAGGCTCGTCCGGAATGGGGCGTCGTGCTGGCCGATCTGCGGATGCACGGCGCCTCGCAGGGATTTCCCCCGCCCCACACGCTGGAAGCCGCCGCCGCAGACATCGACGCGCTCGGCCGGAGCCTTGGGTTCCCCCTCGACGCCGTGCTGGGCCATTCGCTTGGTGGCAAGATCGCGCTGCTCTACACGGCCCGCCACGCCGCCGCTCTCCGGCAAATGTGGGTCGTAGACTCCACGCCGGCGGCCGGACCACCCTCAGGGAGCGCCTGGGAGATGCTGCGGGCCGTCCGCTCCCTCCCCGCGCAATTTACTTCTCGTCAGGAGGCAGCCGAGGGTCTCACGCAGCTCGGGTTCGCATCTGATGTGGCGCGATGGATGACAATGAATCTGGAATCCTCGGAAGGGCGTTACCGATGGCGGTTAGACTTCGATGCCCTGGAGGAGCTGCTGCGCGACTTCTTTCAGACAGATCTTTGGAGCGCAGTCCTGGACCCGCCAGCCGGCGTGGAGCTGCACTTCATCAAGGCGTCCCACTCGGACGTCCTGAGTGAAGATACGCTCCACCGGCTGGACGGAGTCGTCGCGACTCCCCGTATTTCCCTTCACGTCGTCCCAGGCGGCCACTGGATTCACGCCGATAACCCGGATGAGGTTGTCCGGCTGCTCGCTCGCCATCTCCCTTAAGTGAGCCGGTTTGTGCTCACGCAGTCCGAAGCAGCCGGCTGAGCTCCGCGCGTGCGCGCTCGACACGATCGGGCCCTTCCGGCGCGAGCGGCACAGGCCCCAGGCCGAGACGCCACACCACAGCCGCGCTCAAAGACGGCCTGTGGCGCTCTACGAACGCCCGGAAGTCCGCGCCCGTCATCTCAAGCCGGAGCTCGGCCAGGAACCGGTACGCGTCCTCCGGACCGAGGGGCACCTCTGCGTAACGCCTCCCGTCGACGACGTACACCCGCCGTCCATCGGGGGTGCGGTCCAAGGTGATAGATGGTGTTCGGACTGACCCGATCTGCTCTTTGTCCCCCATCGTATTCTCCCCACGCCGCCGTTATGTGCCGCTTTGCGGCTGCGCCGGCCGCGCCGCGGAAATCGTCAGGCCGACGATCCAACCGACTAGCGCCACAATCACCATCACCGCTGTCAGGCTCCCCGACAGCCCCGTCCGCAGCGCCGTATCAAGGGAGTATGCCCCCGGTCCGGTCCCGCCCACTGTCAGCGCGACGACCAGATACGTCAGCGGCAGTTCAAATCCATGGTCGGTGGCCCAGACTTTCGGCCAGTGCGCACGGACGATCGCGGTGAGCATCGACGAGGCGATGCCTATCGAGCCCAGCGGGCTGAACAGCCCCGCCGCAAAAAGCACGCCGCCGCCGAACTCGGCGATCCCCGCCAGCCAGGCCCAGAGCCGTGCCGGCCGGAACCTCATCGATTCCAGCCACCCGGCGGTCCCAGCGATGCCATGGCCGCCAAACCATCCGAATAGCTTCTGCGCCCCGTGGCCTGCCACAAGCAGACCCACCACCAGGCGTAAGGTCAGGAGCATTGCGTCCATCACGTTCGCCTCCTCAGCCGAAACATACGACCAAGATGCACCTTCCATTTCGTATGTTACTCTACACCGGCCACTTCCCCTTGTCAAGTCCCTTACTATGCGTTAGAATGAGGGTGACCGCCGATGAGCAGGGCTAAAATCACTCACGAAAATGAAGAGCATGTGTGCCCGCGCTTCCATCGGGCGATCGAGCTGGTGGGCAAGCGCTGGAACGGCGCGGTGATCCGCGCCCTGATGGACCGCCCCCGGCGCTTCGGGGAGATTCTGGAAGCGGTCCCCGACCTGCATGACCGCCTGCTGTCCGAGCGCCTAAAAGAACTCGAGGCTGAAGAGATCGTGCAGCGGCGAGTCTACCCGGAAACGCCTGTGCGCATCGAGTACGCGCTCACCGAGCGTGGGCGCGATCTCCAACGGATCCTGGCCGAGGTGGAGCACTGGGCGCACCGCTGGCTCCCGCAGCCTGTCAAACACTAACTGACGCGTCGTCCAGCGGGAAGAGACGCGGTAGGCGCCTGCGCTGGGCATCTCAGGCGGCGTGGGCCTGGGACGGCACCGGTGAACTGCTCGGCCCGATGTGGCCGGTGGTGTGGGCGGCTTCGGAACTCCTGACCTCAGCGGACGTGAGACGTGTGCGGCAATGTCAGTCCGATGATGGATGCGGGTGGCTCTTCATCGATCGGAGCAAGAACGGCACCCGGCGGTGGTGCAGCATGTCGGTCTGCGGGAACCGCGCGAAAGCCAGACGGCATTACGAGCGAACCAAGGTGAGCAGGGGAGGCGCGTAAATGCGGCAATCAGCCCAGAAGGAGATCCAGCAGCCGCTGCAGGTCTTCCTCCGAATAGTACGCCAACGACAGCACGCCCTTGCGACTGGTCCCAACCACAGCGACCTTGGTCCCGTATCTCCTCGAAAGATCCTGTTCTGCACTGCGCAGGTGTGGATCTTTGGCTCGGGACCGGCCGGGTATTTCACGTGAAATACTCGGCCTCACCAGCGCCTCGGTCTCCCGGACAGACAGTCCGCGACGCTCGACCCGCGCCCAGACCTTTAGCATGGCCACCTGGCTCCCGGCAGCCATCAGCGCCCGGGCGTGGCCCTCGGTTATCCGGCCCGCGTCCAGGCTGGCCTGCATCTGTGGTGGAAGTTGCAGCAGCCGCAGCGAGTTTGCGACGGACGGCTGACTCTTGCCGACCCGCTCTGCCACCTGCGCCTGGGTCATTCCAAAGTCGTCAACCAGCCGGCGGTAGGCTCGCGCCCGTTCCAGGGCCCCCAGATCCTCACGCTGCAGATTCTCCACCAACGCCAGCTCCAGCGCCTCTGGATCCGACAACGGCCGGATGATGGCAGGAACCGTAGCCTGCCCCGCAGCCTCGGCCGCACGCCAACGACGCTCGCCAGCCACAACCTCAAAACCGTCCGCAACAGGCCGCACCACGATCGGCTGAAGCACCCCATGTCTTCGGACGGACTCCACCAGCCCCGCGAACTCTTGTGGATCCATCGCCTGCCGCGGCTGCAACCCGCTTGGCCTGAGACGGGAGACCGGGATCTCCGCCGGTCTCTCCACGACCGCGGTCTCCGCCCCAGGAATGAGGGCTCCCAGGCCTCGGCCCAAACCCCGGCGTTGCCCCGCGCCGGATGGTGCGGGGCGCTGCCCGGTTCTGGAGGTATCGGGACGGCGATTAGCGGGCCGCGACAGGTTCTCCGACACGAGCCGTGACCTCCTCGGCAAGCGCGACGTAGGCTTCGGCGCCCTTCGACGATGGGTCAAACGTGACCGCCGGCTGGCCAAACGACGGCGCCTCAGCGAGGCGCACGTTGCGCGGGATAACGGTCTTAAACACCTGACCGTGAAAGTGGCGGCGCACCTCTGCGACCACCTGCTCGGAGAGGTTGGTCCGGCCGTCGTACATTGTCAGCAGCGCGCCGTTGACCCTCAGACTGGGATTGAGCTGGCGCCGGATCAGTGCCAGGGTGTCAAGGAGCTGAGCCAACCCTTCTAACGCGTAGTACTCGCACTGGATCGGAACGATGACTTCATCGGCGGCGGCGAGCGCGTTCAGGGTGAGCAGCCCCAGCGACGGTGGGCAGTCGATAAACACAAAGTCGTACCACTCCTTGACGGCCCGCAGGGCGTCGCGGAGCCTGTGCTCGCGCGACGGGACACCGACGAGTTCCACTTCGGCGCCGGCCAGGTGGATACTCGATGGGGCAAGATCGAGCCCCTTCACCGGCGACGGCATCAGCGCCGAAGCCATGGCCACGCCATTGATGAGAACGTCGTACAGCGAGATGCCCACGGACGCGCGGGAAATCCCAACGCCGCTGGTGGCATGCGCCTGCGGGTCGCTGTCCACCAGCAAGACGTGTGTCCCGGAAAGGGCGAGAGCAGCGGACACATTGACGGCGGTGGTGGACTTCCCCACGCCGCCTTTCTGGTTCGCAATGGCGATGACGCGTCCCATCGATCAAACCCCTCATTCGGTAGTGCCGGCGATCTCCCTCCGCACGTCCCGCCAGACGGAACGTAAATCTCTAGAGGCCCAGCGGACGTTTCACGGGCACTCCCGGCCGTCTCGGGTAGGCCGGCGGCGTGGCAGCGACCTTGGTGACTTCCACCACCGCCCGGCGCACGCCACCCGGCAACTCTGCGTAATGGATCCGCCACTCGCCGCCTCCGAGCAGCGCCGCGGCGCGCCGGCCTGGATCGATTTCCCGCCCCACCCCAGGGCCCTTGAGCAAAATGGCCTTCCCGCCCACGCGCACGAAGGGGAGGGTGAGTTCACCCAGGGCCGGGAGTGGGGCGACCGCCCGAGCTACGACAACGTCAAACTGCTCGCGCAGCTTCGGTTGGTGCGCGGCTTCCTCTGCTCGAGAGCCCACAATCGCGACGGAGAGCTCAAGTTCCACTACCGCGACTTCAAGAAACGCGGCCTTCTTCCAGGCGGCCTCCAGCAACGTCACCACGAGGTCCGGCCGGGCGATCTTGAGCGGAATGCCGGGGAGTCCCCCGCCGCTCCCGACGTCGAGTACAGACGCACCTTGCGGGATGCCCGCCTGCACGCACAGCAGCGAGTCCAGAATGTGCAGGCGGACGGCGTCCAGGGGCCGCGTGATTGTCGTCAGCCGGGCCTTCTTACTCCACTCGGCGAGCAGAGCCAGATAGCGAACGATCTGTTCGCGCTGTCCCGTCGTAAGGGGACGTCCCAGGATGGCTGCCGCGGGCTCCAGCGCCTCGAAGATCTCACTCGTCACTCGTAACCGTCTCAGCCGGCGCCGCGTCCTGCCTTGGCGCGACGACGACGCGTCGTGCCGCTCCCTCCCCGCGGCTAAAGGTCATGACCTGGGGATGCTCGGCCAGCGTGGTGTGGATGATGCGGCGCTCGAAGGCATCCATCGGTTCGAGTTCAACCTCGACTGCGCGCGCGACACGCTCGGCCGTCCTGTGTGCGAGTTCTTCCAGCGCCACGCGCCGTCGCTCGCGGTAGCCCTCCACATCCACAACGACGTGTGTTTTGGTACGAGTCTGTCGTGCGACCATCAGCCCCAAGAGCAGCTGCACGGCGTCGAGGGTGGCGCCACGCCGCCCGATCAGTGCTCCCAGCCGCTCCCCGCTCACCTGCACGGAGATCAGATCGTCCTGCTGGTGCACGCGCACTGTACCGGGGAGCCCCATTTCCTGCAGCAGCCGCGCCATCACCGTGTGCGCGATCGCGCCCGGGTTGCCCTTGAGCGTAACGCGAACTCGAGCCTCGCGCGCGCCCAGACCGAGCATCCCGCGGGTGCCCGGATCGACGACCTCGACATCGACGTCATCGCGCTCGACGCCAAGCTCCCCCGCCGCCCTGCCGACCGCCTCCTCTACCGTCCGCCCGGTTGTTTCGACCTGCCTCATCTCTTTTTCGTCCCCTTGGGGCGCTGCGGCAGAAGAGACGGTAAGGCCTTCTGGGGGGCCGTCCCAGAGGCAAGCGTGGGCCTCGGCCGTCCGACGACCACGAGGTATTCAACCAGATATGCGAGCGTAGAGACGGCCCAGTAGATCGACAACGCGACCTGAAAGCTCAGTGCGAAGAAGGCGATCATGACGGGCATGAAGATGAACATCCGGGCCTGCTGCGGGTCGGAAATCGTCATCCGTTGCTGCAAGTACGTGGTGAAACCCACCAGGACGACTATCGCCAACAACACCGGCTGGCGAACGAGGTCGATCAAGCAAGTCGCCGAGAACGGATGCTGGCACGGTACCTTGTCGAGCACCAAGCCAAGAAAGGTTTCGCCACCGAAAAGATTCGGCCGCCGCAGTGCGCCGAACAGGCCGTACAGCACCGGCAACTGGACCAGCTGAGGCAGGCAGCCGGAAAACGGGTTGACGCTGTTGGCGCGGTAGAGATTCATCATCTCTGTGTTCATGGCCCGGGGGTCGTCGCGGTACTTCTCCCGCAGCACGGCAAGCTGGGGCGCCAACGCCTGCATGGCTTTCATCGACTTCAGCGACTTCCGCGTCAACGGATGCAGGACGAGTTTCATGGCCAGCGTCAGCAGGATAATGTCGACGCCGTAGTTGGCGATCCAGCCGTGGAACGTGTTCAGAATCTGCACCAGCACGTCCGCGATGGGTTTGATCAACTGCGCACGTCCTCCTCGCTCACCACCGCGCCGCTAAGGGACCGGATCATAGCCGCCGGGATTCCACGGATGGCATCGCAGCAAGCGCCGCACCGCCAGCCTCGCTCCCCGCCAGGGCCCGTGTCGGGCGATGGCCTCCGCCGCGTAGGACGAACACGACGGGGAGAACCGGCAACTCGGCGGCGTGTATGGGGAAATAAATCGCTGGTACGCGCGGATCAGTACCAACAGCAGACGGGTCATCACACCTGCACCACTAGAAACCTTCGCCAGCGCCGCGGACGACCCCCGCCTGCATTAGGAGGTCGCGCACAGCCTCGCGCAGCGCGGTGAACCGCGCATCGGCTGCCGGGAGGCGAGGCACCAGCACAACGTCGAACCCACCGGCCACTCGATCCTGCTCCAAACGAATCGCTTCACGCACACGGCGGCGTACCCGGTTACGCCGCACGGCGCCGCCCGCGCTCCGTCTCACGGAGATGCCGAAGCGCGTCACCGGCAGCCCGTTGGGCCGCGCGTACAACACGGCCACATCACCGGTCAAGCGCCGGCCCTCACGATATGCCAGGCGGAACGCCGCAGCAGAGCTCAGGGGACGTACCTGCGCCGGCAAAATCGCCGCAGCCGGCGCCGCCTACACCGTCAGCCGCCAGCGCCCCTTGGCCCTGCGCCGGCGAAGAACGTTGCGGCCGCCAGTCGTGCGGATCCGCTGCAAGAACCCGTGAGTCTTCTTCCTTCGGTGCGCCTTCGGTTGGTAAGTGCGTTTCGGCACGTGCCCTCACCCGCGGTCGGAGGAACAGACTCCACTATAACATAGCCGGAAAAACCGACCCAGCGCGAGCGGAGGGGTGTGGATAACCTGGGCACAACCAGGCCCCGTATCCACAGATTCTCCAGAAAGTAACGGCGCTGTGACGAGCGCACACTCCCAAAACCGCGGGTAGCCCGCGTGGCGGCGCTGAGCCGCCAGCCCTCCGTTCAGACTATCCACAGCATTTTTCATTGCTGTGGATAACTCCGCGGAGGCGCGCGGATGGCGGATACCATCGCAGCGCCGCGCACCTGTGTTCGGCAGGAAGCATCTCCCGGCTCCACGAACATCGGGTCACTTCCCCAGGGGCTATCCACAGTCGTGGTCACCGTTCGCTCGCTCACGGACTATCGTGAAATGTGCCTCTGCGCGTTTGCCGGGGTAGGACTTTGCGACCCGGCGGCAAACTTCGGTGACCATCTCACACGTTCAGACGGCGTATGTCTGCGCACCGTCGCCCTGCGGCAGCACCAATTGACCTGACGGAGGGCGGCAATGGCCGAGTTCTTGCGATCTATCCAGGGCAGCGACGGACCGGCGGACGCCGCCGAGCCAGAAGTCCGGCTCGCCGTGTATGACTCGCCGCTGGCCGCGCCCAGGGTGGTGTCGCTACGCGGGCGCGAATTCCATGAGTTCGTGGGCGACCTTGCGGCACGCACATACAACTTCGGGCGAGAACGCGGCGGCCGCATCCCGTACATCGTCATCCGGGAGATCATCGAGAACCTGATCCACGCATACTTCCAGGGCGCCGTGATCAGCATCTTGGACGACGGGAACACGATCCGCATCTCTGACCAGGGACCAGGCGTTCCGGACAAGGAGAAGGCGCTGCAACCCGGGTTCACGACCGCCACGCCCCAGATGCGCCGTCTCATCAAAGGCGTGGGTTCGGGCCTGCCCGTGGCCAGGGAGCAGCTGGCATTCCTCGGCGGCGCGATCGCCATTGACGACAACCTCACCCGCGGCACTGTCGTCACGCTGACCGTCGGCGCCGAGAGTCCAAAGGTGTCCCCTCAAGTGCTGGAGCACCCGAGCCGGCCCGAACCCACACCCCGACAAAAGAAGGTCCTCCTGCTCATCGCCGAGCTGGGATCTGCCGGACCATCGGCGATCGCGAAAGAACTCGCCGTCAGCCAGAGCACGGCCTACCGCGAACTCCATCTCCTGGCGCGCTGGCGGCTCGTGGACAGCAAGGGTGGTGGAAAGCGCACGCTCACGGAAGAAGGCATCGCGGTCCTGGGCGAGGTCTTTAAACCGTAACCCATGACCACCAGCACTCATCCCGGGGGGCAACAATCATGGCCGTCGACACGTCATCTGCGGTCGGCATCTGGCAGGAAGCGCTCCGCCGCATCGAGAGCCGGCTGAGCAAGCCGACATACGAGTTGTACCTCAAGAACATGACGCCACTGGCGGTGCGCGGGGACACCTTTGTGTTTTCCGTGCCCAGCCGCCACGCCAAAGAGTGGATCGAGTCGCGACACGCCAGCCTGATACACAGCGCGTTGCAGGAAGTGCTGGCGCGCGCCATCACGATTCAACTGACCGTGGTGGAAGACAGCCCGGCCGCACCGGCCCCGGCGGCGCCCGTGCGCGGACCGGACGGACTCCCGCTGAGCCCCAAGTACACGTTCGATACGTTTGTCATCGGTACGGGCAACCGCTTTGCGCACGCGGCCGCGATGGCCGTGGCGGAAGCGCCGGCCCGCGCCTACAACCCCTTGTTCATCTACGGCGGCGTGGGTCTCGGCAAGACCCACCTCCTGCAAGCCATCGGGCACCACGTCGTTCACCGTCAGCAGTTACACCGCGTTGCCTACATCAGCAGTGAGAAGTTTACGAACGAACTGATCAACGCCATCCGGGACGACCGGACGCTGGAGTTCCGCACCAAGTACCGGAGCGTCGACGTCCTGCTCATCGATGACATCCAGTTTCTGGCCGGGAAAGAACGGACGCAGGAGGAGTTCTTCCACACCTTCAACACGTTGCACGAAGCCAGCCGGCAGATCATCAGAGGACCGCCTGCGCTCCCGTTTCGAGTGGGGCCTCATCGCCGACATCCAGCCGCCGGATCTGGAGACGCGCATCGCCATTCTGCGCAAGAAAGCCGAACTCGACGGCTTGAGCGTCCCAGACGAAGTTGCGGAATTCATCGCCCAACGCATCCAATCCAACATCCGCGAACTCGAGGGTGCGCTCGTCCGCGTCGTCGCCTATGCCGGCCTGACCCGCGCCCCCATGACGGTGGAGCTCGCCGCGGAGATCCTCAAAGAATTGCTCCCGGCCTCCGCCAGCCGACCCGTTACGATCCAGATGATTCAGAAAGCCGCGGCCGAACACTTCGGACTGCGCGTAGAGGAAATGCGGGCAAAGCGTCGCACGAAAGGGATCGCCTTCCCCAGACAGGTGGCCATGTACCTGGCCCGCGAACTGACAGACGCCTCACTCCCGCGGATCGGCGAGGAGTTCGGCGGCCGCGACCACACGACTGTGATGCATGCCTGTGACCGCGTAAAAGAAGCGCTTACGAAGGATACGTATCTCGCCGCGGGCCTGAAGAAACTCGTAGACACTTTACACAACTCCGGGTGATATCCGCGCTCGTTGGGGATAGTGTGGATGCGCCCGCGTATCTATCCCCGGGCTATACACACCCCTTTCCCCTTGGTATTGTTAGCGTGCATCGAGTTATCCACACTATCCACAGCAGTATTACTACTACGTGTAGTTTTATAACTATTAATTCCGGAGGAAAGCAATGTGGGTAAGTTGTCCACAGACGGCGTTGCTAAAGGCAGTACAGATTGTAGGACGAGCGGTTTCGACGCGCACGACGATGCCCATTTTAGGCTACATCCTAATGGAGACCCAAAAAGACGGTATCAAACTGACGGCGACCGATCTGGAACTCGCGATGCAAGTCGAGGTGGCGGCTGAGGTGAAACAAGGCGGTCAGCTGACGTTGCCGGCGCGGATTCTGAACGAGATTGTAGGTAACTTGCCCGTGGCAACGGTCGAGATTAAGGCGCCGGAAGGAAGTACGCAGGCGGAAATCAGTTGTGAGACGAGCCACTTCGAGATCCTGGGTTTGCCCGCGACTGATTTTCCCGCCTTGCCGCGTGCGGATGGAGACGCCGTAGGCGAAGTCGATGCCGATGTCGTGCGCATGATGATCAACCAGACCATTTTTGCCGTTTCCGCGGACGAAACGCGGCCGTTCCTAACCGGAGTATACGCGGTGCTAGATGGTGCGGAGGCCAAGTTCGTCGCAACGGACGGCGGCCGCCTGGCATTACGAAAAGTGCAGCTCCCGCGGGCCGCGCGGCAGAAGATCGGGGTGATCGTGCCGGCCAAGGCGATGCAGGAGCTGGCGCGCGCGCTGGCGGGCGTGGAGGGTGCGGTGCAGCTGGGGATGGCCGACAACCAGTTGGTTTTTACCGTGCCGGGTCTGCGCGTGTACTCCCGGTTGATCAGCGGACAGTTTCCGAACTACCAGCAGGTCATCCCGCAGGAGTTTAAGCAACGTATTCGCGTCCAGACCGAGCGCCTGCTGCGCGCCGTACGCCGCGCCTCAATCACGGCGCGGGACTCGGCGAATGTCGTGCGGCTGCGGGGTGAGGGCAAGAAGCTGACGCTGACGTCGAATACGCCGGAGGTCGGCAAAGCGCGTGAGGAAGTAGAGGTTACCGCCGAGGGAGAGCCAATCGAGGCGGCGTTCAATGCGCGGTATCTGATGGACTGCCTCAACAACATCGAGGCAGATGAACTGTTCTTCGAACTCACCGGGCCGCTCAGCCCCGGGGCGATCCGCCCGGCCCACCACAGCGATTACGTCTACGTTCTGGCTCCGGTGAGAGTGTACGCATAAAGGCCAGAGCGTCTATTCCGGGTTTTCCATGTCTACAGGGTCTACCGGGTCCCAGAACGTGGCGCGTCCAGCGGGCCGCGCGAACAGGGGTTAGGTAGACCCGGAAGACATGGTAGACCAGGGAGACCCGGAAGACCGCGGCGCGGCGCGGCGCATTCCAATTCAGACAGAGAGCATCAGCTTGGCCGCGTTCCTGAAGTGGGCCCAGGCGGTCGGCACCGGAGGGCAGGCGAAGGCGTTGATTCAATCCGGGCGGGTGAAGGTGAACGGCCGGGTGGAACTCCGGCGGGGGCGGACGCTTGTGCCGGGAGACCGCGTGGAGGTCGGCGCGCGCGTTCTGGAGGTCGTCGGCGCGTAAGATGTATCTGACGCAGCTGCGGCTGGTGAACGTGCGGAATCATCGCCGGACCGAACTGGAGCCGGCGCCGGGCGTCAATATCTTCGTGGGAGCGAATGCCCAGGGGAAGTCCACGGTATTGGAAGCGGTGGAGCTGGCGGCCACCGGGCGGTCGCATCGCGCCGCGCAGGAGGCGGAGCTGATCACGCTGGGAGAAAGCTGGGCCCGCGTACACGCACGCAGCAGGCGTGCCGATCGCGATCAAGACGTCGATCTAGCTTTTCGGCAAGATGCCTCGGCCCCGCTTGTGGATCGCACGTGGAGAGAGATCCGCGTCAACGGAGTGCCGGTGCGCAGGGGGGAGCTGTTTGGGCACGTGCTGTGCGTGACGGCGGGCCCGGATGATCCCGAGGTCGCCCGGGGACGTGCCGCGTTCCGCCGGCGCTTGGTGGATGTGTTGCTGGCGCAGATCAGTCCCGCATACTATTACGTGGCGGCCCGCTACGCGCGGGCGGTCGCGCAGCGCAACCGGTTGCTGCGCGGTAAGACCATGGCTGCGGCCGACTTCGATCCGTGGGACGACCAGGTGGCAGCACTCGGCGCTACGGTGACACTGCGACGTCGCGATCTGGTGGCGCGGCTGGCCGCGGCGGCGGGCCAGATCTACCGGGAGCTCAGCGGGGGCCGCGAGGAGTTGGTTGTGACGTACGCGGCGAACCTCCCCGGGGCCGAAGAAGCTGATCTCATCCGGGCGGCGCGAGAGGCGATGGCTGCGCAGCGTCAGGCCGAGCGGGCTCGGGGCGTGACGCTGGTGGGACCGCACCGGGATGAGATCACGCTGGAGGTGGACCGCCGGCTCCTGCGGCTGTACGGCTCGCGCGGGCAGCAGATGGCGGCGGTGCTGGCGCTGCGCCTGGCGGAACGGCAGGTGCTGCAGGAAGAAACCGGAGAAGAGCCGGTGCTGCTGCTGGACGATGTCGTCATGACGCTGGATGAGTCCCGGCAGGCGCGGCTGCTGGCATTTGCCCGCGGCGCCCAGGCGCTCGTGACGGTCACGACGTTGGCGGCGCTGGCTACGCTGCCGCCTGATGCCGTGGTATTCCGAGTCGCCGGGGGAGCCGTTGAAGCGCAGCGCGCTCACCTCGCTTAGAGCGATCCTGCGCTCCGCGGCCACAGCGCTCGGTGTGGAACGGGCGGCGCACGAGGCGCTGATCGCTGAGATGTGGCCGGAGATCGCAGGCCGGGAGGCGGCTGCGCACGCACACCCTGCCGAGTTGCGCGGAACCACACTGCTCGTAGATGTGGAACCCGGGTTGTGGGTGCAGGAATTATCGGCCCGGCGCGGGCAGTTCGTGGGAGCCATCAACCGCCGTCTGGGGGGCCGCGTCGTCGCCGAGATCCGGATCCGACCGGGCCGCGGTGCGGTGGTGGAGCCTGGGCCGGGTGGCGCGGCACCGGTCGAGGGCGCTGGGCCAGAACTATCAGCGCAAGAGCTGAGCACGATTGACCAGACTGTCGCGGAGATTCCCGACCAGGAGTTGCGTGAAGCCGCGCGGCGGGCGATGCACAGCGAGATGATGTGGAGGAAGCGCCGCGCGGAGAGTAAGCAGTAGCCAGTCACCAGTAGCCACTAGCCGGCGACCCGTAGGTAGACCAAGAATCAGACGCTGGTCGTTACTGGCGACCGGCTACTGGATACCGGCTACCTGACGGAGCTTTCTGCCGCGATGTACGTGCATCTGGGTGGGGAGTTGATCGCGCGCGTCACCGATATCGTGGCGGTGCTTGATGTCCGGCTGGTGACCAGCTCCGATATCAACCAGGAGTTCGTCGACAAAGCCGGGGCGGTGAAGCGCCTGCTGGGAAATGGGCTCACGCCCGACTGCCGAGCCCTCGTCGTTACCAAAACGGCTGTCATTACGTCCCCCCTCTCCCCCGCGACACTGGCTCGCCGGATGACCCACCTGCGGCAAGCGGCGATGGCCTGGGAACGCGAAACGTAAGGCTGGGCGCGGGTTTCGTGCGTTGACACCCCTTCGAGGTGCGTGATAAACTGACTTGTGCTGCTTTTTGGCACCCTTACACGCGCTAGGCCAGCAACGTCTGTTTCGCAAGCGCCTGCAGGGTCCAAAAAAGTCTACGATTCGGGGAGGGGCACCGGCTGCGGTAGGCCCCTCTTCCTTTGTTGAAGGGACCATCGCGTTCTATGGGCAGAAACCCGAAGGTGGCAACCAACCAGCCGACGACCCCCTACACCGCGGAACAGATACAGGTGCTGGAGGGCCTCGAGGGCGTCCGCAAGCGCCCGGCGATGTACATCGGCAGCACAGGGCTGGACGGTCTGCACCACCTGCTCTATGAGGTGGTGGATAACTCTGTCGACGAAGCGCTTGCCGGGCGGGCCACCGAGATTACGGTGGTCCTCCATACCGACGGCAGCGCGACGGTGGTTGACAACGGCGCCGGGATTCCCGTGGATCCGATTCCCAAGATCGGCCGCCCCGCAGTGGAGGTGGTCCTCACCACTCTGCACTCCGGAGGAAAGTTTGGAGGCGGTGGCTACAAGATTTCAGGAGGCCTGCACGGCGTCGGCGTTTCCGTGGTCAATGCGCTCTCAGAGTCGTTGGAGGTGGAAGTCTGGCGGGACGGCAAGGCCTGGCGCCAGCGCTTCGTCCGCGGGAAGAAGACCACGCCGCTGCAGCCGACCGGTGCCTCGCGCAAGACCGGCACCCGGGTGACCTTCAAACCAGACACGCAGGTGATGACGGCCACGGAGTTCGACGTCGAGACGATCGCCCGGCGGCTGGATGATGTGGCCTACCTCACCAAGGGTTTGCAGATTACCCTGCGCGACGAGCGCAGCAAGCAGGAGCGGGTCTTCAAGCACGCCGGGGGCATCGCCGAGCTGGTGGCGAACCTGAACCGGGCCAAGACCAAGCTCACCGCCGTGATGCACACGGTGAAAGAACGCGACGGGGTGGAAGTGGAGTGCGCCCTGCAGTACAACGAGTCCTACCTGGAGCACATGCTCACGTACGTCAACACGATTCCGACGACCGAGGGTGGGACGCACCTGGCCGGCTTCCGAACCGCGCTGACGCGTGCCCTCAACGACTTCGCCCGCCGGGCGGGGCTGCTGAAAAATGGGGATCCGGCGCTGGTGGGGGACGACGCGCGCGAAGGCATGACCGCGGTCCTGAGTCTGAAGCTGCCGGACCCGCAGTTTGAGGGACAGACGAAGACCAAACTCGGCAACACCGAGGTCAAGGGCCTGGTCGAGTCACTCGTGGGCGACTGGCTGCAGGAGTGGTTCGAGACGCATCCGGCGGATGCGAAACGCGTCGTGGCCAAGGCGCTGACCGCGGCGCGCGCCCGAGAGGCCGCCAAGCAGGCGCGGGATCTGGTGCGGCGCAAGAACGCGCTGGACGTCTCTCCTCTGCCCGGCAAACTGGCCGACTGCGTGGAGCGCGACGCCGACGAGTGCGAAATCTTCATCGTAGAGGGCGAGAGCGCCGGCGGCTCAGCCAAACAAGGGCGCGACCGGCAGTTCCAGGCGATCCTTCCTATTCAGGGGAAGATCCTCAACGTGGAGAAGGCGCGTGAAGACAAGATGGTGCAGCATGAAGAGATTCGCGCCATCATCACGGCCGTGGGCACTGGGTTCGGCGAGAGCTTTAAGTTCGACGACCGCCGGTATGATCGGGTGATCATCATGTGCGACGCGGATGTGGACGGCAACCACATCCGCACGCTGCTCCTCACCTTCTTCTATCGCTATATGCGGCCGCTGGTCGAGCACGGGAAGGTGTACATCGCGCAGCCCCCACTGTACTTGATCAAGAGCGGGAAGGAGCGCCGCTACGCCTATTCCGATGAAGAGCGCCAGGTGGGAATCAAGGAATTGGAGCGGAAGGGCGTCAAGCCCGAGGTGCAGCGCTACAAGGGCCTGGGCGAAATGAACCCCGACCAGCTGTGGGAGACCACGATGAACCCGGCGACCCGGACGCTGCTCCGGGTGGAGGTTGATGACGCCGGGGAGGCCGATGAGATCTTCACCAAACTGATGGGCGAAGAGGTGGAGCCCCGGCGGGATTTCATTGTGAAATACGCACGAGAGGTCAGGAATCTCGATATCTGAAGCGGGAACGCGGGAACGCGGGACAATACTCAGCCAGGCATTTGCTGTTTCGCGTTCCCGCGTTCCCGCGTTCCCGTCCTTCTTGAGGTGACGTAGATGGCATTGGCCGACGAATCTCGCATCGTTCCCAAGCCCATCGAGGAGGAGATGAAGACCTCCTACCTCGATTACGCCATGTCCGTCATCGTCAGCCGGGCGCTGCCGGACGTCCGCGACGGGCTGAAACCCGTACAGCGCCGCATCCTGTTCGGGATGCTGGAAGCAGGGTTGCGACCCGACCGCCCGTACCGCAAATCCGCGGCCGTGGTGGGCGACGTGATGAAAAAGTACCATCCTCACGGCGACGTCCCGATCTATGAATCGCTGGTGCGGATGGCCCAGCCCTGGTCGTTCCGATACCCGCTGGTCGACGGCCAAGGGAACTTTGGCTCGATCGACGGGGACCCGCCGGCGGCCATGCGATATTCGGAGTGCCGCCTCACGCCGCTGGCGATGGAACTGCTGGCCGACATCGACCGGGACACCGTCGATTTCATCCCCAACTACGACGAGTACGAGAAGGAGCCGGTGGTGCTGCCGGCCAAGGTCCCGGACCTGCTCATGAACGGCGCCTCCGGCATCGCCGTCGGTATGGCCAGCAACATTCCGCCCCACAACCTGGGCGAGCTGGTGGATGGCCTCGTGGCGATGATCGACGATGCGGACACCAGCGACGAGGCGCTGATGAAGATCATTAAGGGCCCGGATTTCCCCACCGGCGGGATCATTATTGGCCGCGACGGGATCAAGGCCGCATACACGACCGGACGGGGCAGCATCACGCTGCGGGCCAAGGCCGACATCGAAGAATTAAAGGGCGGCCGCACGGCGATCATCGTCACGGAAATTCCGTACATGGTGAACAAGTCGGCGATGATCGCCCGGATTGCCGAGCTGGTGCGCAACAAGAAGCTGGCCGGAGTCTCTGACCTGCGCGACGAATCCGACCGCAGCGGGATGCGGATCGTCATGGAATTGCGCCGCGACGCCAACCCCCAGATCGTCCGAAACCAGCTGTTCAAGCACACGCAGATGCAGACGACGTTCGGCGCCAACATGCTGGCGTTGGTGGGGGGCGTGCCGCGCACGTTGAAACTGCGTGAGATGCTGGACCACTACCTGAAGCATCGCCGCACGGTGGTCATCCGCCGCACCAAGTTCGAGTTGTCCCGCGCCGAGGAGCGGGCGCATATCCTGCAGGGTCTGAAAGTGGCCTTGAAACACCTGGATGAGGTCATCGCCCTGATCCGCAAATCCAAGGACGTGCCGGTCGCGCGCGAGGGGTTGATGAAGCGGTTCAAGCTCAGCGAGCGGCAGGCGGATGCGATTCTAGAGATGCGATTGCAGCGCCTGACCGCGCTGGAGCGCGAGAAGATTGAGGAAGAGTACAAACTGTTGGTCAAGGACATCGCCCGGTATAAGGAGATGCTGCGCGACGCCACATCGGCTCGGCCGAAGCTGATCATGGCGGCGGTGCGCGCGGAACTGCTGGAGATGAAAGAGAAGTATGGCGACGCGCGGCGCACCCGGATCACGAGCAGGGAAGCCGAGGAGTTTGAGGCTGAGGACCTCATCCCTGACGTGGACGTGGTGATCAGCATGACCCACAATAACTACATCAAGCGCCAACCCCTGGAAACCTACAGGTTGCAGCGGCGTGGGACGCGCGGGGTCATCGGGGTGGCCACGAAAGAAGAGGACTTCGTGGAGCAGGTGCTCACCACGACCAACCATGCCTTCCTGCTGTTTTTCTCCGACCGCGGGAAGGTGTACCGGATGAAGGCGCACGAGGTCCCGGAGGCGGGCCGCACCGCCCGCGGCACGGCGATGGTGAACCTGCTGGCGCTGGCCCAAGGCGAGCGCATCAACGCCATGATCGGTCTGCGCTCATTCGAAGATGCGGGTAGTGTCTTCATGGTGACCCAGCGCGGTATCGTCAAGCGCACCGGCCTGATGGAATTCATCAACGCCAAGCGCGCCGGCATCTTTGCCATCACGCTGGAGCGCGCGGACAGCCTCGTCGGCGTCAAATTGATTTCGAAAGAGACGCAGATCGTACTGGCCACGCAGCAGGGCAAAGCGGTTCGCTTCAAGGCCGGGCAGGTTCGCGAGATGGGCCGCGGCGCCCGTGGCGTGCGGGGGATCCGGCTCCGAACCGGTGACGCGGTGGTAGGCGTGGCCGATGCCAAGGAGGGACGGAGCCTGCTCACGGTGACGGAGCTGGGTCTGGGCAAGCGTACCCCAATGGGACAGTATCCCATCAAGAGCCGCGGCGGCATGGGCGTGATCAACGTGAAGATTACCAAGAAGTCGGGAGCGGTCGTCAGCGTGCGTGCTGTGGACGACGATGATGAGATCCTGCTCGGGACCACCGGCGGGGTATTCAATCGCATTCCGGTGGCGCAGATTTCGGTGATGAGCCGCCACGCGCAGGGCGTGCGGGTGATGAAGCTGGGTGAGGGAGAGAAAGTGGCCGCGGTGGCGCACATTCCTGCCAAGGAGTAACCGCCGGGAACGCGGGAAAGGACGAATGCGGGAGCACGACGGCATGCGAAGTCGCGAATCACGAATCACGAATCACGGTTCACGCCCCTGGCGGCACCTTCTCACCGCGTTGGGCGTGATCGGCGCCACCGTGGCGCTCCATGAGGGGGCGCATGCCCTCGTCACCGCGCGCGCAGGCGGGAAGGTGAGGGAGATCGGCATCGGCTTTGGCCCTCCTCTGTTCCGCCTCCGGGTGCGCCATCTGTCGGTCGTGGTGCGGATGCTGCCGCTAGGCGGGTACGCCGCGGTGGATCCAGAGCAGATCCCGCCACGCCGCAGGATCCCCATGCTGTTGGCCGGCCCCTTGGCCAATATCGCTGCCGGACTGCCGCTGATGCTGGCGTTCCGACGCCATCCTGTGGAGATCCCTAACGACGGCAGGCGCGTCGGCCTCACCGGGTTCGCGGGTACCCTGACGGCCCTGATCCGGGCCGCGGCGCAGGGTCCCGGGTCCATTGCCCGGCTGGCCGGTTCCATGAACGTCGGCCTGGGCCTCGCGAATCTGCTCCCGGTCTACCCGCTGGACGGCGGCCACGTAGTGATGAGTATCATGGAAGAGCGCGGTGTTCCGCGCCAGACCCGCATCAGATTCGCCCGCTGGACCGCCGCCTTGTTCATCATGCTGGCGCGGGCGGCGATGCTCGGCGACCTGCGCCGGCTTTCAGCCGGCGCGGGAACGGGGGAACGCGGGAACGCGGAATCGCGATTCTAGATGCGGTTGTTTCCGCGTTCCCCCGTTCCCGTGTTCCCGTAGGTTTCCGAATGTCCGTCATCGTCCGCACCGCCACGCCCGGCAGCGCCCAACTCCCCCGCATCATCGGCGGGCGTGCCGCCGGTCCGGAAGAGTGGGAGCAATGGAGCGAGGAACCCGGGCATGACCTGGTCGCCCAGGATGACAGTCGTGTGGTGGGCGGTATTCACGTCAGCCTGGTCAGCCGCAGCGAAGCGTGGCTTGAAAATCTCCGTGTGCATCCCGATGTGTGGGGCCGCGGCATTGCCGTGCAACTGGTGAAAGAGGGCGAAGCGGTGGCCCGGCGTTACGGGGCCGCAGTGGCACGCACCGCCATCCCCGCGCACGAGTACGCGGCTCAGGCGGTGGCTGAGCGTGCGGGGTACAAGCCGTCGCTCCGGTGCGTGGTGGTCGAGGCTCCCCTGCCATCCGGTCCTGCGCACGTGCCGTACGATGCGCCGGTACATGCGCTCGGGCCGGATCGGGCGTCCGACCTGATGCGGTTTTTGGAATCCACGCCGGCGCTGGCCGCATGGCACCGTCTGGTGCCGCTGGGGTGGCGGTTCCGCCGCATCGCGTTGGACCTGGTCCGCGGCCTGCTCAAGGATCACCGCGCGCTGGCGGCGCTGCATCCGGGCGCGCAGGCCGGCGTCGTGCAGGCAGCCGCCCTGTTTACGGTGCGTGGAGACGCCGTCGTGCTCGCGGTCCTGGACGGGAGTCCGCCCGGAATGCAGGCGGTGTTCGGCACGGTGACCGAAGACGTGCGGGCTGCTGAGGCCACACGCGCCGCGATTTTTGCCCCGGAGTTGCGCTCGCTCGAGACGCTAGACGTGCGCGGATGGACGCCTCATCCGTGGTGCCCGGAAGGGCTCGTGGTCGTCGAGAAAAGCCTCGCCTCCTGACCGCGTCGGTACGGCCCGCGAACCGCGTACCGCTCGCTTTGCTCGGGTACGTGGCGCCTGCGCGTCTGACAGGAGGCGCCCGCCACTGCGCCGAAGTCATCGCTGCGACCTTTTACTGCAATCGCATATGCTGGTCTGATTTCCCAGGGGGTGGTATAGGCATGAGCAAAGGTGCGACGAAGGCGCCGGTCTCCCAGATCGTTGTCGGCGTGGTCATTGCCGCGCTGGTCGCCGGCGTAGCCGGATACTGGGCCGGCACGCAGCGCGGTGGTGGGATGGCGAAGGCGGAAGAGCGCAAGCTGGAAATCTTCCACTGGTGGACAGCCGGCGGTGAGCGCGAGGCTGCCGACGCCATGTTCCAGGCGTTGAAGGCAAAATACCCGGACATCCAGCTCGTGGAGAACCCCGTCGCCGGTGGGGGCGGCGTCAGCCACCGTGTCGTCCTGCAGGCGCGGCTGTCGGCCAACCTCCCGCCTGACACCTGGCAGACGCTCGGCGGCGCGGAGTTGAAATCATACGTGGACGGCGGATACCTGGTGCCGCTGGATAGTCTCTACACAGAGATCAAGTATTCCGACGCGATCCCGAAGCCATTGGCGAACGCGGTGACCATCGGCGGCCATCCGTACGTGGTCCCGCTGAACATGCACATTCAAAACATCCTGTACTACAACAAGAAACTGTTCGACGAACTTGGCTTGAAGCCGCCCACGACCTTCGACGAGTTGCTGGCGGCTGCCAAGGCGATCAAGGCAGCGCGCCCGAAGATGTCGCCGCTGGGGCTGGGCACGAAGGAGAAGTGGGAAGCCGCCTTCGTACTGGATAGCCTGCTGCTGGAGCTCGGTGGACCCGAGTACTATGTGAAGCTGTACAAGGGAGAAGTGGACGTCGCCACGGACCCAATCTTCAAGGCGGCACTGGACAGGCTGAATACGTTGAGGCCATTCATCTATCAGTTCCACGCGGGGCTCACGTGGGATGAGTCCTGCGGCCTTGTGGTCTCCGGCGACTCGGCGATGGTCATCATGGGCACGTGGGCCATCGGCTACTTCAAGAGCCGAGGATGGAACCCCGGGGTGGATTTCGGCGCGGTCACGTTCCCGCAGAAGCCGGATCGCATTTTGCTGTTCCACCCAGATACGTATGGCCTGGCCAAGGGCGCACCGCACCCCAAGGCCACGCTGGACTGGCTGAAGGTGGTGGCGTCGCCCGACCTCCAGGTGCCTACCGACGTCACGCAGGGTGGACTGTTCGCCAGGATCGACATCGACCCCGGGCAGTTCCCGGACCCGATTCGCCAGGAGCTGCAGAACTACGTGCGCAGCAACCCCGGCAAGTTGATCCTGGATCAGCATGGAAGCATCGCCCCGTTCAGCTTCACGCAGGCCTACTGGGACGTCGCGGCGGCCTTCACCGCCAAACCCGACGTCGCCGGTACGGTGAAGGGTGTGAATGGCCTGTTCACGACATACAAGGTGCAGGAGGGCGCGGCGTGGTATCAGTGGCCTTAGGCAAAACTTCGGAGCCACTCAGCCGTTAGTCCAAGTATTGCAACCCAGGTAGCTAGGAGCGGTTGTTTGGTCGTCGCACCCAGGGATGTGTATCAGGGGTCCCTCACGGACACGGCAACGTCGTGAGGGACCCGGCATTTTTCCGCTGATGTCGTGAATCCCACAGGCCTCGCCGTCCGGTTCGCCCGCGCGAAGGAAGCGGCCGTCTTTGTACTTCCCCTGCTGGCGTTCCTGCTCGTGCTGTATGGCATGCTGGCGTGGACGTTCTATACCTCGTTCGCGGACTGGGAGGGTACCGCACCCAACTACACGTTCGCCGGCCTGAAATGGTACCGCTTCATGGTCGGCCTCGACCGTTTCTGGGTCGACCTCGGCAACAATCTACGGTGGTTGATCCTCGGTGTGGCCCCTACCGTTGTCCTGGCACTCTTCATCGCCTACCTGCTCGAAATTGGTGCGATCAAAGGGATCGAGGCGTACCTCCGTACGCTGGTCCTCTATCCGGCGGCGATGTCGTTCGTGGTGACAGGGACGATCTGGTCGTGGATGTATCAGCCCGATCGGGGTGTGTTGAACACGCTGCTGCGAGCCGTCGGACTGGACGCGCTGGCGAGCGGGTACACGACGGACCCGGCGACGGCCACCTACTGGCTCATTCTGATCTTCGTGTGGCAGTATCTGGGGCTGGGGGTGCTCATCCTGCAGGCGTCGTTCCGCAGCGTCGAGTTGCAGGAGATGGTGGAGTCGGCCATGCTCGACGGCGCGTCGCGGCTGCGCATCCTCTTCGCCGTGCTCATCCCGAACATCCGCGGCGGGATCCTGGTGGTCGTCTCCCTGTTGCTGATCTCGGCGTTGAAAGTCTTCGACATCGTGTATGTCGTCACGTTCGGCGGCCCGGGCTACGCCACCGACGTCCTGGCGCTATTCCAATTCATTGCCACGTATCAACAGCACCTGGTGGCGCTCGGTTCCGGGCTGGCCATGGTGATCTTCGCCCTGGCGTTTATCATCATCATCCCCTACACGGTCTACGCGCTGCAGCGGTGGTTCGAATGAAGACGCGGGGGGCCCCGCTGCGGGCGCTGGTGCTGGGGACGGTGGCGGTCCTGTCCGTCATCTACATCCTCCCCGTCTACGTGATGGTGGTAACCTCGCTGAAGACCCCGCTGGAGATTACGCAGCGGCAGTACCTGGCGCCCGCGGGGAATTTGCAGTTCGGCAACTTTGCGACCGCGCTGCGGCTGGTCGCGCCGGCGCTGTTGAACTCCTCGGTGATCAGCGTGACGGTCACTGCCCTCTCGGTGTTTATCGGGGGGCTAGGCGGATATTTCCTGGCCCGGTTTAGGTGGCCGGTGACGAAGGTCATCTTCGTCCTGCTGGCCATCGCGCTGTACCTGCCCTACCAGGCGGTGCTGATCCCCCTCGTCCGGATCATGGCCACGACCAAGCTGGCCCTCACGCATTTCGGCCTGATCTTCAGTTATCTGATCCTCAACGTGCCGCTGGCCTCGATCCTGATGGCCACGTTCTTCTTCTCGGTTCCCCGGGAACTGGAGGAGTCGGCGCAGATGGACGGCGCCTCGCGGCTGCAGATTTTCTTCCGGATTGTCTCGGTGGTGGCGCTCCCCGGATATGCCTCTACGGCCATCCTGGTGTTCATCCAGGTGTGGAACGAGTTTCTCCTGGCCCTCACCCTGGTCACGCCGTACACCACGACCATCCAGGTGAAGCTCAATGACATCAAGGGGAGCTACGTCGCCTTGTACAATCTCCAAATGGCCGCCGCCCTGATCACGGTGTTGGTCCCGCTGACCTTCTTCCTGTTCCTCGGTAAGTATTTCATCCGCGGTATTCTGGCCGGCGCGCTGAAGGGGTGACACGTGCACGGAAGTGCGTCTACCTTGGTCTTCTAAGGAGACGTTGTTGATGGATCCGCACTGTGACATCCATGCGTTAGAGGCGAACATTGTCATCCAGCAGGATAGCAGCGTCCTACTTGTTCGCCCGAGGGCTCCATCGGATGGCGCTGAAGGGTGGCGATTGCCCGGAGATATGCTGCGGTTTGGCGAGGCGCCAGAGACCTGCGCGCGCCGCATCCTCCGAGACCAGCTGGGCCTGGAACCGGAGTGGGTGGCCCTGGCCGAGGTCGAATCGTCCGTGGATGGCGGCGTGTGGAACCTGGTCTTCCATTTCCGGTGCGATGCGGACCGCCGGCCGGGTCCGGGGCCGGCGATTGCCGAGGCGCGGTTCTTTCAGATCGAGCATCTTCCCCCCACCGCGCATGAGACGAGGGAGCGAGATGTCATCTACCGTGTGATCACGGCAGCGGGATGATTCCGCACGCCGCGGTACAGCGGTTTCTCGAAGCCTGCGCCGCGGACCAGGATGTCGTGGCGGCGTTCATCGGAGGATCTCATGCCGCAGGTATCGCCGATCTTTTCTCGGACCTTGATCTCTACGTGATCACTACCGATGAAGGATACGGGCGGTTCTTCGATCGCCGGCGTGAGTTCTTGCGGCGCCTGGGGTAACCGGTGTTGGAAGAGGATTTTTCCGGCTTTGGGTTTGACACGCTCCTGTTCCTTCTCAACGATGGTGTGGATGGTGAGCTGGCTTTCGCTCGCGCGTCGCACTTCACTCACATCCACGGCGGCCCGTTCCGGTTCCTCGTGGACAAACAGGGGATCTTGCGCGGCATGGAATTCCCGCTCTACCGTCCTGACGCCACGGCGCAGCGGCAAACGCTACGCGAGCTTCTGGTTTCGTTCTGGCGCGATGCGTGGCATTTTGGCAAAGCCATGGCGCGGGGCCAGCTGTGGTCCGCGCAGGGCGGGCTGGAGCGGATGCGGCGGGCGGTGGTGAACCTGATGCGGCTGCGCGCGGACTTCGCTGCCCCGGCGGAAGGCTACAACAAGGTCGAGCGCGCGCTTGGCGCTGAACAACTGGCGGCGCTGGAAGACACGGTGTGCCCACTGCAGGCCGGCGCGATGTGGCACGCGGCGCGCAAGTTCAGTGGGCTGTGCCGCGGCCTAGGGACCGACCTGGCCCGGCACCAGGCGGTCGACTATCCTTCGGCGCTGGATGGTGTTGTCTCCGACCGGCTGGCCCGTCTGTCCGAACGTGCCACGCAATGACTGAACTGCTCTATTTGCACGACAGCTATCTGCGGGAGTTCGATGCGACCGTGGAGGCGCAGAGCGGCCAGGCCGTGTCGCTGGACCGGACATCCTTCTATGTCGGCGGCGGCGGCCAGCCCGCCGATGTGGGGCTGCTGCGGTGGACCGGTGGCGAGTGTCGCGTGGCCGAGGTGCGCAGGACCGCCGACGGAGTGTGGCACGCTGTGGAGGGACCGCTGCCTCCCGTCGGGACGCCACTGCACGGAATTGTGGATTGGGAGCGGCGGTACGCCATCATGCGGCACCACTCCGCGCTGCATGTGCTCGTCGGCGTGGTCTACAAGCAGTTCAACGCGCTGGTGACCGGTGGCGCGATCTACCCGGATCGCGCGCGGATGGATTTTTCGTTGGAGGACCTCGGCAAGGAGCGCGTGACGGCGATCGAAGCCGAAGCGAACCGCGTCCTTGCGGAGGACCGGCGCATCCTGGTGCGGTTTGTCTCGCGCGAAGAATTTGAGCGGTCTGATCTCACCCGCCTGGCTAGGAATCTGCTGCCGCCGGAAATTCGCGAGGTCCGCGTGGTGGAGATCGAAGGCTTCGATGCGCAGGCTGATGGTGGGACGCACGTGCGCAGCACGACGGAGATCGGGCGGCTGACAATCACGAAGACCGAGAACAAAGGCAAGATCAACCGCAGACTTGAGATCGCGCTCTCGAGCGGATCGTCACGGTGACATGAGGAGGACTCCTCCGCGCCCTGCGCCAACCCATATCAGTGCATTTCCCGGAGGACTGAGATCTGTCATGCAGTGGCGGTCTGCCAGCGACCTTTTCGACCGTTTGCGCCGCATGGTCCGGGCGCTGGACTTGAACTACGTCGATGTGCGGCGGATCCGGTGCGTCCGGGTAACGGGGTCGCGAGCCAATGCCCTCGCGCGCATCTGGGGGCTGCCGCCGGTATTTCAGGATGCCCTGCGCCTCCGACCCCATTACGTGATTGAGTTCATGGTGCCGGCGTTCGACCGGCTCCCCCGCGAGGAACAGGATCGCGTGATTATCCACGAACTCCTGCACATCCCGCGGACGTTCAGTGGCGGGATCCGGCCGGAACGCTCGCCCTCGATGAGCATCAACCGGCACACCGTAGAGCGGTATTATCGGCAGTACCTGGCCGCGATGCGCCAGCGAAACGGCACCACCCCACCCGCGTAGCTCGCCCGTTGCCTACCCGTATTTATCTCATCCGGCACGGCGAATCCACTTGGAATGCGCAGCGTCGCTGGCAAGGCGTCGCGGACGCGCCGCTGTCCGACGCCGGACGGGCCGAGGCGACACTCCTGGCGGACGCGTTGCACACCGTGCCACTGCGGGCTGTGTATTGCAGCCCTCTGCGGCGGGCAGTAGACACGGCAGCCGTGGTCGCCGCCGTGCACCGGCTGGACGTGATACCGGTGGCGGATTTGCGCGAGATCGCGTTTGGCGTCTGGGAGAGCCTGCTCGCCGAAGAGGTGGAGCAGCGGTTTGGGGCGCTCCTGAAGGAGTGGTGGGAGCGGCCGGACCAGGTGCAGATCCCGGGGGCGGAGCCCCTGGAGGCCGCGCGCGCGCGAGTCGCGGCCGCCATTCATGGGATCGTGGCCCGCCACGAAGACGGTCAGGTGGCCGTCGTTGCCCACGGCGGCGTGAACAAGCTGCTCGTGCTGACGCTGCTGGACGCGCCGCTGTCCTCATACTGGCGGATGCGCCAGGACAATGCCTGCGTCAACATCGTCGAGTTTGACGGCGATCGCGGACGCGTGTTGGTACTGAATGACACGACGCACCTGAAGTAGCGGGATCGCGCAAGCGCGGGAACGCGACGGCGAGCCTCAGGACGGCAATGCGCGTTCCCCTGTTCCCGCGCGCCGCCCCGAGCGAAGCGTGGGGGTTCCCGTCATATCCCGTAAGTTATAATCTCAATCAATGGTTGAGATTGACGCCCAGACAACCCTGGTCGGCATCATCGGCGATCCCGTGGCACACTCGTTGTCGCCGCGGATGCATAACGCGGCGTTCAACGCGCTGCAGATGAACTGGCGGTACGCCGCGTTTCGCGTGCCTGCGGCCGGGTTGAGCCAGGCGCTGCGTGGGGTCGTGGCGCTGGGGATGGCCGGGGTCAACGTGACCATCCCCCACAAGGAATCCGCTGCAGGAGTGCTCGATGAACTGGATGACCTGGCGCGCCAGATCGGTGCCGTCAACACCGTGGGCGTGTCCGGAAGCCGGTTGCTGGGGTTCAATACTGATGGAGCGGGGATGCTCGATGCGTTGACGTCCGATGGAGGAATGCCGGCAGCGGGTCGCCGCTGCGTTGTGGTCGGCGCCGGCGGCGGCGGACGGGCCGCGGCGTTTGCGCTTGCGGCCGCGGGCGCCTCGCGGGTCACCGTGCTCAACCGTACCGAACGCAAGGCGCAGAGTCTCGCCGACGCGGTGCGCCGTGCCGCTCCGGGTTGCCGGGTCGAGCCGGCTCCACTCCTGGCGGACGTGGTGGAGCGTGTTGTCGGAGATGCCGAGATCGTCGTTCATGCCACCGCGGCGACGATGTCCGCGGCGATGGGCGGTGGCGGAGGCCGTGCCGACTGGCTGCAGGTCCTGGCCCGCCGCCTGCATCGGGGCATGGCCGTGCTCGACATGGTGTACACTCCGGCGTGGACGGAGTTGCTCGGCGCGGCGAAGGCGGCCGGGGCGACCGCAGTGAGCGGTCTCTCCATGCTGGTCTTCCAGGGAGCCCGCAGCTTCCAGGTGTGGACAGGACGCCCGGCGCCGCTCGATGTGATGCGGCAAGCCGTCGGACTAACGGCGGTTGGAGAGTTGAAGAGTTGAAGAGTCACGGAAGTTGGAAAGTTGGAGAGTTGGAAAGTTGGAGAGGCGACGGCGTGTTCAAGGGTCGTTACTTTCCAACTGTTCAACTTTCCAACTCTTCAACTCTGGCGTGGGGTGTCTAACGGGATGCTGCGCTTTCTAACGGCCGGGGAATCTCATGGGAAGGCGTTGACCGCTGTCGTGGAGGGACTGCCGGCCGGGCTTGGGGTGAGCGAGGACGCCATCAACGCGCAGATGATCCGCCGCCAGCTTGGCTACGGCCGGAGTGTGCGGATGAAGTTGGAAGCAGACCACGTGGAGATCGTGTCAGGCGCGATGGGCGGGCAGACCATCGGAGGACCAGTCGCGCTGCGCATCGAGAACCGCGATGCCAGGGCCGATGAACCGCCCCTGACTCGACCGCGCCCCGGGCATGCCGATCTCGTCGGCATTATGAAGTTCGGTTTTGACGATGCCCGGCGCGCCCTGGAACGCGCCAGCGCGCGAGAGACCGCGGCCCGGGTGGCGGTCGGCGCCCTGTGCCGGACCCTGTTGAACGAGTTCGGCATCCAGGTGTGCAGCCACGTGGTGGAGATCGGCGGCGTCGCGATCCGCACACGGCCGGAGCGCTGGGACGACATTCCATCGCTCGCGGAGGCCTCCGAGCTCCGATGTGTCGATGCCGGCGCGGAAGGGGAGATGCGCGCGGCGATCGATGATGCGCGCCAACGCGGCGACACCCTGGGCGGCGTGTTCGAGGTCATCGCCCTGGGCGTCCCGCCGGGATTGGGCAGCTATGTGCACTGGGACCGGAAGCTGGACGGTCGCCTGGCCCAGGCGGTGATGTCCATCCACGCCGTCAAGGGGGTCGAGGTCGGCCCAGGATTCGAGATGGCACGCACGCCGGGCTCGCGCGCCCACGATGAGATCTTCTGGACCCGCGGGCGCGGCTTCTTTCGAGAGACCAACCGCGCCGGCGGCACCGAGGGCGGGGTCACCACCGGCGCGCCGGTGGTGGTGCGGGGAGCGATGAAGCCGCTGTCTACGCTGATGTCTCCGCTGCGATC
Source organism: Candidatus Segetimicrobium genomatis (assembly GCA_005882335.1). Classification (GTDB taxonomy): domain Bacteria; phylum Sysuimicrobiota; class Sysuimicrobiia; order Sysuimicrobiales; family Kaftiobacteriaceae; genus Telluricultor. The sequence continues at coordinate 55,398 of VBAP01000004.1, forward strand.
TGTCGACATTAAGACCAAGGAAGCGATCACCGGCGCGGTCGTCCGCAGCGACGTCTGTGCGGTACCGGCCGCCGGCGTTGTGGGAGAGTCCATGGTGTGTTTCGTGCTGGCCGACGCCTTGTTAGAGAAGTTTGGGAGTGACAGTCTCGCCGATATCAAGCTGGCATACGAGGCGTATCTCCGACGGATCAAGGAGATGTAATCGCCAGCAGAACGTCTACCATGTCTACTATGTCTTCTATGTCTCCAAGGTCCACACGCACCTCAGGTCTGCGTAGGTAGACCTA
>VBAP01000111.1 GCA_005882335.1 Candidatus Segetimicrobium genomatis
TGCGCAATCCGGAGCGAAACCTGCCGCGTGCGCTGGTGGTGGGGACGGCAGGCATCATCGCGATCTACCTGCTCGTCAACGCGGCGTATCTGTACCTCTTGCCCCTCGACCAGATGGCGCGGTCCCCGCTGGTGGCGGCCGATGCCGCGCAGGCGGTGCTCGGCCGGATCGGGATCGGCGCAGTATCGGTGGTGGTGATGCTCGCGACCTTCTCGACCCTGGTCGGGTCGATCCTCACGGCGCCCCGTATCTTTTTCGCGATGGCGGACGACGGGCTGTTCTTCCGCGCCATCGCGACGGTGCACCCGCGCTACCAGACGCCCTCCGCGGCGATCGTGTTGACGGCCTGCCTCGGCGTGGGATTCGTGTTGCTCCGCACGTTCGAGCAGCTGGCCGACCAGTTCGTGGTGGCGATTTTTCCGTTTTATGCGCTCGCGGCGGCGGCGGTGTTCGTGCTGCGCCGCCGGCGTCCCGATCTGCCGCGGCCGGTGCGCGTGCTCGGCTATCCGGTGGTGCCGCTGCTGTTCGTGCTCGCGAGCTTCGTCATTCTCGGGAACGCGTTGTGGGCGCACCCGCGTGAGACGGGGTTCGCGTTCGTGATCATCTTGCTGGGCGTCCCGGCCTACTCTTGGTGGATTCGCGCGCGCCAGCGTGCGGGGCCGGCGTGATGAAAATGTGACTCCTGGCGGATTGACGACCTTTCCGGGGGCCGCCATGTTTGATCCGCCCAAATACCGTTCCCTTCCGCCATCCCGGAGCTCGTTCTGATGAAACGCTTTGTCTGGTCATGTGGCGTGCTTGTCACGATCGCGTTGTTCCTTCCGGACCGCGCGGCGACGGCGCAAGGTGTCGCTTCGGCGGCGGTGGCGGGGCGCATCACCGACGAATCGGGGGCGCCTGTCCCCGCCGCTCAGCTCACGCTGGTGAATGGGTCCACAGGCCAACGCTACGCCGCGCGATCCCGAGACGATGGACGCTACTCGTTCGAGAACGTGGACGTGGGGGGCCCGTATACCCTCGCCGCACGCGCCCTCGGCTTCGAGCCCAAGACGTCGACGCCGTTCAACCTGCAGCTGGGACAGCGCTTCGCGCTCGACCTGAACCTCAAGCGCGCTGCGGTGGAGCTGGCGGGGGTGATCGTCGAGACCTCGTCCAATCCACTGCTCTCCAACGCCCGCACCGGCGCGCAGACATTCATCTCCGATTCGGCGCTGCGCCGGCTCCCGACGCTGAATCGCGCGTTCAACGACTTCGTCAACACGTCACCACAGATCGTGAAGACGCCCGGGGGCGGAACTTCGTTCACGGGGCAAAACGACCGATTCAACAACATCCAGATCGACGGCACCGTCAACAACGATCTCTTCGCGCTGGGCGCGAGTAATCAGGTTCCGGGTGGTGGCGTCAACGCCCGGCCGCTCTCGATCGAAGCGGTGAAGGAGTACCAGGTCCTGGTCGCCCCGTTCGACGTGCGGCAAGGAGGCTTCGTCGGCGGCTTGATCAACGCCGTCACCAAGTCCGGCACCAACCAGTTCCACGGGTCGGCGTTCGCGTACATGCAGAATGAGAATTTCGTGGGGGCTGACACCGGAACCTGCGGCGAAAAGTGTTCGATACCCGTGGCCGACTACAAGCAGCAGCAATACGGCTTCTCCTTCGGCGGCCCGATCGTCCGCGACCGGCTGCACTTCTTCGTTACCGGCGACTTCCGCCATGACAACCGCCCGTTCGCGACGAGCATCCAGCTGGGCCCCACGGGTGACACGACCGGCGTCGGGATCACGCAGGCGCGGTTCGACTCGGTGCAGCAAATCCTGACCACGCAGTACGGATTCGATCCCGGGACGTGGCGCGCACCGCAGATCAACAACCCGGAGACGAACCTATTCGGGAAGCTGGACCTGGAGCTGGGCACCAACAGCCAGGTGGAGGTGTCCGGGACCTTGATCAACGTGAACCAGGACAAGCTGATTCACACGTACCGCAACGGGTTCACGCAGCCCCCTTCGTTGTCCAACGCCCGGGACGGTTACGAGCTCTCGGGCAGCGGATATTACATGAAGGACGAGACGCGCACGTTGCGCGGCAAGTGGACCGCGAGCTTCGGGAACCGGTTCTCGAACGAGCTCATTGTAGGACGCACCACGATCGCGGACAACCGTCCGCCGGTGAGCAACCACCCGTTGATCCTGGTGGGGGGCAACTCCGCGGGCACGTATATCGCGGCGGGTGCCGAGCGCTTCTCCCATGCGAACTCGCTCGACCAGAGGGTGGTCGAGGTGTCGGACAACGTGACGTTCCCGGCGGGCAACCATCTCCTCACCGTGGGCACGCACAACGAGTTCATCCACTTCCGCAACGTGTTCTTCCCGTTGTCCATGGGGGTTTGGAATTTCGCGAATCCCGCGGCGCTTGCCGCTGGCACGCCGAACCTGTATGCCCGCGCCCTGCCGGGCGTGTCCCGCCCCGACGGTCCCGTGGCGGACTTCGACGTGACGCAGGTCGGGTTCTATGGGCAGGACCGCTTCACCCCTGTTCCGAACCTCACAGTGACCGCGGGCGTGCGGATTGACGTGCCGAGCGTACCGGCACCGGCGTTCAACACGGCCCTCGACACCGGCGTCGTCTTTCCAACGCTCGGGACCGGAGTCGACACGCGCTCTTCGCCGAGCGGGAACATCCTGTGGTCGCCGCGGCTGGGGTTCAACTACGATGTGGGCGGTCGTCAGGCAACCATCCTGAGGGGCGGGATCGGCGTATTCAGCGGGCGGCCTCCGTACGTCTGGGTGTCGAACGCCTATGGCAATACCGGTCTCGAGCAACGGACGGTGTCATGCAACGGCGCTGCATCAGGCCCTTCGACGGATACCGTACCGGCCTTCACGGTGGACCCCAATAACCAGCCGCGCAAGTGCGGTGCGCAAGGTCCTACCAGCGACAGTGCGTTGGCCTCCGCGACGTCGATCGTCTTCTACGACCCGAACTTCAAGTTTCCGCAGGCATTGAAGCTCGCGCTCGGCGTGGACCGGGCTCTGCCCTGGAACCTGTTCGCGACCGTCGACTTCATCCTCACGAAGGCGATCAACCAGTATTACCTCCAGGACGTGAACCTCCGCGGCATCCAGGGGGCCTCGAGCGGCGAGGCCGGCCGCCCGCTGTACGGCACCATCAACCCGGCGACCGGCGGGGCGACGGTCAGCCGGGTAACGAATCGCGCGAACGACGTCATCCAGAACCGCAACGTCAGCAAGGATCAGTCGACGTCCCTTGCCTTCCAGCTCCAAAAGCGGTTCAGCGATGGTCTCGAGTTCAGCGCAGCGTACACGTATTCGCACTCGCTCGATGTCATGTCGATGACGTCGGACATCACGAGCTCGAACTACAACTTCGGAGCGCTGGACGGGACGATCGCGAACCGCAACCTGCGCACCTCGGCGTTCGACCGACCCCACAAGGTCTCGATCAGCGGTACGGTGAACGCCCCGTTCGGTGCGCGGTTCTCCCTGATCTACAACGGGGTGTCCGGAACACCGTTCACCTACGTGGTCAGTGGCGACGCCAACGCCGACGGCGTGTTCGGGAACGACCTTGCATACGTGGCGCGGAACCGAGCGGACATGTCGATGGACGGGAACGGCGCCAGCGCTGCGGGCTTCGGCACCGTCGCCCAGCAAGACTCGGTGTATGGGATCCTCGATGCCTACATCAACAACGAGCCCTGTTTGCGGGACAACCGCGGGCGGCTGCTGCCCCGGAACTCCTGTCACAATTCTTGGCAGAACTTCCTCAATGCCCGGCTCAGCTGGGCGATCCCGACGGTCTCCGGCCACACACTGGAGATCACGGCGGACATGCTCAACGTGTTGAATTTCATCAATTCTGGATGGGGCCTGATTCGGCAGACGGGCACCGGATTCGAAGAGCAGAACCTCATTTCGCAGACCGGGTATGATGCCGCGAATGGGCGCGGCATCTACGCGCTCGCCATCCCGCCCAAGAACGCGGTGACGATCAACAGCATCGGGTCGCGGTGGGTGTTCCAGCTGGGGACGCGCTACACGTTCTGAGAAGGGCGGCGCCCTTAGTCTACGTCCGCGCCTTCCGCCACAGCCACACGCCCGCCGCCCCGAACAGCAGGTTGGGCATCCATGCCGCGAACGTCGGCGGCAGCGCACCGCCCTGGCCCACCGCCTTGGACAGCTGAAACATCAGGAGATCCACGAAGGTCGTCGCGAGACACACGGCCACGCCCCACGCCATGCCGCTCCGCGGCGTGGAGATCGCGAGCGGCGCCCCGAACAGCGCCACGATGATGCAGGCGAACGGCACCGACAGCTTGAGCGCTTGCTCCACCTGCAGCTTCCTGGTGTCCGAGCCGGAGCGGGCCAGCGCGTCCACGTAGCGCCCCAGCTCCGCGTAGCGCATCTCGTCCGGCGCCTTGGGCTCGGCGAGCAAGGCCGTGGGCGTCTCGCGCAGCGTCGTGGTCCGGAGCGCATTGAACTTGAACGTCGGCTCGCGGCCGGGGCCGAGCAGGTAGCGGACCGCGCCGTTGGCGAGCGTCCAGCCGCGCGTCGCCCGCGCCGTGTCGTACGTGGCGCGTTGCGCCGCGACCAGGATCGTCGGGTAGTCCTCCCCCGTCCCCCCACGCTCCATGATCGGATCCCGCATCTCCGCGCCGTTCGCCCTGAGCTCGAGCGAGCGGATCGAGTACACCCACCCGCTGTCCGCGCGATAGACGAAGGGCGAGAAGCGCGAGCTGGTCGGGCGGGCGGCTTTCTCGCCGAGCAGCTCGGCCCGCCGGGCCGAGGCCCCTGGGGCGAGCTCCGTGAGCCCCAGATCCAGGAGCACCACCGCGACCGACGCGACGAGCAGCGGCCGCATCACCCGGTGGAACGAGATCCCCGACGCCTTCGCGGCCGTCAGCTCCGAGTGGCGACCCAGCGCGCCCACCGTGAACACCACCGCGAACAGCACGGCGACGGGGAGCACCAGCGAGATCGTCTCCGGCAGGAAGAACAGGTACGAGTATGCGACCCGCGCCTTGGAGAGCCCCCGGCCGAAGTAGGTTTCGAACTTGTCGGCCAGGTCGATGACCATGACCAGGAATGGGAATCCCAGCGCCGCCAGGAGGCACACCTTGGTCCACTCCCGCAGCACGTAGCGATCGAGCGTGCTCACGGGAGGCTGCGCCACGCGGGCCGGAGCAATGAGACCGGCCAGCTCACCACGCGCCGCACCGCCTCGCCGACGTCGCTCCAGTCGCCGCCGTTGGGAGCGTTGCCCGGCTTGCGGATGCGCCACAGCCCGAACACGCCGGCGGCGGCGAAGATGAGGTTGGGCGTCCACATCGCGAGGAACGGCGACACGACCAGCCGGTCCCCGAGATCCTCACCGACGATCAGTCCGAAATAGTAGACGGCGAACACCGCGACGCTCATCCCGATGACGAGCCCCACCCCGCCGCGCTGGAATCGCAGGGCCACGGGGACGCCCACCAGGGCGAAGACCAGGCACGCGGCGGCGATGGCGTATTTCTTCTGGATCTCGACCTCGTAGGTCGCCGCGCGCGTGCGGGCGTCGCGCAGGCGTTGTGCCTCGCCGACGCCCGCGCCGGGCGTGACGTACAGCTGGGTCCCCGGCGTGCGCGCGGGGGGGGGGAGCGGCGGTGTGGCCTGCGGCGTCTGGGCCTCGGCCTCGGGTGGCAGGAGCCACGCGGCGAGCCGCCGCAGAGCCCGGCAGTACAGACCGGGGGGCGCGGTGTCGGGCACGTACGGCACGGGTGGCGCCACGACGGGCGCGAGCCCGGCGAGCCGTCGCAGGTCGTTTTCCATCACCAGCCGCGCGTCGCCGGCGGCGCGGCTGGCGTCGCGACGCGCCGCCGTCGCGGCCAGGCGCATCTCGCACGTCGACATCTCGCGGTCGCTCTTGTAGGTGTCGTGCTCGGTCTGGGTGAAGATGTTCCCCACGCCCGAGACCCGCATCCGGTTGGTCCGATAGAAGGTGCGGTTGAACTGGGCCGGGTCGGTCCGGTTCACCTCCTCGATGTCGCC
>VBAP01000005.1:0-53182 GCA_005882335.1 Candidatus Segetimicrobium genomatis
CAGCCTCGTCGCCCGTTCAACCCTCCGTGTCTTGGCCGCCTCGTGCAGCTGCCTCTCAGTCCGGTCGGAGGGCGTGATGCTCGTCCCGACAGGGCGCGGCCGCCCGCTGTCATCGACGGCGACCATGGCCAGGTGACCGGACGTCGTGAGCCGCCGGTCGGCCTTTCGTGGATTCTCGGCGTGCACGTCCACCCCGACCTCGAGTGAAGACCGGCCCACGTACTCCACTTGCGCCCGCAGCGTCACCATGTCGCCCACGTAGACGGGACCCAGGAAATCCAGCTCATCCATCGCGCCGAGCACAACCGATCCCCGTGCCAGCCGCATCGCCGCCATCGTGGCCGCGGTGGTGATCCAGTCCATCATCCGTCCACCGTAGAGGGTGCCGCGCACGTTGGCGTGTGCAGGCAGGACCAGTTGGACGACTTCCAGTTGAGTGTCTTTGATCGACAATGTGCTCATGCGTGGGCGCATAGCGCCGAGGCAGGCGTGACTGACGGGAATGCGGGAACCGGGGAACGCGGGAACACCTGCTGATTGGGATGGTTAGAACTGTCGCGTTCCCGTGTTCCCACGATCCCGTGTTCCCGTCATTTCGTTCCCACCCGCTCCATCCACCGGATCACGGTCTCGATCCCCTTGTGGAAGTTGGGCAGGTGGAACTTCTCGTTGGGCGCGTGCAGGTTGTCATCGGGCAGGCCGAAGCCGAACAGCACGGTGGGCACCTTGAGGACACGGTCGAACTTCGCGACAATGGGGATGCTGCCGCCTTCGCGCACGAACACGGGATCGGCGCCCCACACCTCCCGCACCACTCGCATCGCAGCCTGGACCGGGGCCGCCGTCGGCGAGATCAGCACGGGATCACCGCCGGCCAGTTCGCGGACCTCCACCTCGACCCCCGGCGAGGCCAGTTTGCTGACTTTCTTCTCAAACGCCCGGAGAATCGTTTTCGCCCGCTGGTCGGGTACCAGGCGCATGCTGACCTTGGCGACAACCTTCGCCGGGATCACGGTCTTGGATCCCGCCCCGGTCCATCCGCCGGCAATCCCGTGGGCGTCCAGTGTCGGACGCGCCCACCGGCGTTCCAAGATGCTGTAGCCCTGCTCCCCCGGTGAGACGGGGATGCCAAGCTCACGCAGGTAGTCCTCTTCCCGAAATGGCAGGCGCTCCCACGATGCTTTTTCCTCCCCCGAGGGCTCGCGCACGGCGGAATAGAAGCGCGGGATGGTCACACGCCCCCGGCGATCCTTCAGGCCGGCGATGATGGCGGCGACGGCATTGACCGGATTTGGTGCGGCCCCGCCATGTTGCCCAGAATGCAGATCGTGCGAGGGCCCGCGCACCTCCACCTCGGTGTACAGCAGCCCGCGCAGACCGGTGACGAGGCATGGCAAGCCTTTGGCATAGAGTTGCCCATCGGAGACCCACGCGAAGTCACACGCGACCTTGCGGGCGTGCCGTTCGATCCAGCGGCTGATCCCAGGACTGCCAATCTCTTCCTCGCCCTCGATCAGCACCTTCACGTTCAGCGGCAGCCGGCCCTCATCACGCAGGAACGACTCCAGCGCCTTGATCACGCCGAAGACCTGTCCTTTGTCATCTGATGCGCCGCGCCCGTAGAGATCGTCGCCCCGCAACGTCGGTTCAAACGGGGGAGAGGTCCACTCGCTCACCGGATCCACCGGCTGCACGTCGTAGTGGCCGTAAAACAGGACTGTGGGTCCGCCGGCGAGATGCAACGACTGCGCGTACACGATGGGATGACCGCCCTCGAGGGGAATCAGTTCTGCGGTCATGCCCAGGTCACGCAGGTGAGCCAGAAGCCACTCCGCCGCGCGGCGCACGTCATCCTGGTGCTGCGGGAGCGTGCTCACGCTGGGGATGCGGAGCAGCGTCTTCAACTCCTCGACGAAACGGTCGCGGTGCTGCTGTGCGTAGGTCGATGCGCTCACACCGTCACCTCCGGCCCGCGGCGCGTTCGCCGCGACTCTCTGCAGTCACAATTCCTGGGCTAGTGGCTTCGACGGTAAACGAACACTGCCTTCCGGACTACGAGTGACTGGTAAAATGGTAACTAAGGAAGAAGGAAGAGGGAAGAAGGAAGAGGGAACAGAGTGGACAGTCCGCCTTCTTCCCTCTTCCCTCCGCGAGTCACTTCTCCCCGGAGATAAATCGAACCCGCAGCTTGACCTGGACAGCATCTTCTGTGACGAAGATGAGAAACCGCGGGATGGGGATGGCGAAGTCGGTCATGCGGATCGTCGTGGTGCCTTCAATCAGATAACTGTCCAGCAATGCGGTGACACGCACGGGGAATGCTATCTCTCGCGCCACGTCTTTGATGGTCAACTGTCCTGAGACGTTCGCACGGAAGGACAGCTGAGTCACGGGTTCGACCGGGATGACCGACCCGCGGAAGCTGATCTCCGGGTACCGGTCGGTCTGGAGAAACTCGCGCCGCATCTGGTTGTCGCGGAGCCCACTGCCGGTGACGATAGACCGCGCATCAACCCGGACGATCACGTCGGCCGCGAACGTCCCATCCTGCTCTCGCACCACTGCCTGCGCCTGGAGGTCGGGGGCCACCCCGGTGAAGCCGCCCCGGTTGTCCTTGACGAAAAACTCCAGGTGGCTCGCGGCCCGGTCCAAGATGAACGGCCCGGTCGGCAGCAAGGAAAGCGCTGCCGCCGCAAGCATGCCTGCGCTCCAGCGATATCCGGGCATCGCCTTCTTGCCTACGCGCATTCTGTCACGGTTGTTTCACCGGACGTCAAGGAAAACGTCACCGCGGGCGCCAAGGTACCAACCGGACGCCACTCGCCCATGACTCTTCGCCGCCTACTGAGCAATCTAGGCGACGCCGAAGCCCGCCGGCGCGCCGCACGCACGCTCGCCGTACTCTGTGCGATCGGGTATGCGCTGACCATCGTGGTGATGGCCGGCTCTGGAGCCGGGCTGCGCCGCTGGTTCTTCGCGCTCCTGGTCTGGGGCGCGCTCATCTACACCCCTCTGCACATTCTGCTCGAGGCCTTCCAAACCATCGCTCCCACCATCCGCCAGCGGTTGATCGCGCAGACCGCGACCCGGGCCGATCGGTATGGCAGCCGGGCGGCGATCGAGTTGATGGTGGACGGACCGCTCGGTCGCGGTGTGATCATGCCCCGTATCGCGACGCCCGCGCAGCACGCAAAGGCGCGAGAAGGCGCCGTGGCCGTCCTGGAGCGGGCGCATGGTGACAGCGCAGAAGTCCGGACCGCCGCGGTGCGCTGCCTGGCCGCTATCGAGCGATGGGTCACCCATCTGGCGTCGTGGTCAGCGGCGCAGGCCGCCGGGAACATCCAGGCGCGATGGGCAGACGTCCGCGCGTTGGTGAGCCTTGCCGCGGCGACGGAGTTGCTGATTGCGGCCTACGAGGATGGAGCCGGGAGTCAGCTGAGCACCGGTTCTCTCGACGGAAGCGCAGCGACGGCCTACCTAGAGGCGTGTCTGGACTTCTGCGATCAGCTGGCGCTGGACGTGGATGTCGTCCCGTGGACGGAACCAGGGCTGCGGTTGAACGTCGATCCCAGTCTCCGCGACCAGACCCGTGACGCATGGAAGGCGTTTAGCGAGACACCCTCGCCGGCGCTTGAGGCGCGCAAAGCGTTTGTGGATATGGTGCTGGCTGGAACCGCCTAGTCTCCCCAGTCTACCCTGTCTTCCCAGTCCTCCCAGTCTACGGACGTCTGAGACCGGGGAGACCGGGGAGACTGGGAAGACCGGGAAGACTTGAGTCATTTTCGTCCCACGAGGACGATCCATCGCTTGAGAAACGACGGCTCAGGCCTTTCTTCATATCCAATCTGCTCCAACGCCTGAGGCGGTGCCCCGCGGAGCATCGCGGCAATAGCGCGACGTCGGGCGTCATCTGCGCCGGCCAGCTCCAACCACGCCTCCATCGTCTGACGGCTTTCCACTTGCTCCGCAAAAGTCAGCGCGACGCGGCACTCCTCCAACAGCGTGCGCCAGCGGCTGGGCCGCAAGGCCTGCACGTGGCTGGAATCGCGCAATACTTCTAGCGCTTCCATGAGATCGTAACCGGGGGCCTCTTCCGGCGGCACCTGGTCGACGATGCCCAGGCGACCGCCGGGGGCCAGTACGCGGACCATCTCGTTCACGCTGGCTTCCACGTGCGGGAAGTGGTGCGGCGCCCGTCTGCAGGTCACGATGCTGAAGGTCCCGTCGGCAAAGGGCAGCGCTTCGGCGTCCCCCACGACCCAGCTGAAACCCTCTCCGGATGGCGTCAGCCGGCGGGCTTCCTCAAGCATGCCGCGGGTCAAATCCGCGCCGACCACGGACCGGACGTGAGGCCGGAGCGCGAATGCCGTGAAGCCGGTGCCGGTCGCCACGTCGAGGGCGCGGTCACTGGGCGCCGCCTGCAGATGCGCGATCAGCAGCTCAAGATCGGCGTCGCGGCGGTGGCTGGCGCTGCGCGCGTACGCACCGGCCCGCTGCCCGAACTGGCGCTGAACCGCTCGTTTGCGATCGTCCATGATGTTACGCCTACTGCGAGAGCGTAGACCGCAGAACACAGATGGCAGAAATCGTCTTGCGTCCATGCCGCGGCTGTGCTCTGCGTTCTACTTCCCGCGCGCTTTCGTAACGAGCTCCATGATATACACTCGGTGTGTTTCAAGGAATTCGCGCTGCTCCGCCCAGAACATCGCGGGCAGAGCGTCGATCGGCGCCCATGCGACGCCGGCGTGGCCTCCCGGGGACGGGTCCGAGGCCCGCGTGGTGAGGAACAGGAAGTAGTGCGTTCGCTTCCACGAGGTGCGGCGGTAGTTGAGACGTTCTCTCACGCCGAGTTCTCCCAGCGAGGTCACGTCCCTCACTCCTGCTTCTTCACGGATCTCGCGCCGCGCGGCGGCCTCCAGAGATTCGCCGGCCTCGACATGGCCCTTGGGCAGCACATACGCTTCGTCTTCGCCTTCGCGGACGAGAGCTACGACGATGTGGCCGTCGTCTAGGCGCACCACGACGCCGCCGGCAGCGACGTGCTCGGCGATGCCATCCGGTCGTTTATACCAGCTCGCGTCGATGCGCACGTGGATCGTTCCCCGTTCCCTGTTCGCTGTTGGGGAGGACCGCTCCCTGGCGACGAGAACTCACTTGACGCCATGCCCCTCCTGCTCCGTGAAGAAGACGTCGCCCGCGTCTTACAGATGGACCGGGTCATCGCCGCGGTGGAAGAGGCCTTTCGGCTGCTCGGCAGTGAGAAGGCGATCAACCGCCCCCGCCGGCGTTCCACCACCGCCGACGGGACAATCCTGCACGTGATGTCTGCCGCCATTCCTCCGTTCCACGTGATGGGGCTCAAAGCGTACACCAGTGCGCGAGGTGCGACCCGGTTTATCGGCATGCTCTATAATACCGAGACCTCAGAACTGCTGGCGAGGATCGAGGCCAACCGGCTGGGGCAGATGCGTACCGGAGCGGCGAGCGCCGTGGCGACCAAGCATATGGCCCGTCCGGACGCCGGATCGGTTGGGATCATCGGCACGGGATGGCAGGCGCGCAGCCAAGTCGTCGCCATCAGCCGCGTCCGGCCCGTGGCGCTGGTAAAATGCCACAGCCGCAACGCGCAGCATCGCGACGCGTTCGCTGAGGAGATGGTGCAGGAACTGGCAGCAGAAGTCGTGCCGGTGGAAACGGCCGCCGACGCCGTTGATGGAGTTGATATCGTCGTCACAGCCACTACGGCGAAAGATCCGGTGTTGCGGGGTGAATGGCTGCGGCCGGGCGTCCACATCAACGCAATCGGATCGAACTGGGCGGACAAACATGAACTTGACGGCGAGGCGGTTCGCCGCAGTGACCGCGTTGCCGTCGACGATCTGCAGCAGGCCCGGCAGGAGTGCGGCGATCTCATCGCCGCGGTCGACGCCGGGGCCCTGGCGTGGGAGCGGGTCGCCGAACTCGGTCAGATCGTGAACGGTGCGGTGCAGGGACGCGTCTCGCCGCGCGAGATCACCCTGTTCGAGTCTCAGGGAATCGCGCTGGAAGATGTGGCCACAATGAAACTGGCGTACGAGACCGCCCTGGCGATGGGCGTGGGGGAACAATTGAAGAAAGACGTGAATAGTGAATAGTGAATCGTGAATAGTCAATCGGAGCTGCGAGTTCACCAGCGGCACGCAGTGTAGGCGATCCACGAATCACGAATCACGATTCGCGATTCCTTTGGTGAGAGGTGTGACGCCGTGGAGTTTGCCGTGTCGTTGGAGGCTCCTGAAGTGTTTGCTTGTGATGCGATCGGCGTCGGGATCTTCGCCGACGGTGGCGCGCTGGAGGGGCCGGCGGCGCGGATCGACAAGGCGCTGGGCGGGCTGCTCTCGGCCGTGCTGGCAGAAGAGAAGTTTGAAGGGAAACCGGGTCGCACGCTCGTCGTACAGACCCACGGTAGAATTCCTAGCAGGCGCGTCATCGCCGCGGGGTTGGGGCCGAAGACCACGGCAACCCTCGATCACCTCCGGCAGGCCGCAGCAGCAGTGGTGCGGCAGGCGGGGCAGATTCACGCGGCGCACGCAGCGCTCGCTGCGACCACGCTGGGCGCCCTTCCCGTCGACGCCATCACCCAGGCCCGCGTCGAAGGTGCCGTGCTGGGCGACTACCGGTTTGCCCGGTACAAGCGTGACGAGGGCGGACGGGTCTCCCGTGTGACGTTGCTGGGGTCCGAACCAGGGCAGCATAAAGCCATCGACGACGGAGTGGCCCGCGGCCGCGTGTTTGCGGATGCCACGGTGTTGGCACGAGACCTCGTCAACGAACCGCCCAACCAGCTTCCTCCAGTCCGCCTGGCCGAAATCGCCGCGGACGCCGCCCGCGGGGCTGGGCTGCGCTGCTCGGTACTGGATGTGGAGGCGATGAAGGCGCTGGGCATGGGCGCGATTCTCGCCATCGGTTCGGGAAGCGACCAGCCTCCGCGGACGATCGTCCTCGAGTACGCCCCCCCGAAAGCTAAACGTTTCGTGGCTCTGGTCGGCAAGGGTGTGTGCTATGACAGCGGGGGAATCAACATCAAGACACAGGATCTTGAATGGATGAAGTCCGATATGGCCGGGGGTGCCGCCGTCATCGCCACGATGCAGGCGCTGCCGTCGCTGCGACCAGCGGTCCGCGTGCTGGGCGTTGTGGCTGCTGTCGAGAACGTTCTCAGCGGGCACTCCGTGAAACCCGGCGACATCGTGCGCGCCATGAACGGGAAAACCATCGAGATCAACAACACCGACGCGGAGGGTCGCGTCATCCTTGCCGACGCGCTGTCGTACGCGGCGCAGCAGCAACCCGACGAGATCATCGACCTGGCCACTCTGACCGGCTCCGCGATGGTCGCGCTGGGGTACGTGGCCGCCGCCGTGATGAGCAACGACCAGCCACTCGTGCAACGCCTGCTGGACGCGTCGCACCAGACCGGGGAACGCATGTGGCAGCTGCCCCTGTACGAGGAGTTCCTGGAAAACATGCGCAGTCTTGTGGCCGACCTGCGGAATTCCGGTTCGCGGTACGGCGGCGCCCAGAAGGGTGCCATCTTCCTACGGGAGTTCGTCGACGGACGCCCGTGGGCGCACATCGACATCGCCCCGACCGCGTTTCTGGAAACGGACGAGGGGATGAGTCCCTACCTGCCCAAGGGCGCCACGGGGTACGGGGTGCGCACCCTGCTCACGTACCTATCCGCCCGGCCCGAGGACCGCTAACCAAACCGACTGAGTCCGGCAGTAGGGCGGTCAGGCAGTCCAGGGAACTCCGGGGGGCCGCGATTGCGCGACCGCTTGACCGCGCGACCGCGGTAGTCAGGGTTTGAGCACCCAGATCTCGGGCTCGACGGGCAGGGCCGCCGGCGTCAGCGTGGCGGCCTTTCCAACCTGCTTCACGCGCGGCTTGCCTCGGAGGAACTCATCGACCGTGCCGATCGGCCAGTCTTTGTTGACGGCGGTCTTGTAATGCATGGGGATGGCCACCCGGGGCCCCAGCTGCCCGATCACGGCGTCGGCGTCCTTGGGGCCAATGGTGTAGAATCCTCCGACAGGGATCATGAGAGCATCGACACGGCCCATGCCGGAAATCTGGTCCTTCGACAGCACGTGACCCAGATCGCCGGCGTGGACCACGCGCAAACCTTCCCCCTCGAAGATCAGGACGGCGTTCTTTCCCCGCTGCGAGCCCTGCGTGGGATCGTGGTAGGTCCGGACCGTCGTGATGGCAACCGGGCCCACCTGTTCTCGAATTTCGGCCCAGTCCCGGCCAGCGTCACGCAACCCACGGATCACGTTCGGCGATCCCTTCGCCACCTGCACGTGGTTATGATCGAAGTGCTCATGGGACACAATGACCGCCGCCGGCCGCACGTCGGGGAACGGATAGCCAGCCTGCTCGTCAAACGGATCGATCAGGATGGACGTCCCGTCTGACTCCAGCAGGAAACAGGCGTGACCATAGTAGGTGAGCTTCATCTCGATATCACCTCTTCTCAAGTTGTTTCGGGTCACGCGCGAGAACGCAGGTGGCAGAACGCTGCCGGCAGACTACACAATACGATTCGGGTCTTCTGCGTTCTGCGTGCTGCACTCTGCGTTCTGGGTCAGCGCGCTTCCTGCTTGATCAGCGCGCTCTCGTACACCCAAGCCGCGAGCGCGCCGCCCAAGAGCGGACCGACCCAGTACACGAGCTGATTCTGCCAGGCGCCTGAGAACAACGCGGGGCCAAAGGCGCGCGCGGGATTCATCGCTCCGCCGGTGAGCACGCCGCCGGCCAGGATATCCATCGCGATGACCAGACCGATCATCAACCCGGCGGTCCCTCGCGGGCCGCGGGCGTCGACTGCGACTCCGAACACTGTAAAGACCAGCAGGAACGTGAGGACTGTTTCGACCACGATGCCCACACCGGGGGTCACGCCGCGCCCCAGCGCGGGGGTCCCCAGGTGCACGGCCTGCCGTGCCGCTTCGGGGAACGACGCCACCAGCAGGAAGCCGCCCACCGAGGCACCGACGAGCTGGGCGACGACGTACCCGACCCCCACGCGCACTGTCATGCGCCGCGCGACAACGAATCCCGCGGTAACCGCGGGATTCAGATGGCCGCCGGAAACGTGGCCCGTGGCCGACACCATGGTGGCAATGGCCAGACCGTGCGCCAGCGCCACGCCCACGAGACCCAACCGTCCTCCGCTCAGCTGGTCGGCGATGACGGACCCGGCTCCGATGAAAATGAGCGCGAAGGTACCCACCGCTTCCGCGAGAGCCGCCCTCCAGAGGGATGGTGTCATCTCGATCACTCCTTAGACGAAATTACGGGAACAAGGCGAACACGGAGAACACGGCGAGCAAATGCGTCGACCATCCCCGGTTCGCCCTGTTCGCATGTTCGCTGTGTTCGCCGCCGTTAGGCGTGCAGCTCAAGCACGTCTCCATCCTCAAGCACGTGCTCGCGCCCGACCATCTGCCCCTGATACTCATCCTTGCCCCATAATCGCGCGTACTTCAGTCTGGCCACGAAGTCCTTGTGGATGGCTTCCGCCGCATCCAGCACGGTCGCCCCGCGCCTGAGGATGAAGGGCGTCGAATTGTCTGCCTTGCGTCCGGGTGGCTTGCTGTAGACCCGGATGACACCCAGCAGGCCGAAGAGCGCGCGCCGCAGATCCTCGACTCCTGTCCCATACGTCGCAGAGACCGGGAACACCGCCATACGGTCGCCGATGAACTCACGGAATCGCTGTAAGCGGGCCGCCGCGCCCGCAACGTCCAGCTTGTTGGCGACCACCAGCCCTGGCTTCTCGTTGGGCTCACGCGGCACGGCGGCGATGGCCAGCTTTGTCTGGCCGAGCCCCGCCTGGACCTGCTCGGTCTGGACGAGGAAGTCATCAGTGGAGAGATCTACAACCAGGGCGGCGGCATCCGCAGTCCGGATGATGGCAAACAGCCACCCTTCACTGACCTCGGCGGTGATGGGTGGGAGATCCACCAATTGGACCTGGACATTCTCGTACGTCATCATTCCCGGCAGCGGCACACGAGTCGTGAATGGGTAGTCGGCAATCTCAGGCTGAGCGTTCGTGAGGGCGCGCAGCAGCGTCGACTTTCCAACGTTCGGCGCGCCAACCAAAGCGATCTGCCCGGCGCCCTCCTTGTCTACGTGGAAGGAGGGTCGCCCCCGCGCCGCGCCCTTTCGCTGCTGCATCTGGTCCCGCAGCTTGGCGATGCGGCGTTTCAGGTCGGCCTGCATCTTTTCGGTGCCCTTATGCTTGGGAATCGTGGCCAGCATCTCTTCCAGCGCCTGTAGCTTGTCCTGGGGGGTCGTGGCCGTCTTGAATTTACGATCGGCCTCCAGATATTGGGGAGTCAGGTTGGCCGGCATGCTGAATCCCGGGAACACGGGATCGCGGGAACCCGGGGACGCGAAACTACCCGCTGCTCCGTATCGGTCGTTCCCGCGTTCCCCCGTTCCCGCCTTCCCATCTTTATGTTATCTCAAACTTCTTCAGCACTCGTTCGTCCAGCTCCAGTCCGAGTCCCGGTCCGTGCGGCACGTCGATGAACCCTTCCTTGGGTTCGGGAAACGGTTCCGTGAACAGATCCCGCAGCGGGTTGGGCGCAAAGAAGTACTCGTACGTCATGAGATTCGGGACACTGGCGGCCACGTGCAGCGAGGCCAGGTGTGAGACCCCGGCGGAGAACCCGGTGTGGGGCGCATACCGGAGGTTGTGGGCATGGACCAGCGCGCCCACGCGGCGTGCACCGGTGAAACCGCCCACCCGCGCCACGTCCGGCTGCACGACATCGATGGCTCCTCGCCGGATCAGCTCCCGGAATCCGAACACGCCGAACTCGCTCTCCCCGGCAGCCACGGGGATGCTCTGCCCCGCGCGAACGCGCTGGTAGCCATCCAGATCGTCCGGCGGCACGGGCTCTTCGATCCATGTGATATCCAGCGGTTCGAGCTGCCGGCACACCGCGATGGCTGTTGCGGCGTCGTAGGCGCTGTTGACATCCAGCATGATGTCCACCCGGGGTCCCACCGCCTCGCGAATCGCCTTCACCGATGCCACGTCCATCCGCCGGCCGCCAAGCTGCGGGCTGCGACCGATCTTCACTTTGATGGCGGTGTGGCCCCGGCGCGCTTGATCTGCGGCCTGGGTCGCCATCTCTTTGACCTCGGCGAAGTAGACGGACGATGCGTAGCAGGGAACGCGTGGCCTGCCCGCACCGCCCAGAACTTTGTACACCGGCAGCCCGGCCGCCTTGCCCAAGATGTCCCACAGCGCGGTATCGACGCCGCTCAGGGCTTCAAACACGAATCCCCGATAGTGCCCCCAACCGCGAAGTTGCTGGAACATCTCATCCCATAGACCCTCGACATCGTGGGGATCGCGACCAATGAGCACCGGCCCCAGCATGTGGTCGACGATAGCCCGGGTCGCTTGGGGCGCCCGGCGCACGATGCACTCACCGATCCCGACCAGGCCGTCATCGGTTGCGACCTCGACCAGCGTCGCGGAGAACGTCGGGAATGCCCCAATGCCGAACTGAATCGGGGTGTCCAGCGTTGCAGCCAGCATACGGCACTTGACGGACTTAATCTTCATATTCGTCGTCCTCGCGTTTGTATATCGTCATAGCCTGTACTCAGAGTATGCAGTAGCCAGTAACCAGTAACCAGTCAAGGCGAGCTGTTCTAGTGTACTGGCTACTGGATACTGGCTAGTGGTTACTGTTATCTGAAAAGGTCCCTCTCCGCCGGCCTGAGCAGTCGCCCCGCCCCGCCACGACCCGGTTCGATCCGCACACCGCGGATCAACGCCAGTGGTGTCCCTTCGGCGGCCTGGCCCTGCAACAGGCTTGCGGCAGATGCCAGCTCGTCCGCCACGCTTTCTACCGATGTCTGGAGCACGTACCCGTAGAGATCCTGTTCGCCGATGTAACTGTACAGAGGCTCCATCCCAGCAAGGCCGATGGCGACCCCAACGGCGCCTTCGCGGAATGGCCGGCCGTGCGTGTCATTGATGATGACCCCGACCCGCGCGCCGAGTGCTTCCGCAATCGCCTGCCGAATCGCCTCGGCGGAGGCATCCGGATTCTTGGGGAGCATCGCCACCCATTGCGGACCGAGGCCGACGTTGCTGTGGTCGACCCCGGCGTTCGCGCAGATGAATCCCAGCCGGTGTTCGGCAATGATCAACCCCGGCCGCACGCGCAGCACAGCACGGGACTCATTCAAGATAACCTGGCACAGTCGCGGGTCTTTTTTCGCCTCTTCCGCCAGTTGCAACGCCCGCGGTCCCGGAGTGATCTCGTCCAGATTGACGACGCTGCCTTCGGCCTTGGAAACGATCTTCTGCGCGACGACCAGGACATCCAAGTCTTCCGGGGCCACGTCATTAAAACGAAAAATTTCCAGGATCAGACGGGGCAGATCATCTCCGGGCCGGACATCGGGAAAGCCCACTGGAACCCAGACCGTTAGAGTACGCATGCAGAATTACGAGAGCCGGGATCCGGGAGCCGGGATCCGAAGATTCACAATGAGTAAGAAATGCATTACCCGCCTCCTTCGTCGCGACTGTCGGCGCACGTCTTCGTCATTCATCTGATCCCGGATCCCTGATCCCGCAGTTCTGCTTCAGTCGAGTCCCACGATCTCAATCCCCAGGTCCCGTTTCTTGTAACGCCGGTTGAGGCTCAGCAGGAGGAGGGCCAGCTGCTCCAGGATGCGGGCTTGGACCAGCGGACCCACATCGACCGGTCGCATCCGGATCGCGCGTACCAGCCGGGCGACGACCTGCTTCGCGTCCTCGTCATCGCCGCACAACAGGACGTCGCCGTGTGGCGGTCTGGCAAGGTCGGCCAGCATCGATGCGCTCACGGTGTGAAAACCAGCGACGACACGGGCCCCGGGTAGCATCCGGCGCGCATTTTCTGCCGCAGAATCGGCCTCCGGTCGCACCGCTGCGCCCGTTCGACTTCGCTCAGGGCGCCCTGAGTATGATCGAAGGGCGGGATCCGCAAAGGGTACCGTCGTATCTACGACGACCTTCCCGGCCGTCGCATCCGCAATCCCAGACAAAATCTGCGCGTGGGCATCGTACGGAACGGTGACGATGATCACCTCAGCTGAACCTGCGGCCTCGACGTTGGACCGTCCCACCTGGGCAGGCAACCCGATTGACTGTGCGACCGTCTCGGCCCGCGCCGGATCGCGTGATCCGATCACGACCTCTACGGCGGCTGCCTGGAGGCGTCTGGCCAGACCGAGTCCCAGCCGGCCGGTCCCTCCGATGATCGCGACTCGGGCGGCAAACCCGTCGCCCATCAGGCGCGGTGCGGCCCCGCGATGGCCAGGCAGTACGAGTCTTTTGGAAACTTCCGCGCCGCCTGCATGATCGCATCGCGGGCAATGCCGCGGATCAGTCCCGGATAGCGTACGAGGTAGTCGAGCCCAAGCTCAAACAACTCGATGTCGGCCAGCATCTGCGCAATGCCGGGGTTGGTCTCCAGCCGCACCGCCTGTGAACCGATGAGGAAGTCGCGGGCGTCGGCCAGCTCCGCGTCTTCGGGCCCGTCGTCCTGGAACCGGCGGATCTCGGCGAGGATGCCCTCGATGGCGGCGTGCTCGTTGGCCGGATTCACGCCGGCGCGCACCACCCACGGCCCGGCCAGCAGACCGGCGCGCAGATCACTGAAGGCGTAGTACGCCATGCCCTGGCGCTCGCGAACGCGGTCCCCCAGCCGTCCCATCATCCCCAGCTGGCCGAGGATAAGGTTGGCCATCATGGTTTCATAGTACGATGGATCGGTTCGCGCCATGCCGGGCGCGCCCAGCACGATGTCAGACTGGGTCTTGCCCTCCATGCGGTGTTCCCCGCGCAACGCACCCGCCGGCCTCGGCACAGGCGGGACAGGAGGCAACGCCCATCCGTCGCGCCTCGACCAGGGCGAAAACAACTCTTCGATTGTCGCCAGCGCATCGCCACGGCGCGTATCGCCCACCACGGCAAAGAGCGCAGCCTCGGGCCGGTAGCGATCGCGGTGAAACGCTTCCAGATCGGCACGGGCCAGGGATGCAATGACGGCCTCCTCACCGTCAGGCATCTGCCGGTGCGGGTGCGATTCAGGGAAGAGCAGCCTGCGGAACGTGCGTTCCGCCATCAGGCGGGTGTCTTGCATGCCGATGCGGATCGAGGTGAGCAGCTCGCCTCTGGCCTTCTCGATCTCTTCTGGAGGAAACGTCGGACGGATCAGCACCTCGCTGAGCAGGCGGAATGCCTCTGCGGCGTCTTCGGCCAGCGCGCGCAGGCTGACGCCCACCACCTCCGTGTCGGCCCGAATCACGAGAGAGGCGCCGAGCCCATCCAGACGCTCTGCCAGCTCGTGCGAGGCGTAACGACCGGTTCCCCTCTGCAACATCGCGGCGACATAACGCGCCAGACCGCTGCGCTCCCCATCGTACATCGCGCCAGCCTTGATATACCCATGCACGGCGATCATGCCGGTCCCCCGTGTCTCCTTGACGAGCGCGACGAGGCCGTTGCGCATTTCGGTTCGAGCGACGGTCTGTGCCGTAATCGGCGGAGCCTGGACCTGCGCGCGGGAAGGCCCCGTACCAACCGGTGGAGACCCTTCGCGTGCTGCGCCAGTTGAGCTCGCCGGTGGGTACGGGGCAGGCTGGGACACAAAGAAGACCTCGGGGCGCAGGGCGGCCTGGGCGGTTGCGGTAGTGGCACCCATCTCCGGCAGATACCAGCCCACGGTGCGGTTCTTCTCGGTGAAGTACGCGTCCGCCACACGCAAAACGTCGTCGGAGGAGACCAGGTCAATCCGCGTCAGTAGCGATGCAAACGCCTCAGGCCCATCCACAATGGTGAAGGCCCCCAGCCCCATCGCGGTGCGAAACACGCCGTCGCGGCTGAAGACGAACTGAGCCTTCGCCTGTTTCTTCACCTTCTCCAGTTCGAGAGTCCCCGCAGCCTCGTGTGCCAGACGCGCCACTTCGTCCAAGGTGCGGCGTTCCAAGGCAGCCGTATCGACACCCGCCCGGGCCGTGGCCATTACGCGGAACACGGTCGGGTCGGTGCTGGGGGTCAGCACAGAACTGGCGTCGCTGGCCAGCCCGCCATCCACCAGGGCACGGTACAAGCGTGAACTGCGCCCTCCCCCACCCTGGTCAAACGGCACGAAACTCTTGAACCCGGAGAGCAGGCCGTCGGCGACCAGCAGCGCCGCCAGATCCGGGTGCGACGCGGCCGGCACGTGAAAGGCGATGTGCAGATATGCGGTCGCCCCGCCGGACCGGCGCAGCACGACCCGGCGTTCTCCCTCCTGCTGCGGCTCCCGCACCCGGACCTTCGGGGGGGTGGGGCCCGCCGGAACGTCGGCGAATGCCTGCCTGATCGGTTCCACCATCGAATTCGCGTCAAACGGCCCGACCGCAATCGCCACGGCGTTGTTGGGATGGTAGTACGTCCGGTAATACTGGTACAGATCGTCCCGGGCCATCGTCCGCAGGTCGTCCTTCCACCCGATGACCGGAATCCGGTACGGATGCACCTTATGCGCGGCGGAGTCCACTTCTTCGCGCAACAGATAGGAAGGATAGTTCTCGCTCCCCTCTCGCTCGGAGATGATGACCGTGCGCTCGCTTTCCACCTCGGAGCGCTCCATGATCGTGTTGGCCATGCGATCCGCCTCCAGGCGAATCGCGACGCCCAGGTGCTCGGCCGGCAACACTTCATGATATGCGGTGTAGTCCTTCCACGTGAACGCGTTCCAGCGGCCGCCCAACCGGTCGATGTGCCGGGTCAGCATCCCCTTTGGATGGGTCGGGGTGCCCTTGAAAAGCATGTGCTCCACCCAGTGCGAGATTCCGGTCAGACCAGGAATCTCGTTACGGCTGCCCACCCGGTACCACACCCAGAATGTGGCGACGGGGACGGTGTGCTGCTCCTGGAGCAGGACAACGAGACCGTTGTCCAGCGTCTCTATGCGCATTGTCGACATCGGTGCTTCCTGTGCTTCTCCTTCCGCCGTAATTTCCCCACCAACCATTCATAACCTCCGCCATTGACGCCGAATTCCTGTGCGGGCAGGGTTCCGAGGTCGAACACAAAGAACGGATACGCATACGTCAATGGGTCCGTCCTGGCGCGAGGTCGCCCGGTACCGCACCGCCGTGCTCACCCGGCACCGGGTGCGTACGAAACGGGCGGCGCTGGCCTTCGTCAACCACCTGGGTTTCTGCTACGCCTTCACCAGCGGACCCGGCGGCCTGCCGGGGCTCTTTGACGTCTTGGCCACCCGCAGCGTCAACCGCAGGTGGGAGTGGGCCTGGCAGTGGAAAGACGAACTCGCCACCGAAAAGAAGCTGCTTTACGGGAAAGTAATCCGGCGCAAGCCCACGTATGTCTCACTGCGTTTCGTCCCGCACTTTTTCACCCTGACGGGCAATGCCGGCGAAGCCGACGATTACCTGCAGGCCTACCGGGAAGGGCGCCTCAGCCTGCTGGCCAGGGAGATCTACGAGCATGTGCGCGGGCATGGACCCTGCTCCACCTGGATGCTGCGGAAGCAATTCGTATCCCGCAGTGAGCGGGGCGCAGCGCTGCATCATTCGGCGCAGGGCGCCGCCTTCCACCGGGCCCTGTCCGACCTGCAGGGGCGGTTTCTGATCAGCAAGGTAGGGGAGAGTGAGCGTGGGAGTTACAGTTTCATCTGGGATACGTTCGACCGGTGGCTGCCCCAGGTGGTCCGCGCGGCTGGAACCATCACGACCGCGCGGGCCGCGACCGAGGTCCTGGAGCGATACCTGCGGACGACCGGCGCGGCGCCGGCGACGGAGATGACGCGCCTCTTTGACTTGTCCCCCCGGCTGCTCGCCGATGCGGAACAGGCGCTCGGAGGCGTGGCGCACCGCCTGGCGATTAATGGCGACGAGGCGTTCGTACACACGGCCCTGCTGAGCTGGTTGCGGCAACGGAGAGCCGGCGCCACACGACGATGAACCGCACGATCCTGCACGTCGATATGGATGCCTTCTTCGCGGCGGTGGAACAGTTGCGACGGCCGGAGCTGCGGGGGAAACCAGTGGTCGTCGGAGGATCAGGCAACCCACACAGTCGCGGCGTCGTGTCGACCGCATCCTACGAAGCGCGGGCCTACGGCATCCATTCCGCCATGCCGCTGCGGACCGCGTACAACAAGTGTCCGGATGCCGTCTTCCTCCCCGTCGATTTCTCCGCCTACGGCGCGGCCTCGCGGAAGATCATGGCCATCCTGCGCGAATTTTCGCCGCTGGTCGAGCCGCTGTCGCTGGACGAAGCGTTTCTGGACGTCAGCAGCCGGCCCGAAGAACCCGCAACGCTGGCGGAGGAGATCCGGCGCAGGATCAAGGACGACACGGGGCTGACCGCGTCCATCGGGATCGGCCCCAACAAGCTGCTCGCCAAGATCGCGTCAGGATTGCGCAAGCCGGACGCTGTGACCCAGATCACGCCAGAAACGACGACAAAAGTGCTCCGCGATCTCCCGGCCATCGTGCTGTGGGGAGTCGGTCCAAAGACCGCGGCGCGGCTTGAGGAGACGCTCGGAGTCCGGACGGTGGGGGATCTACAGCGCGTCCCATTGGCCCAACTCCAGGATCTGCTGGGTCCCCACTGGGGGGAGGACCTCTACCACACCTGCCGCGGCGAGGATGACAGCCCGATCGTGACGGACTGGGAACCGAAATCTCTGAGCCGCGAAACCACCTACCAGTATGACACTCGCCGGCGCGAGACGATCGTACAGACAATCTCAGAGCTGGCCGCTGAAGTCGTCGGGGACCTCCACGGGGAAGGATACCGCGGGAAGACGGTCACGCTGAAGATCCGCTACCACAACTTCCGCACCCACACCCGCGCCCTGACCCTGCCGGAGCCGATCGATGATGGGGACGCGATCCGCAGGACGGCTGTCGCACTCCTTGATCGCTTCACGCTCGACCGGCCGGTGCGGCTGGTGGGCGTGAGGGTGTCGGGACTAGTGAAGGGCGGGAACGCGGGAAAGGGGGAACGCGGGAACAAAGATCAGATGCCCGCCGTCGAGAATCCCTAAGACGGAGGGAGGTTCGATTCTTTCCGTCGCGCCTGTTATATTGCCGCGATCGCGTGTTCCCGTGCACCGCCCCGAGCTCGCTTGGCGAGCGTGGGGGTTCCCGCGATCCCGCGTTCCCGTCAGTTTGCCAGTTTTCGTACCGCCGCCTCCACTTCCTGATAGGTCGGCTCGACGCCGGGGTTGTCGGATACCCACCGGTACGTCACGATCCCATTCTTATCGAGCACAAAGACCGATCGCTTGGCCACACCGGGCAGCAGGCCGTTGATGAAGTTGGGATCCTCGATCCCGAATGTCCGTACCGCCTCACGCCTGAAGTCGCTGAGGAGCGTAAAGTTCAACTTGTTCTGCTCGGCAAATGCCTTCTGGGCGAAGGGGCTATCGACGCTGATCGCAAGGACCTGAGCCTTCATCTCGTTGAACTTTGTCATTCCGTCGCGAAATGTGCACAACTCCTTCGTGCACACGCCCGTGAAGGCGCCGGGGAAAAAGACCAGCACCGTGGGCTTGCCGAGGAACTCGGAGAGTTTGGCGGCCTTGCGCTCGCTGCTGACCAGCGTCACGTCGGGCACGCGCTTACCGATCTCAACAGCCATGCCACACCTCCCAAAAGCGAAATGATGGGAACAAGGGAACACGGGAACGGGGGAACCGCGTTCCCGATGACTGATGACAGCGATTATAGCATAGGAGGAGCGCTGTACCGCCGCGCGAACAAACACGCGGTAGATTCACCCCGTCCCAATCCATGAAGATCGCGCGCTACCTTTCCAGTAGGCAGTCACCAGTAGGCAGTCAGCAGTCACTGCACAGTACAATGAATACGTCGAGGCCGTATGTTGACTGCCGACTGCAGACTGCCTGCTGCTGACTCCAGGCGTTGAGCGTATGACCAATTACCCGCGCTTCGGCTTCGTCACCCCGCAAAACATGGGGCTGTTGACGGACCTGTATGAACTGGTCATGGCCGATAGCTACCTGCGCCACGGGATGAACGAGCCGGCGACGTTCGACCTGTTCATCCGCGGGTTGCCGTCCAACCGCGCGTTCCTGGTCAGCGGGGGCCTGGAGCAGGTGCTCTACTACCTGGAACACCTGCGGTTTGACGACGCGCAGCTCGACTACCTGGCCAGTCTCGGGCTCTTCAGCGATGGCTTCTTGAACTACCTGCGCGGCTTCCGCTTCACCGGCGACGTTTGGGCCATACCGGAAGGAGAGCTGTTCTTCCCGCTGGAACCGCTGCTGGAGATCACCGCACCCCGGATCGAAGCCCAGCTGATCGAGACGTTCCTCTTAAATACCCTGAACTTCCAGGTGATGATTGCCTCAAAGGCGGCGCGGGTCGTGCTGGCCGCCGCCGGGCGTGGGGTCGTGGACTTTTCGCCCCGCCGCGACCACGCCGCCGATGCGGCCATGAAGGTCGCACGGGCCTCGTACATCGCTGGATGCACCGGGACCTCAAACGTGCTCGCCGGCATGCACTACGGGATCCCTGTCTATGGGACGATGGCCCATTCCTACGTCATGTCCTTTGCGGACGAACTCTCCGCCTTCCGGGCGTTCGCCAGGGATTTTCCGCACAACGCCGTGCTCTTGATCGATACGTATGACACGCTGCAGGGCACCCGCAACGCCATGGCTGTGGCCCAGGAGATGGCCTCGCGAGGTCACCGGCTGCGGGGCGTCCGCATCGACAGCTATGAGAGCATCGATGAGCTCGCGGCGCTGAGCCGCCGGGTGCGGGCCATCTGCGATGAGGCCGGGCAGACCGAGGTGCAGGTGTTTCTCAGCGGGGATCTCGACGAGTACCGGATCGAGGAGTTGCTGGAGCGCAGGGCCGCGGTTGGGGCATTCGGAGTCGGCACGCGCATGGGAACCTCGGAGGACGTGCCAAATCTGGGCGGGGTCTACAAGCTCGTCGAGGACAGTAGCGGCCCCAAGATCAAACTGTCCACCGGCAAAGCCACCCTGCCCGGCCGCAAACAGGTCTGGCGAGTGCGGGGGAACGGCGGCGCAATGCACGACACCATCGCCCTGCGGGAGGAACCGCCCCCACCGGACGCGACGGCGCTGCTGGCACAAGCCATGGCCGGCGGCCGGACGATCACCCAGGATTCGCTGGAGGCGATGCGCGGGCGGTGTCACGATCGGCTGGCCGGTCTTCGGCCGGCGCTGCGCGACCTGCACACGACTCCACAGCCGCCGGTCGGATTGAGCGACCGTCTGCAGGACCTGCGGGATCAGATGTACCGGACCAACGCGGGACAGGACGCGGAAAAGCGGGAACGCGCGAAAAAGAAAACGCGGCGACGGCTCTGATCACCGTCGCCGCGCTCGAGCATCTGCTCGGTGGGAGCTACTACTTCTTCTTCTTGGCCTTCTTCTTCGCCACTGAGCTCCCCCCTTTGCGCTGCCGCGCTCGTGATCGCGCACCGAGATGTGACTCAGCGCGCTGGTGCACTCGCATGCACCTCGTGCATCCGGAACCTATCGCTTCACTTAACACGAAACATGCGACGCCGATGCGTGATTTTCCTGCTGGGCGTCGAAGAATTTTTCTTGCGACGTCTCTCGGCGTCGTCGTAGAGTGAGTGGCGATGACGGCGATCACAGTCCGACCTATCACCGATGCCAGCGGGTTCCACGCCGTGGAAACGTTGCAGCGCGACGTGTGGGGCATGCCCGACCTGGAAGTGGTGCCCCTGCACCAGCTCAGAGCAGCCGTCAGTGCCGGCGGCGTGCTGCTCGGGGCGTTCGACGAACACGCCACACTGGTAGGATTTTGTTACGGCTTCATCGGATTGCGAGACGGTGAGCTCCTATTCTACTCGCACATGGCCGGTGTGCGTCCTGGCCTTCAGGACCGCGGCATCGGTTTCCTGCTCAAGCGTGCGCAACGGCAGGAAGCGCTGGAACGCGGCCTCGACCGGATGGTGTGGACCTACGATCCGCTGCAGAGCCTCAATGCCTCGTTCAATCTCCGCAAGTTGGGGGTGACGGCCTCGCGTTACTACGTCGACTACTACGGCGAGATGCCTGATGCCATCAACCGCGGACTGCCCAGTGACCGCTTGGAGGTGGACTGGTGGCTGCGCGATCCTGCGGTCGAGACCAGACTCACCGGCGACGCGCCCCCGCGGTCGTGGCCGGGCGCGCCTGCGGCGCTGGCTGGGATGATGCGTGGCGGCACGCTCGCGCCGCAGACGGCCCTGGACCACCGCGAGGCGGTGGTGCGGGTCGAAGTCCCCGCGACGTTCGGCGAGATGAAGAGCCGCGTACCTGATCTGGCTCTGGCCTGGCGGATGGCGTCTCGTGGTGTGTTCCAGCACTATTTCGCCCTCGGTTACCAGGCCGTGGATTTTGTGACCGCACCCGGCGAGGCCGCTGGGTCGTACATTCTGCAGCGACAGACCGGACCGCATCCGGGCCCCCACTCCGCGGGGCGGAGCGTCGCAGCTGGACGAAAGGGCCATCTGTGAAAATTGCGTGGGCGGAAGTGCGCCAGGTTGAACTTCCTCTGGTCTTCCCGTTTGAAACCAGCTTCGGGCGTCAGGACACCCACTCGTGCCTGCTGATACGCCTGGGCACCGATGGACTGGAGGGCTGGGGAGAGGTGCCGGTGGAGACCGCGCCGTTATATAACGAAGAGACGACCGGCACCGCCTGGCACATCCTGGAGCGCTTCATCTTACCGCTGCTGCTCGGTCGGGAGATCGCCCACCCACAAGACTTCCCGCCGCTGGTCCGGCACCTCCGCCGCCATCACATGGCAAAAGCCGGAGTGGAAGCGGCGCTGTGGGATCTGTACAGTCAGCAGCGTGAGATCCCTCTGGCGAAGGCGCTGGGGGGGACGCGGCAGGCGATCGAGGCCGGCGTCAGCCTGGGCATCGAGCCGTCGGTGGATGCGTTGCTGGCCCGGGTCACCGACTTCCTCCGCCGCGGGTACCTGCGGATCAAGATCAAGATCAAGCCCGGATGGGACGTCCAGGTCGTGCGCGAGGTCCGCCGCGCGTTCGGGGCCATCCGTCTGCAGGTGGACGCCAATTCCGCGTTCACCCTCGAGCAGGCGGATGTCTTCCGCGCCATGGACGAGTATGATCTCCTGCTCATCGAGCAGCCGCTGGGTGAGGATGACATCGTGGATCATGCGGCGCTCCAGGCGCAACTCCGCACGCCGATCTGCCTGGATGAATCCATCGTCAGCCCCGATGACGCCCGCAAGGCCATCCAGCTGGGCAGCTGCCGGGTGATCAACATCAAGGCGGCACGCCTGAGCGGCCTATCGGCGGCCGTGGCCACCCACGATCTCTGCCAGCAACGCGGCATTCCGGTATGGTGTGGTGGGTTGCTGGAGACAGGCGTCGGCCGCGCCGCGAATCTCGCGCTGGCCTCACTCCCCAACTTCCGGCTCCCCGGAGATGTCTCGGCCAGCGACCGCTACTATCATGAAGACCTCATTGACCCGCCTGTGACCCTGAACCGTGATGGGACGATCACCGTGCCGGCTTCTCCTGGGCTTGGCTTCCGGGTCGCGCTCGATCGAGTTGAGAAGCACACCGTGAGGAAGGCAACCTTCAAAAGCTAAACTGCGGGACCGGGGACCTTGGACCGCTGATCCATCTCAATATCTGTGATGATGCGGAGGAACATTCTCCAGTGATCGCCGGGCGTGGCAAGAACCGCCGGTGGGATGAGGACCTTGGACCGGGGACCAGAAGAGCGGCTAAGGAGTGGCTGAGCTACTGGTCCCCTTGCCCAAGGTCCTCATCCCACCTCCGATTGTCGCTCTCTGCCCTCGGATATCGATGGCGAGACTGGGCGAGCCTCGGATACGGGACCCGTAACTGAGTCACTCCTTAGCCGCACTTCGGGGCCCGGTTCCGAGGGTCGCCCAGTCTCGCTCCCTACGGTCTCGATCACAAAACTTTGGGATGGACCCTGGGACTGCATTCGGCTTGACAGGTGCCGCCTGCATGCTAAGATGACGCTAACGGAATAAAGTGGAAGAATGCGAGGCCACGACGCCTCCGCGGTTGCGCGGGGGCGTTATGTGTTTTAGGTGGGAAGCCGGTAGGCTTCAACCTCTTTCCCCTCTCCCGGTGGGGAGAGGGCACGGGTGAGGGGGCGTCGCCTACCCGCGATGGCGGTGCGTAGGCAAGAGCGAAAAGCGGGAGGGAGAACATGGACGAGCAAAAAGATCCAATGGTGCTGTGGGTAGGGAAGTGGACGCCTGAGGATGTAATCGACCGCGAGACGCAGCTGCTGGTGCGGCGCGACTCCGCTGAGCGTCCCGGCGACCAGGCGGTTGAGTCGGACCCCAGGAACCAGTAGCCAGGAACCAGTAGCCAGGAACCGGTAGCCAGTAACCACTAACCAGTAACCAGCAGATGCCGAGTCGTTTTACTGGCTGCTGGGTACTGGATACTGGCTACTTTGATTCCTCAAGTTTGCGAAGGATCTCGCCCAACCGTTCCATCTCCCTCGCATACCCCGCCAGATCGCCCTGCCGCAGCAGTTGCTGGGCGCGGCGATAGGTGGCCCCCGCCTGCGTGATCAGTTCCTGCACCGTCTGCGGCACGACGGCGCCCGCGGGCGGCTGTGGCGCCGGCGGCGCAGCACCCAGCAGTTTGGCCATCGCGGCTTCGAGGCTTTCTTCCATCACAATGCGTGGACCGGTGGCCGCAATAACCCGCTTCAGCTCCGGCAGGTGGCTCCGCTCCGCCTGAAGGAACAGCGGCTCCACATACATCAAGGCGTTTTCCATCGGGATGACCAGCAGGTTGCCGCGGAGGACGCGCGACCCCTCCTGGTTCCACAGCGTGAGCTGCTGGGAGATGACAGCGTCCTGGCTGATCCGAGACTCCACCTGCATCGGCCCGAAGGCCAGACGGTCCTTGGGGAACCGGTACACGACCACTTCGCCGTAGTGCGGGGCGTCGTTGCGCGCCGCCATCCAGGCGATCATATTGTCCCGGTTGGCGGGGACAAACGGGAGGATGAGGATGAATTCCGGCTGCTCGCCGGAAAGGCGCATGGTGACGTAGTACGGTTCCACCCGCACGCTCTCGTTCCCGAAGAGTTCGTTGGGTATCGCCCACACATCTTCGCGATTGTAAAAGACCCGTGGGTCGCGCATGTGGAACGTGGCATACACCTGGGCCTGAATCTGGAACAGATCGACCGGGTACCGCAGGTGGGGGACGATCTCCGGCGGCATCGCGGCTGCGGGCTTGAAGAGCTCCGGGAAGATCGCGGCGAAGCTACCGGCCAGCGGATCGGAAGGATCCACGAGATAGAAGTCGACGGTTCCATCATACGCGTCCGTCACGATCTTCACCGAGTTGCGGATGTAGTTGATGCCTGAGACCGGGGTGGCGTACGGATAGCGATCCGTCGCTGTGTAGGCATCGACAATCCACTTCAGCCGGCCGCCCGCCACGACCAGATAGGGGTCCTGGTCGTAGGAGAGGAATGGCGCGATGCGGCGCACGCGGGTGAGGAGTTCGCGCGCAAACAGCAGCCGGCTCTGCGTGGAGATATCAGAGGAGAGCAGTAGCCGGGCGTCGCCAAACCTGTACGCGAATGCCAGGCGCCGCAGACGCGTCAGCGGGATGCCGCCCCGGCCCCGGTAGGTGGTGTACACGTTCTCGTCGCCGCGCGGGTAATCGAGCTCTTGCACCCGCGTGTTGGTGATCACGTAGCCCCCGGTGTGCTCTCCGAAATAGATCTGGGGCTGCGCCACGGCGAGATCGGATAGGCCCGAAGGAGGAATATCCTTAAGGAAGAACTCCGGCATGCCCTCTTCTGACACGCGATTGACCGGACTCATCACCAGCCCGTAGCCGTGGGTGTAGACGAGGTGCTCGTTCACCCACGTACGCGCCTGCGGGGTCAGCCGTCCCGGGTCCAGCTCGCGCGCCGCCAGCATCACCTGACGCGGAGTGCCGGCGATGCGGTAGCGGTCGATGTCCACGTCCCCGAAGACATAGTAGGGCCGCAGTCCCTGCAGTTGTTGATAGGCCGACAGCAGCGGCCGGTAATCCCATAACCGCACGTTCTCGATCGTGGCCCGATTCCGGGCCGCAATCTCAGGCGTGACCGGATCGGCCGAGAACTCCCGCTCCTGGAGGCGGTCCAGCCCGAACGCCCGCAGGGTCGCGGTGATGCCATTCCGAATGTACGGCGTCTCGACGGTCAACTCGTTGGGCGTCACGCGTAGTTGCTGCACCAGCCGGGGGGAAACACCCAGACCGACGATCCAGGCTACTGCAATCACCAGGACGGTTAGAGCCGCCAGCCGGAGCGTGCGCAGCCGCACATTGGCAAACATCAACCCCGCGCAGACCACGAACAGGATGGTCAGTGCGCGCAGCGCCGGAAGGACGGCGTGAACGTCCGTAAACGTGGCGCCGACGATGGCTCCGCGAGGCGAAAACTCCAGGTCATAGCCATCCAGCCAGAACCCCCACCCCCGTATCAGCAAGATGCAGCCGGCCAGCAGGCTGAGATGCGCCCGAGGGCCAGATGGAAGCGCCCACACTCCGTGCACCATGTCTTGGGCATGCCTGAGGTAGTAGCCCGCCGCGACCGTCAAGAAGATAATCATCAGCCACGAGAACAGCCACGACTCGATGAACTGGTACACCGGGAGCTTGAAGGCAAAGAACCCGATGTCCCGGCCAAAGAGCGGGTCGGTGGCACCGAACGGTCTGGCGTGCACGAACTGCTGGAACATCGGCCACCGCGCCGATGCCGAAACGCCGGCGATGAACGCCACGGCTGCCAGCACTCCCAGCACTAACCCGGACGAACGCATGCGTCGCGCCGCCCGGCGGTACGTCCGCCGCCCGCCGCGGCCCGGCTCCAGGTCGATCACATCCTTGGACTCTGGGACCATAAGGAATGGACGGAGGTTCGGCCACACCAGAAGCAGGAGGGCGCCGGCGACGACAAGGGTGACCCCGATCCGCGACAAGAGCGGGACCCAGAAGACGCGGCGGTAGCCAACCTCCCCAAACCAGAGCCAGTCCGTGTACCATCGCGCCAGGGTGGGGACCAGGACGAAGAAGACGGCAAACGCGGCGATCAACCAGATCCGGATGCGCACCTCACGCCTCCATTAGAATTTGACCGCCTGTGGCGTCGTTGATACACTTGACTGTGATGAACGAGACTACGGACACCGACACCCTCACGCGCGAGAAGGTCGTGCAGGTACTTGGCACCGTGTTTGATCCGGAGATTCCCGTGAACATCTGGGATCTCGGGCTGATCTATGACCTGCAGATCGCCGGCAACGACGTCAGCATCAAGATGACTTTGACGGCGGTGGGCTGCCCGATCGGCCCGGCCATCGCCGGAGAGATCGAGAACAAGCTCCAATCCGTCGGCGCGGAACATGTCACCGTAGACTTCGTCTGGAGTCCTCCCTGGTCCCCCACCCGCCTCACCGATGACGGCCGCCTGGCCCTGCAGAGTATGGGGTATCCCGTCTGACTACCGGGAACTGGGGATCGCGGGAAACACGGGAACGCGACCGCCCCCGTCCAACCTCGAAAGTAGTTGTTCCCCCGTTCCCGCGTTCCCGTTTCTTTATGGCGCCGCCCGCTCGATACTCGCAGCGAGCGCCAGGTCTTTCTCCGTCACAGCCTTCTCGCTGTGTGTCATCAAGGTGAAGGTCACCTTGTTCCATCCAAAGATGAGGATATCGGGATGGTGATTTGCAGCCTCGGCGAGGTTCGCGACGGCATTCACCAGGGCGATCGCCGTCTTAAAGTCCTTGCACTTCACACTCTTGCGGATGCCTTCAGACGTGAGTTCCCATCCGGGGAGGTCCCGGAGCCGAGTGCGGATCTCGTTCTCTGAGAG
Source organism: Candidatus Segetimicrobium genomatis (assembly GCA_005882335.1). GTDB lineage: Bacteria > Sysuimicrobiota > Sysuimicrobiia > Sysuimicrobiales > Kaftiobacteriaceae > Telluricultor. The sequence goes on from VBAP01000005.1 coordinate 26,997, forward strand.
TTTGGCCACAACCTCACCTCTCCAACTACGGGATCAGGGAGCCGGGATCAGGGATCCGAACAATGCGGGAGGTCTTCATCGGATCCCGGATCCCTAATCCCGGATCCCGCTCTTGTAGCGTTTACAGGCTTCTACAAACCGCTCCGCCATCGCCGGATGGCTCGCGAAGTGGAGGTGTGTATACGATGCCAGGAGGGATGACGTGCAGATTCCGTCTCTTCCCTCGGCGATGCCGCGGCCGCCCTCAGAAGCGAATCCGAACTCTACCGGCCCGTTCGCCGTCACCGTGGAGAAGTGAAACTCGTGCCCGCGCACGCTCTCGCCGTTCCGCAGCAAGAGCGTGTCGGTCGTCGCCTGCAACGTCACGTATCCCAGCGCCGCCAGGCGCGGCTGCATGGAGGTGGACACGGGGAGCACCCCGGCCATGGCGTGCTCGCGGCCGGCGCCATCCACCAGCTGCTGCGCCAGGTACATCAGGCCCCCACACTCCGCATACACCGGGATTCCCGACGCCGCCGCGTTCCGTACGGCGGCTCGCATCCGAGTATTCTCCGACAGCGCGGCGGCGTGGACTTCAGGAAATCCGCCGCCCAGATACAGACCGTGCACGTCCGGGAGGCTGCGATCGTGTATCGGACTGAAGGGCACGAGGCGGGCGCCGCGCGATTCCAGGAGATCCAGTCCGTCCTGATAGTAGAACGAAAACGCTTCATCGCGTGCCACGCCAATGGTCACCGTCTCCGGCACCGGCATCGGCGGGAAGCAGAGGGGACCTCGTACCACCAGGGGCGGTGCAAGGTTCGCGGCCCGCAAGAGGGCATCGACATCGACGTGGGCCTCCACGCTATCGCCCAGGGCCTCCACGGCGTCACCGGAGGCATGTTCTGCGGCCGGCACCAGACCGAGGTGGCGCTCGGGCAGTCGAAGCCGATCATCCCATGGGAGGACACCGAGCAGCGGCACCCCCGCCGTCTGGAGGGCGTCCCGCAGCCATCGCTCGTGCCGGCTCCCGCCGACGCGATCGGCGATCACCCCCGCAATGATCACCTCCGGATCGAAGCCGGCGAATCCCATCGCGGATGCGGCGGCGCTGCGCACGGCGCCTGCCGCATCGAGCACCAGGATCACGGGAGCATGGAGCAGTTTACTGATCTCAGCGGTCGAGCCGGCATCCGATCGGCCGTCGACCCCGTCGTACAGACCCATCATGCCCTCGGCGATCGCGATGTCCGCGTTCTCTGCGGCGCGCGCAAACAGTTCGACGACGGTGGCATGAGGAAGCAGCCAGGCATCCAGGTTGCGTGAGATCCGCGCGCCCGCTGCGTCCGCGGCGATGGTGTGCAGCCCGGGATCCAGAAAATCTGGACCGACTTTGAAGGGCTGGACCGTCAGGCCCCGGCGCCGCAGGGCGCGGAGCAGGCCCAGCGTCACCGACGTCTTCCCCACTCCGCTGTGGGTGCCGGCGATGATGAGTCGGGGGATATGCATGGGGATCAGTGGGTGAGGTTCGACGGGCTCGCCGCCGCACCCTTGACACTCCATCGACCGCATGCTACGCTCGTCCTGTTTTTCGCCCACCCGCGGCGGGAGTTGTGACCCGTTTAGGTGGCTAATAGAGGAAGGAGGTGAGGCCGACGATGAGTAGACTGACCCCGGCCCACCTGAGAGGAAAGGCTTCGTAGGACGGCACGAATTTCCGTCCAGTAAGCGTCCTGGCTAGTGGGCCGGGGCGCTTTTCTTTTGCGGGGCCGACTGCCCTATCCCCGCGGGGGGTATGTTCATAGTAGATACTGCATGATTCACATTGTCGGCTTGCCGCGGCAACTGGTCCTTCTCCTGCTCGCCGCCGTCCTGCTTGTCCCGCAGGTTTCCGCGGCCAACTCTCCGATTGTCCATATCACCGACATCGCCTGGGAGGCCGAGGGCGAGATCGGCAAGATCCTCATCCAGCTGGACGGGCCGGTCGCGTACCGCGCGGTCGCGTCATCCGCCAGCATCGTCGTGGACCTGTGGCAAGCCCGCCACATGCAGTGGCGGTCGCAAACCATTACTCATCCATATGTCCGCTCGGTGCGCATCAACCAGATTACCGATGAGCTGGCCCGCGTGCGGATCGATCTGCTGCGCCCCGCCCGCTATAAGACCTTTCTCAATGAGGATTCTCACACGCTGATCATCCTTGTGATCCCGCCCTGGATGGCGACGGCGCCACTGCCGAACAGCGTGGTCTATGAACGGCAGCGCATCCGCACCGGCGCGGGCCTGACCACCGCTCACGTGCTGCGGGTGAATCCGGAGGATCAAACCCTGGAGATTCGCCCTGCGCTGGCGGCCGACATGGTCTCGGGCTTCGAGACCACCAGCATCATTGCCACACGGTATGAGGCGCTGGCAGGGGTCAACGGTGGGTATTTCGGCACGTCGGGCATGCCGCTGGGAATGGTCGTCATCGACGGGCAGCTCATGACGACTCCGACAGACCGCCGCTCCGTGTTCGTCATCACCCGGGAGGGAAAGCCTGCCATCGTGCCGTTCGAATTCACCGGTCGAGTCTTGACTGCCGGCCGGACCAGCCTGTGGGTGTCCGGTGTGAACCACCCGCCGCACGCGGGAGGTCTGGCCGTCTACAACCGATTTTATGGCCCGCTGACTCCGCCATTGCAGACGGCGGCCATCGTCCGCAACGACATCGTCGAGCATCTCACCACCGGGAAGATTCTAATCCCGCAGGACGGTTATGTGCTGGGGGTAACCCCCGACGATGCCGAGCTGATCACAAAGTTCATCAGGGTGGGCGATCGCTTGTGGCTGCGGCTGGAGGTGTGGCCCGATCTCGAGATCGCGAGTGCGGTCGGCGGCGGTCCCAGACTGGTGAAAGACGGCCAGGTCTTTGTCCCATTCGCATGGGAATGGTTCTCACCGCGGCATGTCCGCGAGCGCGCCCCGCGCACTGCCGTCGGCATCACTGCGGCCAATAAGGTGCTGCTGGTGACGGTGGATGGCCGGGGCCGCCAGAATACCGGGATGACGCTGCGCGAGATGGCGGAGTTGATGGTCCAGCTTGGTGCGCGCGAGGCGATGAACCTCGACGGCGGATCCTCGGCCACCATGGTGGTGGGCGGCCGGGTGGTGAACGATCCATCCGATGGGATGGAGCGCCCGATCGCTTCCGCGTTGCTGGTGCTCCGCCGACCCGAGGCGGCTCCCCCCGCGGCCCGGACGACCACCTCCCGCACAAAACCTCTCAACCCTCCCGTGCGCAACTGGGATCTGGAAGACTTGGACCCGCCAGACCCCACGCGGCTCTACCCTTCGCAGTAGCCACCGTTACCTGATCGTTGCACGCCGGTGGGTACTATCCACCCGAACGTCGAACACCCTGTGTGATGTACTCCCGGTTCCAGAATTTCATTCCTGTCATGCTCAGCCCGCCGAAACAATCAGGCAAGGAGTTCCTTGACACGCCCGGGCAGGACCCGGCTGAGCTGGGAGGACTGCTGGACGATATTCGCCGCACCAATCGATGGTTCGGTGGATATCCGCTGGTCTTGAACTACCTGCGCCGCGTCGTGGCGCGCTTCTCGCACCGTCCGATTACGGTCCTCGATGTCGCGACAGCCAGCGCCGACATCCCCCGCGCCATCGCGGTCTGGGCCCGCACGCATCACGTACCCGTGCGTATCGTCGCCCTCGATCTCAGCGCCGAGATTCTGTCGCTGGCGCGGCGCGGCATCGACGCCTATCCGGAGATCACCCTGCTGCGCGGAAATGCGCTTGCGCTCCCGTTCCCCGACGGCGCGATGGACGTGGTGATCTGCGGCCTGGCGTTGCACCACTTTCCGTTCGACATGGCGGTTCGCATCCTCCAGGAGATCGACCGCGTCGCCGGGGGTGGGTTTCTGATCAATGATGTCGTGCGCTCATGGGGAGCATACCTCGGGGCTTGGGTGGATACACGTCTGTTCACGCGGAACCGCCTGGCGAGGCACGACGGTCCGTTATCCGTACTGCGCTCGTTCACTACCGACGAGTTTCACGCGATGGTGACCCAGGCCGGTCTGTCTGGCGTCGAGGTACGCAGGCATCCGATGTTTCGTGTCGCGCTGATCCGCTGGCCTGCTGACGCAGCTTCCAAGTCCTCGACTCCGCGACTGCGCGACCGCCCGACTGCGTCTATTCGACCATGAGCCTCGATGCCGACGTGATCGTGGTGGGCGCGGGGCCGGCAGGGAGCACCGCGGCGGCGCTCCTCGCGGCGGCGGGAGTGCGGGTCTTGGTGGTGGACAGGGCCACATTCCCGCGCGACAAACCGTGTGGCGACTACTGCAATCCCGGCGCCGTCAACCTGTTGCGCGACGCGGGGGCTCTCCCCGCCGTGTTCGACACAGGCGCGTCGGCGATTTCCGGGATGCGCGTGTATGCACAGGACGGCAGTCGATTCGAGGCGCGGTTTCCTGTAGGCCATGGGTTGCTGATCCCGCGGCTGCGGCTCGATGCCGCGTTGCTGGGACATGCTTCGCGCGCCGGCGCCGCGATCTGTGAGGGTGTCGCCGTCGACTCGGTGCGTAGCCACCCGGAGGCGGTCGAAGTGCGGACGGCGTCGGGCCGCCGGTGGCGCGCGCGACTACTCATCGCGGCCGACGGTATGCACTCGGCAATTGCCAGGCGGCTGGGGCGCTTGATCTTGCCTGCGGCAGGACGGTACACCGTCGGCGCCTACTTCTCGGGACTCGTCCAGACGGCGCCGGGAGGCGAGCTTCATCTCGGGCCCGGCATGTACGGGGGTGTGGCCCACTTCGGCAGTGGAGTCGCAAACGTCTGCATGGCGCTTCCCCGGCGTCTGTGGCGGCACGCAGGTCCGCGGCAGACATTCGACGCCGCCCTGACGTCCCTGCCGGCGCTGGCAGAGGCGATGGCCGGCGCCCGGCGGGAGAGCCGCTTTCGCTGCAGCGGGCCGGTCGGATTCGCTGACCGCAACGCTGTGGCCGACCGCATACTGCTGATCGGAGATGCGGGAGGGCAAATCGAGCCGATGACGGGCCAGGGAATCTTTCTGGCACTGCGCTCGGCGCATCTCGCCTCCGGGGTGGCCGCCGAGGCGCTCTCCACCGATGATCTGTCGTACCGGAAGCTCTTCACATACGCGCAGCATCGCCGCCGGGAGATCGCGGGCCGGCTGGCCGTCTCACGCTGGCTGCAGCGCCTGGCGTTTCATCCGCAGATGACGCCGCTGTTGGTGCGCCGTCTACGGATGCGACCGGAGTTGGCCGGCGATCTACTCGGCGCCACCGGTGATGTCCTGCCGCCGGGCGGCATCCTCTCGCCAGCATACCTGGCGCGCCTCTTCCTCTAGGGCGATGCACACCAGGCACGAGGCCCTTGTCTTTGCCTCTGCCGATACGGTCTTCGCCCTGGCGGCGGATGTGGAACAATGGCCGTCGTTGCACCGCGCCTACCGGTGGTGCCGGGTACTGGCGCGCACCCCGGACGGGCTCGTGTTCGAGATGGCTGGCCGTATCCGCGGCTGGCCAGCTCGGTGGACTGCGGTGCAGGAGCGGCAGCCGGCCGCCCGGCGTCTCATCTTCCGCCACATTAAGGGCGTCACCACCGGGATGTGGGTGGCGTGGTCTCTCCACCCACAACGCGAGGGCACCAGCGTCATCATCGAGCACGATTTGGTCATCCCGTGGCCCCTGGTGGGCCGGCCGATCTCGAACCTGATCGTCGGACCGTTCTTCATCGACTGGATCGCGCGCCAGACGCTTGCGGCCATCAAACAGGCCGCGGAGCGCACGTAGGAGGAGGAGCATAATGCAACGCGTTGTGGTCACGGGGATCGGAGCGGTGACACCGATCGGCATGGCATCCGCAGGTCTGTATGCCGGGATGCGCCGGGCGCGTTCGGCGGTGGCGCGGCTCACGCGGTTCGACCCGTCGCCCTTTCGCTGCCAGGTGGCTGCAGAGGTGGGGGAGTTTGACCCCCTCGCCTACATGGATGCGAAACGGGCGCGGCGTCTAGACCGCTTCGCGCAATTTGCTGTCGCGGTCGCCCGTCAGGGGGTCGACGATGCCGGTCTGCACCTCGAAGACGAGGACCGGGATCGGTGTGGATGTTTTATTGGCGGGGCGCTGGGCGGCGGCGCGTTTGCCGAGGAACAGCATGAGATCTTCCTACGAGAAGGCATCAAGAAGGTGAGGCCCACCCTGGCCCTGGCGGTTTTCAGCGGGTCGGCATCGTGCAACATCGCCATCGAGTTCGGGTTGACGGGACCCACCAGCGCCAATTCCGACAGTTGCAGCTCCGGGGCGATCGCCATTGGCGAAGCGTTCCGGTTGATCAAAACGGAGCAGGCCGACTTGATGCTGGCAGGCGGCGCAGAGTGTCCCCTGTCGCCTCTCATCTTTGGGGCGTTCGATGTGATTCGGGCCATGTCCACCCGCAACCAGGAGCCGGAACGCGCCTGCCGGCCCTTCGACAAGGATCGCGACGGCTTTGTGATGGCCGAGGGCGCTGCGGTACTCGTGCTGGAATCGTTGGACCACGCGGTCAGACGTCACGCCCCCATCTACGGGGAAATCCTCGGGTACGGCACAACCAACGACGCCCACCACATGACGGCCCCACTGCCATCCGGGGCCCAGGCGGCACGGGCGATGCGGCTGGCTCTGCAGGAGGCGGACCTGGCCGTCGAGCAGATCGGCTACGTCAACGCGCATGCCAGCAGCACGCCGCTCAACGACACGGTGGAGACCAAAGCCATCAAGGCCGTCTTCGGCGAACACGCGTACCGGGTGCCGGTGAGCGGCACCAAAGCCATGCACGGCCATGCGCTGGGCGCCACGGGTGCGATCGAAGCGGCGATCTCGCTGCTGGCGCTGCGGCACGATTATCTGCCGCCAACGGTCAATCTGGACGCCCCCGATCCGGAGTGCGATCTCGACTACATTCCGCACGAGGGGCGCGAGGCGCACGTCGATCACATCCTGAGCAACTCGTTCGGGTTTGGGGGAATCAACGCGAGTTTGGTTCTGGGGAGATACGACCAGTGATTTGTGATTCGCGCCGTGGGTCTAGGACAAGAAAGATTGGATAATCACGATGAACGCCAGCGTGGCCAGCAAGACTACCAGGGACAGTCCGAGCACCTCGACCACGACCTGCGGCCAGCCGCGCATGAGCGCAACACCGAGCAGCACGCCCACGGCCACGAACAGCGCGCTCACCCCCGCGAGCGGCCCCGACATGCGAGGCGGCGCCGGCGCCGCCTCGCCCGCCGCCACGGACTCCTCGGCTGGGCTCAGATAGTACGGCACGTCCGTGACCACCGTGACGCGGTGACCTTGACGCCTGCGGAAGTAGAGCGTCAGCTTCAAGAGCAAGGCGGTCTGTCCGTGCAGGAAGAAGTGCCACCACTTGACCGGCACGAACTCCGGCAGCACCACGGTGATCTGCTGGTCGAATCCAGTCTCCCACTCCAGTCCATCCAGAAACCGCAGCAGGGGTTCCAGGACCGAGCGATACGGCGAACTCAGGACGCGGAGCGGCACCCCCATCCCCCACCGTTCCCATTTCTCCTTGAGGTTCCGCGTCCTCTGCGGATCGATGTCCACGGCGACCGCCACGACGTCGCCGCTCAGCGACTTGGCGTATCGGAGGGCCGGCAACACCCCGCGATGCAGATCCCCCACCGGGATCACCACCTTGTGCCTGCGGATCGGGTCGGGGATCTGCGCGCCTTCCAGCGTGAGCTGATTCCGCACCTCCTGGTAGTGCCGCTGAATCCTGTACATCATCCAGATGTTGGCCGGGATCAGCACCAAGACGATCCACGCGCCGTGGAGGAATTTCGTGGCCACGACCACGGCGAGCACGATCGCCGTGACGGTCGCGCCGACGCCGTTGATCACCATGTGCCGGACCCAGCCGTGCTCGCGGCGTGTCCACCACCGCTTCACCATACCGGCCTGCGACAACGTAAACGAGAGGAACACGCCCACGGCATAGAGCGGGATCAGCGCGTGGGTGCTGGCCCGGAAGACGTACACCAGCCCCCCGCTGAGCAGCGCCAGCACCACGATGCCATTGGCAAACACGAGCCGATCGCCGAGGTTGGCCAGCGCGCGGGGTAGGAACGCATCCCGGGCCAGGATCGAGGCGAGCCGCGGGAAGTCGGCAAAACTGGTGTTGGCGGCCAGGATCAAGATCAGGGCCGTGGAGAGTTGCACCAGGAAGTAGAACGGCCCCGTGCCGAAGATCGCGCGCGCGATCTGGGACACGACCGTTTCCTGGTCATTGGGGACGATCCCGAGCTGATGCGCGAGGAAGGTCAAGCCCAAGAACAGCACAATCAGAATGCCCGCCATCCAGATCAGCGTGATGCCGGCGTTGCGAGCCTCCGGCGGCCGGAACGCCGGGATGCCGTTGCTGATGGCCTCCACCCCGGTCATGGCGGCCGAGCCCGACGCGTAGGCGCGAAGGATCAACCAGAGAGAGATCGGTGCCAGGGATTGGCCAGATGCCAGGTGTGGCGGAACCGGGGGCTGTCCGAAAGCGCGCGCGGTACCCGCGATCACGGTGAGCCCCAAGGCGCCGATGAACAGATACGTCGGAGCGGCAAAGATCGTCGCCGACTCCCGGACGCCGCGCAGGTTGATCATCGCGACCAGTGCGATCGCCAGCAACGCCAGGGAAACGCGCATGTGGAACAATGTCGGCACCGCCGAGGTCACCGCGGCGATCCCGGCTGCAACGCTCACCGAGACGGTGAGGACATAGTCAATCAACAGCGCCGCCGCCGCCACCAGCCCGGGCCACACGCCCAGGTTGTCGTGCGCGACGATGTAGGCGCCCCCGCCCGATGGGTAGGCGTGAATCGTTTGGTAGTACGAGAAGGCGACGATGGCCAGGACCGCGGAGATCGCAATCGCCACCGGCAGCGCCAGCCCGACCGCCGCCGCGCCGGCCATCACCAGCACAATCAGGATCTCCTCTGTGGCGTAGGCCGTGCTGGAGAGGGCGTCCGATGAAAAAACCGCCAGCCCTTTGAGTTTGGAGATGCGCTCGTGGATAAGCTGGGTGGTCGCCAGCGGTGGTCCGATCAACGCGCGCTTCAGCGCGGTTCTGATCATGGCCTAGGACCAGGAGACCAGGGATCCAGGGGACCAGGCGATAAGGAGAGTGTCATCATTCGCGTTCCCGCGCTTCCGCGCCCCGCCCGAAGCGTGGTGGGGGTTCCCACGTTCCCGAATTCTGATCTATTTGCGCGGCGATGCCCCGCCCGGACGCGCGGACTCGTCGGTAATTGACGTCCGCCGACTGACGGCTACCGCCACGGCCACCGCCAGCAGCGCGACGCCGACTACCGTCAGCCGCACGGTCAGAGCGAGTGGCTGGATAACAACCGGGGCGATGAGGATCGCCACCAGGTTCATCACCTTGATGAGCGGGTTGAGCGCCGGGCCGGCAGTGTCTTTGAGTGGGTCGCCGACCGTGTCACCGATCACGCCGGCTTTGTGGGCATCGGTGCCCTTGCCGCCGAGATAGCCGTCTTCAATCTTCTTCTTCGCGTTGTCCCAGGCGCCGCCGGTGTTCGCCATGAACACCGCCAGCAGCTGCGCAGTCAAGATGGCTCCGGCCAGGTATGCGCCGAGCGCGCCGGCGCCCAAACCAAAGCCGACGAGGACGGGCGCCGCGATGCCGATGAGCCCGGGGCCAAGCAGTTCCCGTTGCGCCGCCTTCGTGACGATATCGACGCATCGCGAATAGTCGGGCCGTGCCTTTCCCTGAAGCAGGCCGGGAATTTCGCGAAACTGCCGTCGTACTTCCTCCACCACCAGGAACGCTGACCGGCCCACCGCCCGGATCAGGAACGCCGAGACCAGGAACGGCACTGCCCCGCCGATCAGCAGACCGATGAAGATGAGCGGCAGATTCACCTGGATGCCCACGCGCGACAGCATCCCCCCCGCCTGCTGCGCGCCTGCGCTGATGAGATCCTGGACATTCACAAACAGGCCCGCCTCATCGATAAACGAGCGGAAGAGTGCGATCGCGGCCACGACTGCGGTAGCGATGGCGAACCCCTTGGTCAAGGCTTTGGTCGTGTTGCCGATTTGGTCCAATCTTGCCACGATGCGTCCGGCCTGCGTCTCGCCGTGCTCCACCCCGGACATTTCAAAGATTCCGTTCGCATTGTCCACGATAGGGCCGAACGTGTCTTCCGCGAGGATAAAGCCGGTCGTGGTCAGCAGACCCAATCCGGCGAGGGCGATCCCGTACGCCGCCAGCGCCACGCTGCCGCCGAAGATCTGATACGAGGCAAAGAGTGTGACGGCGATGGCCAGAATGGACCACACCGTGCTCTCCAGCCCACTGCCCAATCCTGTCAGCAACAGGGTCGCGGGTCCGGTCTTTGCGGAGTAGGCAATTTCGCTCACCGCCGCACGGTCCGGGTGCGTAAACAGTTCGGTAAGCCTGCCGATCACGACCGCCAGGCCGATGCCGACGAGCGTGGCCAACCCAAACCGCCATCCCAGGTCACCGGTCACCGGGTCGCGCAGGTAGAAGAGACTGACCAGCCCGAAGGCGACCGTTGACACCCCCGCAGCGGTCCAGAAGCCGATGTTGATCGGATGCATCGGATCGCCGATCGCCTCATCTTTTCCTCGGACGACCCAGGTGCCGATCATGGAGGCAAAGACGCCGATGGCGCGGACCAGCAGCGGGTAGATGATCAGTTTCAGCGCAAACGCGCCCGCCCCGGCTACTCCACCGTAGTGGGCCACGAACCCGGGGTCCAGCATCGCAGCGGCACCCAAGATGATCGCTGCGACGAGCGTCACCTCATAACTCTCGAACACGTCGGCCGCCATCCCGGCGCAGTCGCCGACGTTGTCGCCGACGTTGTCGGCGATCACGGCCGCGTTCCGCGGGTCGTCTTCGGGGATCCCGACCTCCACCTTCCCCACGAGATCGGCGCCCACGTCCGCAGCCTTGGTGTAAATTCCGCCGCCCACACGCATGAAGGCCGCCACCAGGGAGCCGCCGAAACCGAAGCCGACCAGTACGCGCATCGCATTCTCTTTGAACGCCATGAAGATGATGGTGGCGCCCAGCAGCCCCAGGCCCACCGTGAACATTCCAGAGATCGTGCCCGCTTGGAATCCGGTGCGCAGCGCCTCCCGGTAACTGCGCCGCGCGGCGTTTGCCACGCGCACGTTGCCGTGCACCGCGGAGGTCATGCCGACGAAGCCGGCGCCGTACGACGCGAAGCACCCCAGCAGGAATGCGGCAGCGACGCCACCGGCCAGCAGCGGGTGTTGAGCGTAGATTGGACGGTAGAGCAGATAGAGGCCGGCGGTGACCACGACGATGAAGGGCACCATCGTGCGCAGCTGACGTCCCAGATAGGCCATCGCCCCTTCCTGGATGGCAGTCGCCACTCTGACCATGGAATCAGGGCCGGGATCCTGCCGCAGCACCTGCCGCCGCAGGTACACCCCGTATGCCAGTGCGATGACGCTGCTCAGGAGCACGATCCATAACAGGAGTGTCTCTCGCGGCCCAAACTGCGGTAAGGAAATCGTCGCCTCGCTCATCGCGCCCCCACTACGTCGTACCGTCGCCGTGCCCGCACGCCGGGCTGGTGCAGTCTTTCCCATTATAGGGGTCGGGGATCAGGGGTTAGTAACTCGACCCCTTTCTGCTACCGGCTGACGGCGGCCGGCCTGGCATTGAACCGGTTCATCGCCGCCTGCAGCCCTTCTCGTATGACTGTCTCGATGGCCTCCGCGGCTCGCTCTAAGGCCGGGTCCATCGTGGCACGTTCCTCGGCTGTGAACGGCGTGAGCACGAACTGGGCGGGAACCATTCCCTCCGGCGGCCGGCCGATTCCCACCCGCAACCGGGAGAATGCATCGCTCCCCAGCGCGTCGACGATGGAACGCAGCCCGTTGTGCCCGCCGTGACTTCCGCCCGGACGCAGCCGCAACCGCCCAAGCGGAAGATCCAGATCGTCGACGACGACGACCAGATCCTCGAGTTTCACTCGATGACGGCGACGCAGATCCGCGACGGCGGTTCCACTCAGGTTCACGTACGTCTGCGGCTTCGCCAGGAGCACCCGGCGCCGCCCGACCGTTCCACCGCCGATGGTGGCCCACCCGTCCTCCTGATCCACGGCGATGCCCAAACGCCGGCCCACCCGGTCGATGACCTCCCACCCCACGTTGTGGCGGGTGTGCCTATAGCGACGGTCGGGGTTGCCTAGTCCGATGATGAGTTTCATACATATCAGTAGCCAGTAACCAGTAGCCAGTAACCAGTGAACTCCGAGATCTTTCTGGCTACTGGCTAGTGGCTACCGGCTACTCGCCTCGACCGGCTAGTCTCCCTTGCCAGGCGCCGCAGGCTTCGCCTTCTCGGGCCTCTCTGGCTTCTCGGGCTTCTCAGGCGCCGCGGCTGGTTTCGCTTCGCCGGGGGCCTGCGCCGCTGCTGCAGCCGCGGGCGCCTCCCCTGTGGCTGCCGCCGCCTCCGGCGCGGCGGCCGGCGCCGCCTCCTCAACGACCTTCGGGACCACAACGGTGGCGACGACTTCCTCGGGGGGAGTCACGACGGTGACGTCGGACGGCACCACGAGATCGCGCGCGTGGATCGAATCGCCGACCTCGAGCGCGCTGATATCGAATTCGATGTGCTCCGGGATCTGCATCGGAAGACATCGGACCAGGATTTCGCGCAGGTGCACTTCAAAGACGCCGCCTTCGGCGATCCCAGCAGCATGCCCCACAAAGGTGATCGGGACGTGTGCTTCGACCGTGCGGGTCAGATCGATGGCGTAAAAATCCACATGGGTGATGTTGCGCAGGAAGATGTCACGCTGGAGATCCTTGACCATGACGGTCCGAGACTCACGGTCGCCGTTGGCGAGAGCCAGATCGATAAGGACGTTCATGCCTGAGGTCGTATGGAGGGCGGCACGCAACGCCCTGCCCTCCACGGCCACCGGCACCGGATCGCTCCCCCGCCCGTACACGATACCCGGGATCAGCCCATCGCGGCGGAGCCTCCGGACCTGGTTCTTCCCCAGACCGTCCCGCCGCTTCGCTTCCACTGTCACGCGCTCCATGGCATGCCTCCAAACGAAAAAGCCGGCGACACCCCGGCCGAAAGCCGAAAGGGATTATAACATTACGCGAACATGCGAACAAGCGAACATGGGAACAAGAGATTACAGAAATCCACCCGCTCGCTTGTTTCCGACCTTAGCAGGTTCCCCTTGTTCGCCTGCTCGCTGTGTTCCCTGATCACCTGGAGATTGGGATTAGCTCTACGGCCACCTGTTCCAGCGCCACAGCCGCCTGTCCAAGCATCTGCCTCGCCTGGAGATCAGGGTAGTCACCGGCAAAGACGATGCGCCGGATGCCGACGTTCACGATCATCTTGGCGCAGGTGAGACAGGGCTGGTGCGTGGTGTAGATCGTCGAACCGGCGATCGCGACACCGTGGTAGGCGGCCTGGATGATCGTATTCTGTTCGGCATGCAGGCACAGACAGGTGTCCAGCGCCGTCCCGGACGGCGTGCCGGACGCGCACCGGTCGCATCCACCGTCTCCGCAGTTCGGCAGGCCCCGCGGCGTGTCGTTGTACCCGGTGGAGAGAACCATGCGGTCTTTGACCACCACCGCGCCCACGTGCCGGCGCACGCATGTCGACCGCGACGCCGCGAGCAGCGCCATTCTCATAAAGTACTCGTCCCAACTTGGACGGGTCATTTTCTCTCCTTAATGAAAAACTACGTCTACTATGTCTACACTGTCTACTAGGTCTACCAGGTCTACGTGCAAGACGAACCAGATCCTTGTAGATGTTGGAGACCTAGGAGACATTGTAGACCTAGTAGACGCAGTACGATCAGCCGCTATTTCGTCCCAAACAGCCTATCACCGGCATCCCCTAATCCCGGCACAATGTACCCATGGTCATTCAGGTGGCTATCGACGGCCGCGGTATAGATCTCCACGTCCGGGTGCGCATCGTGAACCTTCTTGATCCCTTCCGGCGCAGAGATGATCGCCATGACCTTGATTGTTCTACAGCCCCGCTGTTTGAGTGCGTCGATGCACGCCACGATGGATCCTCCGGTGGCCAGCATGGGGTCGACGATCATCGCTTCTCGCTCCGCGATATCGACCGGGAGTTTGGCGTAGTAGGTGACCGGCTCGAGGCTCTCCGGATCCCGGTAGATGCCCACGTGCCCGACGCGCGCCGTCGGGATCAGGCGGGTGACGCCGACCTCCATCGCCAGTCCCGCGCGCAAGATCGGGACCACCGCGATCTCCTGTCCGGCGATGCTGCGGCCTTTCATCTTGGCCAACGGTGTTTCCAGCCATGAGCATGGCCAGCTCTTCTACCAGTTCGCGGAACTCCTTGTGGCCGGTGCGCTTGTCCCGCAGAATCGTCAACTTGTGCAAAATCAACGGGTGATCAAAGATGTACACTTTTCCGGTCGTCATGGTCTCCTCCGGCCCTTGCGCGTTCCCGCGCTCCGCCCCGAGCCGGCGGCGCCGGCGTGGGGGATCCCGCGCTCCCGCGTTGCCGACATTTTTCCTTCTACCGCGGCGAGTTTCTTGAGCCTTCGCTCGTGCCGCCCTCCGTCGAATGGCGTCTCCAGCCATGCCCGGACGACATCCCTGGCCACCTCACTCCCCACGATGCGCTGGCCGAGGGCCAGGATGTTGGCGTTGTTGTGAGCGCGCGCCAGCCTGGCCGTGGTGACGTCGTGGCACAGCGCGCAGCGGATCCCAGGGACTTTGTTGGCCACCATGGCCTCCCCATTGCCGGACCCGCCGAGGACGATACCCTGCTCGCACTCGCCCCGGCTCACGGCCTCGGCCGCCGGGGCGATAAAATCCGGGTAATCCACCGGGTCGCCGGAGTGCGTACCGAAATCCCGCACTTCGTGACCGAGTTCGCGGAGGAGCAGCTTGATGTCTTCCTTTAGCCGGTAGCCGGCGTGATCACTGGCGATGGCGATCTTCATCAGTGTTGAGGGCCCGGAGGGCCCAACCTTATCCCCCTCTCCCTGGAGGGAGAGGGACAGAGGGTGAGAGGGTTGGATTCGCACCGCGCCAACGAGAACATGGTTATCACAGGCCCAGGTCGCGCGCGGGAATCGCCCCTTCGCGCACGAGCCTGGGGACGTCCGCCGTCATGTCGACCACGGTGGACTCTCGACCGAGCGGGGCGCGACCGCCGTCCAGCACCAGGTCGACGCCATCTCCGAGGTCGTAGATCGCCAGTTGCGCGGTCGATGGCGGCGGCATGCCATGCGAGTTCGCGCTGGTACCCACGATAGGGATACCGATGGCCCGGATCAGGGCGCGCGGCAAGGCATGCCCGGGAACACGCAGGGCGACGGTGTCACCGCCGCCGGCTACAGTTGGAGGCACACGGTCGGACCGAGGAAAAATGAGCGTCAGCGCTCCCGGCCAGAAGCGACTGATCAACTTCCTGGCTGCCGCGCCGACCCCCCGGGCGTAGTCATCGAGCTGGACTGGATCGGCCAGCAGCACCGGCAACGGCTGTGCCGGCGGCCGGCGCTTGATGGCAAAAATGCGCTGCACTGCTTCCTCATTGTCGATACGGCACCCCAACCCGTAGACCGTATCGGTCGGATAGACGATTACCTGTCCCTGTCGCAGCGCCTCGATCGCCCGTCGCGGCGCCTGGCCGTCCTCACCCGAAACGCGGAGGATGGGAACGCGACCGAGATTGAATGGGCGAAGATTCGAAAAGGTAAGATTGTAGTAAGGCATCGCCCTACTATTTCCGCTCACCCCTCCGTCCTCCCTCTGGAGCGTCATGGCGATGCCGCCCGCTCGCCGACGACAACCCGCTGGATCCCGCTGTAGTCCGCCAGCGTGCGCACGCGCGCGTACTTGCCATCGCCGGCCATCGCGCCGGCCACGTCGTCCGCCTGGCCCGCACCGACTTCCATCGCGATCAGCTGGCGGTGCACCGCAATGCCGTCTCCATCGATGAACACAGCGACGGGCGGCTCGAAGTCGCGGATTTCGCGCGGCAGCGCCGCGCGCTGCGACACCGGCACGTACGGTGGGTTGCCGGCCACCGCGTCCACCCGTCCGGCAAGATGCGGTGGCAGGGGCGCGAGCAGATCACCCTGCAGAAATGTGATGCGATTGCCGACCCGATGGCGGGCCGCGTTGGCGCGAGCGACCTCCAGAGCCTCCATCGAAATGTCTGTGGCGAATACGATCGCCGACGGCAGCAGTTGCGCCAGGCTCACAGCGATACATCCGCTCCCGGTGCCGACGTCGACGACGAACAGCCGGGATCCGGGATCTGGGAGCCGGGATCCGACGTCGCGTTCCCGCGCTCCGCCCCGAGCCGACGAAGCCGGCGTGGGGGCAGCCGCGTTCCCGCGTTCCCGTCTTCCCACCCACTCGACGATACACTCGACAAGAACCTCCGTCTCCGGCCTGGGAATCATCACCCGCTCATCGACGGCAAAGGTGAACCCCATAAACTCACGCTGCCCGACGATATAGGGAACGGGCCGGCCTCGCGCACGTTCGTCCAGGACGCGCTGAAATTGGTGCCACGCATCCTCGGAGATCGGACGGTCCCACCCCGTGTAGAGCGCGGCGCGGTCCAGCTGGAGGACGTGCCGGAGGAGGACCTCAGCTTCGATCGGCGCTTCTGCGCTCCCCGACGCGGCGAGGTGTTCGCGGCCCTGCAGATACGCCTCTCGAACAGTAATCGGCATCGATATCAGAGTGCGTCTACCAGGTCGACTAAGTCTTCCAGGTCTTCCGGGTCTACCTGCTCCTGGAGATGGTCAGTGCTTGTAGACCTGGGAGACCCGGGAGACATGGCAGACCTTAGTGGACGTATGTCGCGCGACCCCTTAGGTCGGCGAAGAAGTCAACGCCTCGAGTTCCGCTGCGGCCAGGGCCTCGGTCAGCTCATCCAGATCTCCATCCAGCACGACGTCGAGACGGTGCAGGGACAGGCCGATGCGGTGGTCGGTGACGCGGCTTTGTGGAAAGTTGTAGGTGCGAATCTTCTCGCTGCGCTCGCCGGTGCCCACCTGCATGCGCCGCTGCAGTGCGATAGCCTGCTGCTGGCGGTGGATCTCCCTCTCCAGCAGTTTGGCCCGCAGAATGCGCATCGCCTTTTCACGGTTCTGATGCTGGGACCGCTCGTCCTGGCAGGCCACGACGAGGCCGCTGGGGAGATGGTGGATCCGCACGGCGGTTTCCACCTTGTTGACGTTCTGGCCGCCGGCGCCCCCGGCACGAAACGTTTCGATCTCGATCTCGTCCGGCCGAATCTGCACGTCCACCTCTTCGGCCTCGGGCAGCACGGCCACGGTCGCTGTTGAGGTGTGAATCCTTCCGGACGACTCCGTAGCGGGCACCCGCTGCACCCGGTGCACGCCGCTCTCATACTTTAACCGGCGATACACGCCCTTGCCCTGGATACTGAAGACGACCTCTTTGAACCCGCCCAGTTCTGTGGGACTGCTTTGCAGCACCTCCACCTTCCAGCGATTGCGTTCCGCATACCGCGAGTACATGCGGAAGAGGTCGCCCGCAAAAAGGCTGGCCTCGTCTCCCCCGGCGCCGGCCCGGATTTCCATGATGATGTTGCGGTCGGCCAGCGGATCCTTGGGAGTCAGGAGGTCTCTGAGCTTCGCCTCCAGCGCCCGCTGCCGGACCCGCAGCCGCGCTTCCTCTGCCCGCGCGAACTCCCGCAGTTCGGGATCCGGCTCGTCGCGCGCCATGCCCGCGGCCTCATCGGCTTCCCTTGACACCCGCTGGTACTCGCGAAATGCGCTGACCGTCTCCTCCAGCGAGGCCTGCTCGCGCGCTGCCTGCTGGAAGCGCTCTTGATCCGCCAGCACCCGCGGGTCGGCCATGGCGTGCAACAGTTCGTCGTAGCGGGCTGCCAGCGCCTCCAATTTGCTTAGCATTATCGACCGATCGAGCCCCATGGCATCCACACTATCACGACAAATCTGCGCAATCTACGCAATCCCCGGAATCTTCTCGATCAAGGACGCAAGAAGGATTAGAGTGATGGATTGAGCAGATCGCGCGATTGCGTAGATTGAGTAGATTCAGAGTGCAATTGCTTGGGAGCGCGAGCTTTCGACTGGTTCCCGCTCGACCACCTCGCGGAGCGCACGGACGGCGACTTCGACCTGCCGGTCGTCCGGTTCGCGGGTAGTCAACCGCTGCAACCACAGCCCCGGCAGCATCAGCGGGCGCAGCCACCGATGGCGGCCGCCGGCACGGATGATCTCGTAGCTGATCCCGGCGACGAAGGGAATCACCGCCACGCGCGACACGATGCGCAGCGGAAGCGGCGGGCGCCCTAAGAACGAGAAGACGATGATGGCAACGATCATGACCACGAGCACGAAACTCGTCCCACAGCGGAGATGATACCGGCTGAATGTCCGCACAGGGCCGACCCCCAGCGATGCGCCGGCTTCATAGGCGTTGACAGCCTTGTGCTCTGCGCCGTGGTAGGCGAAGACGCGGGCCATGTCGGGGACCCGGCCGATGACGGCGAGATAGCTCACCAGCACCGCGACACGCAACGCCCCCTCGGCGAGGTTAAGCGTATAGATGTCTCCTATGTAGCGGTCCACCAGTCTGATGAGGACCGCAGGCAACACGAAAAACAGCCCGACCGCCAGGACCAGCCCGCCTGCGACCATAACACCGACCTGGCGAGGCGTGAGCGGCTGGTTCGCCCCGGCGGCGACACCCGCTGAGCGCAGCAGCGCCCGGACGCCGATGGCCAGGGCTTCGTAGAGCGCGATCACTCCACGAAGTACCGGCAGCCGCAGCCAGCGGTAACGGACGAGCGGAGACACGCGCCCCTCGGTGAACGCCGCGATTGCCCCGTCAGGCGTGCGCACTACGACCGACGTCCATCGCGGCGACCGCATCATCACACCCTCGATCACCGCTTGGCCGCCGATTACCAGTCGAGAGGTCGTACTCACAAGGAATCGCGTTTTCTATCTACGCAATCCACGCAATCTACGCGATCTACCACCTAGCCACCCCTTTTTTGGGATCGCGGAGATTGCGAAGATTGCGTAGATTGTGTAGATTGCGGTCTCCCCGGGACGATGTGGTGTGCGCGGCATCGCGCTTCATATACCTCCCGCGCACCCACCATGATGATCGGATCGGAAAAATGTGCCGGCTCCCCGTTTACCAGGCGTTGCGTGCGACTCGCCGGCGCACCGCATACAATGCAGACGGCCTCCAGCTTGTCGACCGACTCCGCGATCGCCAGCAGGCCAGGCATCGGCCCGAACGGCTCGCCGCGGAAATCCATGTCCAATCCAGCCGCGACCACCCTGATACCGCGGTCGGCAAGCTCCTCTACGACCTCCGGGAGCCGCTCGTCGAGAAATTGCGCTTCATCCACCGCCACCACGTTCACGGCGTCCCCCAGCCGCTCGAGGATCTCCTCACTGCGCCGAAGCGGCATCGCTTCCAGCCGCGATCCGTCGTGTGAGGCCACCTGCTCTACACCGTACCGGTCGTCGAGGGCAGCTTTGAACACCTGGACGCGCTGACGGGCGATTTGCGCCCGTCGCACTCGGCGGATAAGCTCCTCGCTCTTCCCGCTGAACATGCTGCCGCAGATGATCTCGATCCGCCCGCGCGCCCGCCCGTCGTCCACCTACGCTCTCTCCCCACGCACTACGGCCGCCTGCCTGCAGACGGCGCAAGGAAGAAAGGAAGAGGGAAAAGGGAAGAAGGGAAGGGCAGGGCAGGGAGGACAGCAGTCTGACACCCGCCCGTCCTTCCCCTCTTCCCTCGTCCTTCTTCCCTCTTCCCTTTCGTCAGACTTTGAGGCCGTATTTCTTGGCGAACTTTTGGACGCGGCCTTCGGCATCGATGAACTTCCGCTGCCCCGTAAAGAACGGATGGCAGCGAGAGCAAATCTCGACACGAATGTCCTTTTTCGTGGAACCGGTCACAAAGGTCGTGCCACAGGAGCCACAGATGACCGTGGCCTGGTAGTACTGGGGATGAATGCCCTTCTTCATTTGGATGCATCCTCTCTCTCAGCAACGGGAACACGGGAACGGGGGAGCGCGGGAACGCGTGCCCGCATCGATCCTCTGTCACCGTACGGTCCTTGCTAGGAACCAACCGCGATTGTATCACATGGCGCAAGACGAGGAAACTCGGCGAGGGCAGGCAGCATGCGAACGACTGGCAGTTGTTCGGTCTTAGTTCCCGCGTTCCCGCAGTCCCGCGTTCCCGTCTTTAGAGGTATTTCAGCGGGTTCAGGGGCCGGCCGTTGACCCGGATCTCAAAATGCAGGTGCGGACCCGTCGCGATGCCCGTAGAGCCGACCAGGGCAATCGGTTGCCCGGCCCCAACCATGTCCCCGACGCGCACCAGCAGTTTGGACGCATGCCCATAGACCGTGCTGACTCCGTCACCGTGATCGATGATGACAGCCCTACCGTACCCGTAGTACCACCCCGAGAAGGTCACCCGTCCCGCCTTGGCGGCATAGATCTGCGTCCCATAGGGCGCGGCGATATCGATTCCGTTGTGGTGGTGTTGCCATCGCCAGCCGAAACGGGACGAAAGCGCGCCGCGCGCCGGCCAGATGAAACTCTGGGCGATACTGACGACGGCTCCCCTACTTACGGAGGTGACCCGCCGCGGAATATCGATCGCGCTGCCGGGGATGACCAACCGCTGTCCCGGTTGGACCAGGTCTCCGCTGAGAAGTTCGTTGGCTTCGACAATGGCGTCCACGGAGAGACCGTGCAGCTGGGCGATTTCCCACAGTGTTTCGCCTTCCCCGACGACGACCGTGAATGGCCGCGGCATCCCCTGCGGTGGTGGGATCGATGCTGCCGCCTTCGCCGCCGGCGCCCGCGCGGCGAACTGACCAGGGATTACGAGGCGCTGGCCCACCTGGATGACATCGTCGTTGCCGATCTCATTTGCCGCCACCAGCGCCTCGACCGTCACACCGTGCGTCTGAGCGATCTGCCACAGGGTTTGTCCTTCTTGCACGATGAGAGACGTTTCGCTTGACACCACGTTGACGGCCGGAGTGATGAGGGACGCGGACGAGCCCCGCACGGTGGTGCGCGAAGCCGTTCTGACGGCGGCGGGTTTCGAATCACCGGCCACCGGCAGTGGCGCCGTCAGCGAGATTGCCGGGATGGTGGCGGATGAGGAAAGCGTCTGCAGCGCACGACTCTGGGCACTTGCGGCGACCAGGAATGGGACGGGATGAGACGGCGACCACCCCAGAGGAGTATCGGAGGAGTCGAACGCCGGAAGAACAAGCAGGCCGACGACAAGCAGTCCGCCCCAATATTGCCGTGCCGTCCGTCGCATTCGTCCACCTATCTCCGGAAACGAGCCGAGGGAACGGGGGAGGGCCGGACACATGAGCGTGCCGGGAAAAATTCCTCGTCCGTATTCGCCTCGGGGTATCGAATTCCTGCCCATGGCCCGGGGTGTTTAGACGGTGGAGGCAGGGGTCCGGGCAGGGGAGCGCCCAGGCGCGCACAATCTCGCGCGTGCTCGCGCAGGCTCGTTGTTTCGCGATGATGTGACGCTCACAGCCGCGTCGAACACTCGATCGACCGCCTGGGGATGCGGACTACTACTGCGCGTCTTCCTCGGCGCTCTTCACGATGGACTTCAAGAAAGCCTGGTTGTTTGCGGTCTTGCGCAGCCGGTCCAGGATGAGTTCCGTCATGGCGACCGTGTCCAGCTGCTCCAGGCTCTTGCGCAGCACCCAGACCTTGCGCAACTCGTCCTCGGTGAGGAGCAACTCCTCGCGGCGGGTCCCGCTCATCTTGATGTCGATCGCCGGGAAGGTGCGGCGCTCCTGGAGCTTGCGGTTGAGGTGCATTTCCATGTTGCCGGTCCCCTTGAACTCTTCGTAGATCACGTCATCCATGCGGCTGCCGGTATCGATCAGCGCGGTGGCGACGATGGTCAGGCTGCCCCCCTCTTCAATCTTGCGCGCCGCACCGAAGAAGCGCTTGGGCCGGTGCAGCGCCGCGGGGTCGAGACCGCCCGAAAGGGTGCGCCCCGACGGCGGGATGACGAGGTTGTTCGCGCGGGAAAACCGGGTGAGGCTGTCCAGCAAGATGACGACATCGCGGCCGCCCTCCACCAGACGTTTGGCACGCTCCAGCACCAGATCGGCCACCTGAATATGCTCTTCCGGCGGGCGGTCGAACGTGGACGCCACCACCTCCGCCTCGACCGACCGGCGCATGTCGGTGACCTCTTCGGGGCGTTCGTCCAGCAACAGCACCATCGGGTAGATCTCCGGATAGTTGGCGACCACCGCCTGGCCGATCTTCTTCAGCAGCGTCGTCTTGCCGGCTTTGGGCGGCGAGACGATCATCGCGCGCTGGCCCTTGCCGATCGGCGCAAACAAATCGACGATGCGCGTGGTGATGTCGCCATTGCTCTCCAGCTTGATGCGCTCATGCGGGAAGACCGGCGTCAGCCGCTCAAAATCCGGCCGTGTACGCGCCTGCTCGGGATCCAGGCCGTTGACGGCCTCCACCCGCAGCAGCGCGTAGTACTTCTCGTTGTCCTTGGGGGGCCGGACCTGGCCCAGCACCTCATCGCCGACCCGCAGCCCGAAGCGTTTAATCTGTGAGGGAGACACGTAGATATCTTCCGACCCCGGGAGGTAGCCCTCGTGGCGCAGGAAGCCGTACCCCTCCGGCATGATCTCGAGAATGCCCGAGCGGAGCATCAGCCCGGATTGTTCAGTTTGCGCCTGCAAAATTCGCATGATCAACTCCTGTTTGCGATACCGCTTGTAGTTCGGGATGTTGAGCTCCTTGGCCATGTCCTGGAGCTCATTGATCGTCTTGGGTTCTAACTCAGCGATTGCCGTCACTGCACATGCACCTCCGGGTGCGTGTATACCACTGTGCGCTCGCGGCTAGACAGCCGTCCCCGCCGCGGGCGTTGATCTTCATCTGTCCTGCCTGTGGCCGCGTGAACTTATACTTTGGTCTTCCGCCGCTCCAGCTCACTCTGCAGTTTCCGCCAGTCGGTGAGGAACCGCTCCTGTCCGAGATCGGTGAGAGGGTGCTTGAACAGCTGCTCAACCACCTTGAACGGGATGGTCGCGATGTGCGCGCCGGCCAGGGCGGCCTGGGTCACGTGCAGCGGATGCCGGAGGCTGCTGGCCAGCACCTGTGTGGTGAAACCGTATGTCCTGAAGATCTGCACGGCGTCGCGGACGACCTGCATCCCATCCTGTCCGATGTCGTCCAGCCGGCCCAGGAAGGGGCTGACAAAGTACGCGCCCACTTTGGCCGCCAGCAGCGCCTGGTTGACGGAGAATGTGAGGGTCACATTGATGCGGATGCCCTCACGCACCAGCGCGGTTCCTGCCACGATGCCGTCCTGTGTGGCGGGGACCTTCACGACGACGTTGGGAGCCCAGGTCACATACTCTTTGCCCTGCAGGATCATCTCGTCTGCCTTGTCGCTGGTTGTCTCCACGGAGATCGGACCGCTGGTGATGGACGCGATCTCGCGCACCACGGTGCGATAGTCCATGCCTTCCCGACTCACCAGCGTGGGGTTGGTGGTGATACCGTCCAGGATCCCCCAGCGGTGCACGGTGCGGATTTCCTCCAGGTTTGCGGTGTCAAGAAAGAATTTCATCGCAGCATCCCCCTCCAGATCACTTTCCGATGGCCTCGATGTAGGCGACGTCGCCCACGTCGCCGACTTTTAAGAAGAGAAGCGTATCGCCGGGGTGGAGATCCTTCAGCTCCGCGACGGCGTTGTTACGGTACACCGCATTCGCCCGGGCGACGCGAAACGTACGCTGGGCCTTATTCAACTCCTCAATGACCATCAGCGTCGGCGTACCCACGCGGATATCCTTCAGCATTCCTTTGGAAAAGTCGTAGCGCCCGAGCTGGTCCATCACCTTGTCCAGCGCCCAGGCCACATCCGCCCGCGTCGCCGGCTGGGCGGGCCGGAAGGTACGATCAGGCCAGATGGGCACCAGACCCTTCTCGATGGCCACGCCGACCGTGCCACGCGACTGAGCAGGAATCTCTGCCGCGTCAGACACCGCCGGCGGCTGTGCCGGCGACTCCCCCAACCCCATTGCCCTGACGATGACCGCCGCCAGATCCAGGCGGCTCACGTCTGCCTTCGGCCGAAAGGTGTTGTCCGGGTAGGCCGGCAGGGCACCTCGGTACAGTGCCAGCGACAGCGTGGTCGGATCCTGTTTCGTCGTCTGGACGGCGATCAGCTCGTAGCGGCCGGGCGGGACAGGTTCATCGTTCTGATCGAGTTGCTTCCATTGCGTCGCATAGTCAAACGCCTTCCCCGCCGCCAGCGTGATCGGCACGCTCATCGGCAGGAACGCCCGGCCCAGCGACCACCGGGCCACCTCGACGCCGTCTGTGTTCTTGATCACGAAGTCGAAGAACTGAGAGTTGGCGAATTCGAACTTGACGTCGGTCGTACCGGTATTGCTGATGGTGAAACGCAACTCCAGATTGTCCGTGGGTCCGTAGACCGGCTTGTCCGTCGTGAGCGTGTACACCAGGGCGCCCTTGCGCACCTCAGCCCGCACCGGTGATACCGAACCCAGATTCGTGATGGCGGCCACGGCCGGTTGCATCTCTTTGGGAATCTCGGCGGTATCCTTGAAGGCAGGAAGGGGCACACCCTGGCCAGACGCGCCGAGGACCCGGGCGAGCAGAACGGCAAACTCTCCCCGGGGCACCGTCCCCGCGGGCATGAACTTGTCGGTGCCGATCTTGAAGATACCCTTGGCGGCCAGACGTTCAATGGCCCGCTGCGCCGGCAGTCCCGCGATGTCGGTGAAGATGGCGCCCCAGGCCGGCGCCACGATCATGGCTACCAGCACGAGCGTCCCCCATCCGCGCAGGCGCAGGGTACGGTTCGTTCGTGTCTTCATCGATCTCCCCTATGGCTCGTTCGCTATTGGGAATGACAGGTGGCTGATCAGGTGACCGCCGGCCGATGGGTCCAGGATATGTGCGTGGCGTCCAGAGCCGTGCGAGTAAGCCGGGCGGGCTTAGATTCGGAACCTAGACGCCGTCGGGGATTCCCACTGATCGATAGGTTCTCGGGTGATTTCTCTACGGTCCGAGAAATCCCTGCCGGCGTTCTTGCCTGCCACAACCAATTATACCTCATCCGTTGCCTCCCAGGCTCCCCTGGAGGCTGTACGGAGGGCATCTTCAGCCCCTTGAGGCCACATCGATCACAACCTTTGGGGGTGGTGGTGTCCTCGCGCATCAATGCATCCTAGAGGTCCGTGACGCGCGCCCATATTGACCCTATCGATATTGCGGAGGGCGGGGTGAGGGCCGCGGAGCGACCTGGAGGCGAGCCGTCGCCGTCGTTAGCGAGCGCCGCGTCGCGCAGGGTCGGGCCCTGTACACGGAGCGTAGTCCAGCGGAGTTGTACAGGGGGGCCCGGAGCAGCGAGCGCGAGCGTTACGCCCGGCAGCCCTGCAGGCGTTCTTGCCCTGCCACCACCAATTATACCTCATCCGTTGCCTCCCAGGCTCCCCTTCGCCCTACATCCGCTCCGGGACCCGGACGCCCAACAGGCCCAGCCCGATCCGCATCACCGCGGCGGCCCCGGCCACCAACTGCAGGCGGCTGCGGCGCAGCGCCTCCGTGTCCGCCTGTAGCACAGGCACGTCGTGATAGAATCCGTGGAAAACCTGCGCCAGTGTAAACAGATAATTGGCCACCAGGTGGGGGTGGTAGGCCTGCACCGCCTCCTGCACGACCTCGGGGAATTTGCCCAAGGACATGATGAGCGCCCACTCCGGGGCGGTGGCGGTGGCCCCGGGATCAAACGGGTCCTCCGGGATGTGGTCACCGGCCTTGCGCAGAATGCCACGGGCGCGCACGTACGTGTACTGTAGATACGGCGCACTGTCCCCGTCCAGGGCCAGCATTCGCTCCCAATCGAAGACGATATTCTTCACGCGGTTTTGCGACAGGTCCGCATACTTGATGGCGCCGATGCCGACGATCCGCGCCACCTTATCCTTTTCCGGCTCTGACAGTTCCGGGTTTTTCTCCTCCACCAGCCGGCGGGCCCGCGTCATCGCT
>VBAP01000005.1:53216-75583 GCA_005882335.1 Candidatus Segetimicrobium genomatis
GGAAAACCACCCGGCCCCGCCGAGTGCTCATGCGGCCCTCGGGAAGCGGGATGAGTCCGAAATCCACGTGGATGTAGTCCACGTCGCCGAACCCGAGCTTGCGGAGGGTGGCAAACAACTGCTGGAAGTGCAGCCGCTGGTCGGAGCCGACGACGTAAAGGATCTTGGCAGGATGGAATGTCTGGATCCGGTAGATCGCTGTGGCCAGATCACGCGTGTGATAGAGGGTCGCCCCGTCGCTGCGGCGCAGGATCAGCGGGGTCTTGATCCCCACGTCCTCCAGCCGGACGATCAAGGCGCCCTGATCTTCCACCGCAATGCCCAGACGGAGCGCGGTGTCAATCACCTCGCCCATCTTGTCTTCGTAAAAGCTCTCCCCCAGCGTGTAATCGAATCGTACCTCGAGCAGATCGTAGATCTTCTGAAACGCGGCCAGGCTGTGACGGACAAACTCCTGCCACAGGCGGCGGGCATCGGGGTCTCCCCGCTCCAGCCGCAGGTGCCACTGCCGGGCCTGGTCCCGCAGCGATGGATCGCGGCGGGCTTCCGCATCGAACTTCACGTACAGACGCAGCAGTTCGCCGACCGGGTCACGCTCGTAGGCCTCGCGATCCAGCTAGGTGTGGTACGCATACAGCAGCGTCCCGAACTGCGTGCCCCAGTCGCCGAGATGATTGTCGCCGATCGGCCGGTAGTCTGCGAACTTGTGGAGCCCGTACAACGCCGCGCCGATGATGGTGGAGCGCAGGTGCCCTACCGACATCTGCCGGGCCACGTTAGGCGCGGAGAAGTCGATCACCACCGTGCGCCCGCCGCCGGTATCGTTGCTCCCGTAGCGGTCGCCCAGCCGCCGCAGGTCGCCCATCACCCCTGCCGCAAACGCCGCGCGCGCAAAGGTCACATTGAGGTAGCCGCCGCTGGCGTGCGCCGACTCGAGGAGCGGACCCAGCTTCATGGCACCCGCCAGTCGAGTGGCGATCTCCTGAGGAGCCGCGCGCAGCGTTGCGGCCAGCGGGAAGCACGGGATGGCGAGGTCGGCGGCGACACCGGCCGGCGGGATCGCCAGTGAGAGGCCGACCTCTGCGCCTGCGGCCCGGCGCGTCGCTTCCAGCGCCTCGCGCTTGGCGGCCTCATACGTGTAGACCATGCCAGCATTATACGCGGGGGCGCGAACTACCGGGAACGGGGGAACCCCCACGCTCGCCTAGCGAGCTCGGGGCGGTGCGCGGGAACGCGAGAACAACCCCCCACGAGAGGATTAGGTCGCGTTCCCGTGTTCCCGCGATCCCGTGTTCCCGTCTGTTTGAGGCAGTTCAAGCAGGAACGAGTTTGCCCAGGACCACGGGATGCGCGGCGCCGGTCGCCGAGGGGACGTTACCGGGGTTGCCGGCCACCGCTTCGTTGGCGAGGATCGCGAACGCCACCGCCTCTTTGGCCAGGCTTGCGATCCCCCACTCGTCTGTCGTGCGCACCTGTGCCGGCCGGAGGGAGCGGGCCAGCCATTGCCGCAACACGGGATTATGGCTGCCTCCTCCACCGATGATCACGTCGTCGAGAGGGCCCCGGGGGAGCAGGAACGCCCGGTACGCGCGGGCGATGGACTCCACCGTCAGCAGCGTGGCTGTGGCTACGACGTCGACGTCCGACAAACCGCGCTGCCGGGCTGAGGCCAGCAATCCTGCCGCATACCCATGACCGAACTTTTCGCGCCCGGTCGTCTTGGGCGGCGGCGACGCGAAATACGGATCCGCCAGCAGCGTTTCCACCAGCGCCTCATCTGGCCTGCCGGCGGCGGCCAGCCCGCCGTCGCGATCAAACTCCTTCGCCCCGCCGCTGATCAGCTCAACCACACCGTTGATCACCATGTTGCCGGGACCCGTGTCGAAAGCCAGAACGGCGTCGATGCCGCCGCCAGGGGGCAGATAGCTGACGTTGCCGATGCCCCCCAGGTTCTGCACGGCGCGTCCCCGGCGTGCGTCGCGGAACAACAGGTAGTCGGCGTAGGTAACCAGGGGCGCCCCCTGCCCGCCCGCGGCCATGTCCCGGACGCGAAAGTCACTCACCACCGGAATGCCGAGGCGTTCAGCGATCACGGCCGCCTCTCCAATCTGCAGAGTCGATCCAGCGCCGGCGGATTGGGGTGGAATGTGATAGATGGTCTGGCCGTGCGAGCCGATCAGGTGCACCTGGTCTGGCCGCAGCTTCGCGGCGGCGATGGCCTCCGCGGCGGCCTGCGCCAGCAACCCCCCGAGGCGGAAGTTGAACACACAGATTCGCTCCACCGTCCCCGTGTACGGGGAGAACAGCGCGAACAGCTCCCGGCGATCCTGTGATGGATAGGGGACGGTGACAGACGCGATCATCTCGACCCGGGTCTGCACGCCGGATCCATGCACGCGCGCCACGGCCCCGTCGATCCCGTCCGCCGATGTGCCGGACATCAACCCCACAATGATCTTGGGATCCGCGGCTCGGAGAGCCGCCCAGTCCGTCACGATCGCATCTCCGGGCCGCCGGACGCGTGCTGCAACGCGACGCGGACGGCCCCGTCCGCTTGGACCAGAAGCGCCCGCGCACGTTCGCGGCTCACGCCGGTACGGGCCATGACGATCGCCGTTTTCACGTCTCCGCCGGCCCGGCCCAGCCAGGCCCGCGCGTCCTCAGGTGAACAGTCCACAGCCTGGGCAATCATCCACACCGCCCTCACGGCGAGCTTCGCGTTGCGCGGCTGCACTTCAACCATCAGATTGCTGTACACCTTGTCCAACCGGACCATCGTCGCCGTGGTCAGCATGTTGCAGACCAACTTCTGCGCGGTCCCCGCCTTCATCCGCGTGGAACCGGTCAGCACCTCCGGCCCCACCAGCGGCGTGATGGCAATGCCGGCCGCCTGGGCGAGCGGCGATCCCGGCACGCAGGTGATGGCCACCGTCATCGCACCGCGGCGGTGCGCCTCGCGCAAGGCGCCAAGCGTAAAGGGCGTGGTGCCGCTGGCGGCCAGCCCCACGACGATGTCGCGTGAGCCCACGGATTGCTGCGCAATCAGATCCGCCCCCAGCGCCGGATCATCCTCCAGTTCCGCAGCGGAACCCGCCTCCGCCGCGCCGCCGCCGGCGACGATGGCCTGGACCATCTCAGGAGCGACGCCGAACGTCGGCGGGCACTCCAGCGCGTCCAACAGGCCAATCCGGCCGCTGCTGCCTGCCCCCACATAGATCAGCCGGCCTCCCCCCCGCAGCGCGCCAGCCGCCGCTTCTACCGCCTTGGCGATCTGCGGAATCTGCGCGGCGACGGCGTCGGCCACCGTGCGGTCCTCAGCATTGATCACCTGAAGCATCTGCTCGCTGGACAAGAGGTCAAGATCCATGGACCGGGGATTCCGCATCTCAGTGACCGGCAGCGCCTTCTCGTCATTCATCGCTCCATCGCCTCGATCACGGCGTCGTGGAACTGTGCTCGAAATGATTCGATGGCCGTGGTGGTGGCGCGGGGGTGCACGCGGTTCGTCAGCAGGACCACCACCAATGCCCGCGGCGGGTCGACCAGCAGTGAGGTGCCGGTGAACCCCGTATGTCCGAATGCGGCGGGGGAGGCGCGAACTCCCATGAAGGCGCTACCGCGCCGGCAGCGCCAGCCCAGCCCCCGGGCGTCCTCGAGCCCCCCAGTATGATCCCGGGTCGCTTCGGCCACGGT
Source organism: Candidatus Segetimicrobium genomatis (assembly GCA_005882335.1). Classification (GTDB taxonomy): domain Bacteria; phylum Sysuimicrobiota; class Sysuimicrobiia; order Sysuimicrobiales; family Kaftiobacteriaceae; genus Telluricultor. The sequence goes on from VBAP01000005.1 coordinate 56,910, forward strand.
GGTCTGGGCCAACACCGCGCCGTGTGGTGCGGCCCCGCCATCCAACATCACCTGCCCGAAGCGGCCGACGTCCTCAGCAGTGGAAAAGAGTCCGGCATGCCCTGCGACGCCGTGATACAGATAGTAACTGTTCCCGTCGTGCACCTCACCGCAGATGACGCGGGTGCGCCAGCGGAAACCGACGCCTTCCTCGCCGGCCGCGGCGCGCTCGAATTCGTTGCCTGCTTCCGTGGCCACACAACGCGACCGCCAGGCCGCCGGCGGCCGGAACCGCGTGCGCCGCCATCCCACCAGTGGCGCGATCCGGGCATCGAGATGGTCGTCGAGCGGCAGTCCTCCGCGGGCGCGGACGAGTTCACCCAGCACGATGAATCCCAGATCGCTGTACTCCACACGCGCTCCCGGCGGAGATTGCGGCGGAAACGCGCCGATGTGCCGCAGCGCGTCGGCCGGGGTGTGCGCATGCAGGTACAACCGGATCCACGCGGGCAGCCCGGACGTGTGTGTGAGCAGATGCCGCACCGTCACCGCCTGCTTGCCTGCGGCGCCAAAGACCGGCAGGTAGTCCGCCACCGGGCGATCGAGATCGAGAGCTTTCTGCTCCCACAGCTGCAGTACTGCGGTGGCCGTGGCGATGGGTTTGGTCAGCGATGCGAGGTCAAACACGGCATCCGGCCGCATTGCGCGCCGCCTCGGAGTGACGGCCGCCCATCCGAAGGCCTGCTGCCACTCGATGCGATGTTCACGGCGGACGTGCACGACCGCCCCAGGAAATATCCCGGCCGCCAGGGCCTGCTCCACGAGCCGCCGGACCGGCGCGAGCTGCGCCGAGTGAAACGGCACGCGCGCGGCCGACGGCATAGGCCTCATGCCAGAATGGTCAGGCAGCGGGACCGCCTGACCGGGCGACCGCCCTTCACTGCGTGCGCTGGGCGAGCGTAACGACGAAGGTGCGACGGCCGCCGTCGCGGATGACCTCGAGGCGCACGCGATCCCCCGGCCGGCGGGTAAACAGCTCGCGGATGAATTCGTTCCAATTGGCCACCGGCTTGCCATCCACGGCCACGATGATATCGCCGGCCAGCAGACCCGCCGTGGCGGCGGGGCCATTCGCGTCCACTTCGCGCACGATGATCCCATGGTCCACCGGCAGACTGTACTGGCTGGCGATGCTGCGATCCACATCGCCGCCCCACACCACGCCGACGTAGGGGCGGACCACGCGGCCACCACGGATGAGCTGATCCATAATGGCCCGCGCACTGTCGATGGGGATGGCAAACCCGATTCCCTGGGCGTTGGGGACGATCGCGGTATTGATGCCGACGACCGACCCCGCGCTGTCGGCCAGTGCCCCACCGCTGTTGCCGGGGTTAATGGCGGCGTCGGTCTGGATCAGGTTCTCGATAATCAATCCGGGCACCTGAATACTTCGGTTGAGCGCACTGACCACACCCACCGTCACCGTGTGACCCAGCCCAAAGGGGTTGCCGATCGCCACCGCCAGCTGGCCGACCCGCAGCGTACCGGATGTGCCGAGGTCGGCGGCGGGCAGCCGCTCGGCGGTCGCGACTTTCACGACCGCGATGTCGGAGAATCGGTCGGCGCCGACCAGGCGCGCCGAGTAGGATTTCCCGGAGAGCAATGTGACTTTGATCTGCTGGGCGCCCTCCACCACGTGGTTGTTGGTGAGGATGTAGCCGTCCGGGCTGACGATCACCCCGGAACCTGCACCCTCCTGCGGGAAGACGCCGAGGACCGTCTGCACTTGCGCCACCGTGTTGATGTTGACCACGGATGGCCGCACGCGCTCCACCACGCTGATGATCGCCGACTCTTCGGACACCAGCGGGCGCGGAGCCGGCGACGGGGCCGGCACCTGTGCTTGCGGCGGGGGCAGGGTCGCCGCCGGGGCGGTCTCGGCCAGTTGCGGCCCGCCGCCGAAGAACCGTGGAAGCACCGCGGTCCCCAGCGCGCTGCCGACCAGGGCGGCCGCGACCAGCAGGATCAGTAATCCACCGGGCGTTGACTTCAGACGCATGAGCGAATCCCTCCTGACGAAGACGTTCCTATTATAACAACGGTTATCACAACGGCGAACAGCGAACAGGGAACAAGTAGAAAAGACAGACTCGAACTTCGCATTGATGGGCAAGGCATTTGTTATGATTCGCCGTCGTCGTTTGCCGGGCAGGGCATCCGTGGGCTATAATCTAAGAACTTCTAACAGAATCCATCCCTCATCCATCCAGGCGGGTGCGACGTGCTGAATTGGCTGCGCCGCCCCAAATACGGATCCTTGGAGCGCCGGGAGATGCCCGCGGGCATCTGGGCGAAGTGCCCGCGGTGCCGGAACCTCATCTACCGCAAGGAGCTGGAGCGGAACCTGAAGGTGTGCCCGAAATGCGCCTACCATCACCGGCTGACCGCCGTGGAACGTCTCGAGATCACCCTGGACGAAAATAGCTTCCGAGAATACGACCCCGGTCTCACGTCCACCGATCCCCTGGGATTTGAGAACTACCCTGCGAAACTGTCCGAAGCCCGGGCCAAGACCGACCAGGCTGAAGCGGTGATCACCGGTGAGGGCACCATCGATGGGTGGCAGACGATCATCGGAGCCCTCGACTTCAACTTCATGGGCGGCTCGATGGGCTCGGCGGTCGGGGAGAAGGTGGCACGAGCCGCCGAACGATCGTACGAGCAGCGCCTCCCGCTGGTGATTTTCTCCGCATCGGGGGGCGCGCGGATGCAGGAGGGCGTCCTCTCCCTGATGCAACTGGCAAAAACGAGCGCGGCCATCGGGCGGATCCACGATGCCGGGCTCCCCTATCTCTCCGTGATGTGCGATCCCACCACCGGAGGCGTCACGGCGAGCTTTGCATTCCTCGGCGATGTGATCCTGGCCGAGCCCGGCGCCCTGATTGGGTTCGCCGGTCGCCGCGTGATCGAGCAAACCATCCGCCGTAAGCTGCCCGATGATTTCCAGACCGCGGAGTTCTGCCTGCAGAAGGGCTTGATCGACATGGTGGTGCCGCGCACCGAGATGCGCAGCGCCTTGGCCCGGCTGCTGGCGTTTGTCGGCGCCCCGCGGGTCTTGCCTGCGCCGATCGAGCCGGCACCCGCCGCGCAGCCATGACGGAGCGGACCTCCTCCCCCGCCGCGGACTTAGACCGCCAGCTGGCCGACTTGGAGCAAGAGATCGAGCGTCTGCGGAAGCGAGCCCGGGAGCAGTCCGTCTCTGTCGATGCGGAGCTCGGGCCGCTGCTGGAACGCGCCGACCACCTGCGCGTGCAGATTTATACGAATCCGTCCCCCTGGCATATCGTCCAGCTGGCCCGGCAGAGCCAGCGGCCGCGCCTGCTGGATTTCGTGGGCTCCCTCTGCTCAGATGTGATGGAGTTACACGGCGACCGGCTGTACCGGGACGATCCTGCCCTGCTGGCGGCTCTGGCGCGGTTTGACGGCCGGCCGGTGGTGGTGATCGGCCATAATAAAGGGAAGGACACCAAGGAAAACATCGCCCGGAACTTCGGGATGCCCTACCCCGAGGGGTACCGCAAGGCGCTACGGGCGATGCGGCTGGCCGAAAAGTTCCGCTATCCGGTAATCTCCTTCGTCGACACCCCCGGTGCCTATCCCGGAGATGAAGCCGAAGAGCGGGGCCAGGCCGAAGCCATCGCCCGCAACATCCAGGAGATGAGCCGTTTGCGTGTGCCGCTGGTCGTCGTGATCACCGGCGAAGGGGGCAGCGGCGGCGCGTTGGCCATCGCGGTAGGCGACGTGGTGCTGATGCTGCAGTACGCCGTCTACACTGTGATCTCGCCGGAAGGCTGCGCCGCCATCCTGTGGCACGATGCATCGCGGGCCCGTGACGCGGCGGAGGCGCTCAAACTGACGGCGCAGGATCTACAGACTTTAGGCGTGGTCGATGAGGTACTGCCCGAGCCATTCGGAGGCGCTCACCGCGATCCCGACGCAACATTTGCCGCGGTGCGCGAGGCGCTCGGGCGGCACCTGCAGGCATTGCGTGAGGTGCCCATCGAAGTCCTCCTTGACCGGCGCTACAAGAAGTACCGGCGCATGGGCCGCATTCTTGAAGAATCAACGCAATCTGCGCAATCTTCTCAATCTACGCGATCGCCGGCACAGGACGGGTGAAGGTCGCGCAGACCTGGATTGGGTAGATTCGGGAGGCCGTAGTGGCTGAGCAGAAGCTCGACCTTGACGAGATCCGCGCGGTGATCCGGATTGCCAGCGAGTCGCCCGACGTCGCCGAATTGGAAGTCGAGTCGCCCACGCTGAAGATTTCCGTGAAGAAAGTCCCTGGCGGGGTACGCGCGGTCATTTCGCAGCCCGCCGGGAACCCGGTCGCGGTCCACTCTCCGCCGGCCCATCCGGCCCCGGCCGCACCCGCCGTGACCGGTGACCATCTGGTCCCCGTCACCGCCCCGATGGTCGGTACGTTCTTTCGCGCGGCCAAGCCCGACGCGCCGCCGTTTGTCAGCGAGGGCGACATGGTCGAGACCGGCCAGACGGTGTGCATCATCGAGGCGATGAAATTGTTCAACGAGATTCAAAGCGAGGTCCGCGGCCGCATCGTCCGCATACTGGTCGAAAATGCCTCCCCGGTCGAATACGGGCAATCTTTGATGCTCGTCGATACGACGGCCCCCTAAACAACGAAAAGGCGTCTACCAGGTCTACAAGGTCTGCCAGGTCTACCAGGTCTACTGACGTACTCCTCGGCGCAGTCCAAGGAGGGAGACTTGGTAGACCTAGAAGACGTGGTAGACCTAGTAGACGCAGTTCGTTGAAAGCAAATCGACGATGTTTCGAAAATTGTTAATCGCCAACCGTGGAGAGATTGCCGTGCGGGTCATCCGCGCGTGCCAGGAGCTCGGCATCCGCACCGTAGCCGTCTACTCGGACGCCGACCGGCATGCGCTGCACGTCCGCATGGCCGACGAGGCGTTCTGCATCGGCCCGCCGGCGGCGGCGGAGTCCTACCTCAACATCCCGAACATCATGAGCACCGCGGAGTTGCTCGGGGTGGATGCCATTCACCCCGGGTACGGCTTTCTGGCGGAGAACCCCCACTTCTCCGAGATCTGCCAGGACGTCAACATCACGTTCGTGGGCCCCCCGCCGGAGGCGATCGCCATCATGGGCAACAAGGCGGCGGCCCGGCAGCGCATGAAAGCCGCCGGGGTCCCGGTGGTCCCGGGCAGCGAGGGGCCGGTCCGCAATGAGAGCGAGGCGACGGACGTCGCGCGATCCGTGGGCTTCCCCATCATTGTGAAAGCGTCGGCAGGCGGGGGTGGCCGCGGGATGCGCGTCGTCCACACCCGCGAGGACCTACGCCGTGCCCTGCAGACGGCCCAGGCGGAAGCCGAAGCAGCGTTCGGCAGTGGGGAGCTCTACCTGGAGAAGTACGTCGAGGAACCCCGCCACATTGAGGTGCAGATCCTGGCGGATAAGCACAACGACGTCATCCACCTCGGTGCCCGCGACTGTTCGATTCAACGCCGCCATCAAAAGCTGCTGGAGGAGTCTCCGCCACCGGGGGTGCGGGATCGGTTCATCCGCGCCCTGGGCAAGGCGGCCGTCCGCGCGGCGCACGCTATCAACTACACCAGTGCCGGTACGGTCGAGTTCCTGGTGGATCGGGACGGTCATTTTTACTTCATGGAGATGAACACCCGCATCCAGGTCGAACACCCGGTGACAGAGATGGTGACCGGCACCGACATCGTGAAGTTGCAGATGAAGGTGGCCGTGGGGGAGAAGCTGGGCATCAACCAGGGCGACGTGGAGATACGGGGCCACGCCATTGAGTGCCGCGTCAACGCCGAGGATCCCCGGCATGACTTCCGTCCTTCCCCCGGCACGGTGGCCATGTTCGTGCCGCCCGGCGGCCCCGGCGTGCGGGTCGACACCCACGTCTATACGGGCTACACGATCCCCCCGTACTACGACTCACTGCTGGCCAAGGTCATCACCTGGGGCGCCGACCGCGCCGAGGCCATCACGCGCATGCGGCGGGCCCTCGCCGAGTTCGAGATCGCCGGCGTACCCACCACCATCCCGTTCCACCTGATGGTCCTGGACAACGCCTTCTTCCGCCGCGGCGAGGTGTACACAAACTTCGTACAGCGGCGCATCGACTTGTCGGCCCTGGCCCCCCACCTGAGCACGTAGTCAAACCCGACAGAATAGCCCGTTTCCCCATTACTCATACGCAAAGTTGGGAAAAATCGAATGAGGGGCTTGCATGCCAGCGACCCAGACCGACGCACGCCAGCGCGATAGCACAGTTCCAGCCGTCACTCGCCGCCGGGGCAATTCCGTCATTCGCGAGCTGGTGGCGCATCTCCGTGAGCACCGCACCCGCCTGCGGATGGAGTGGGCACAACGGATCATCGAGGCCCGCCTGCTTACCGCGATGAACCGGAAGGAGGTCGCCGCTGAGGTGGCCTCCATTTACGACAACTATGTGAAGGCGCTGCAGACCGGGACGTTCGAAGTGCTACAGGCGTATGCGCAAGACCTCTCCGAGCGTATTATCCCGCGGGGCGTGCAAACTCACGAGGTCGTCGGGATCGTCTTGCTGCTGCGCGACGTACTGGCGCGCTCATTGTTTGCAAAGTACCAGGCCGACCCGGCGCGACTCGATCGCGTGCTGAACGCCTACGAACCGGCGGCCAACCGCATTGCCACGACGGTGGCCGTCAGCTTCGTGGAAGAGCGCGAGCGGATCATCCGCCGCCAGCGCGAGACTGAAGAGGTGCTGCGCCGCCTGAACGAGGCGCTGGAGGAGGAGGCGAAGCGGATCGCCCTCGCCCTCCACGATGAAGCGGGACAGATGCTCGCCGCCGTCCATCTCGCCGTGGCAGAGATCGCTCACGACCTTCCGGCACCCGCCGCAGACCGGCTGGACAAGGTCCAGCAACTGCTGAAAGAAGTGGAGTCGCAGTTGCGCCGACTGAGCCACGAGCTGCGCGCGCCGATGTTGGACACGCATGGCCTTGTGCCGGCCCTGGAGTTTCTGGCCGAAGGCGTTCACCAGCGTACCAGGCTGCGCATCAGCGTGGGCGGGTCGACGGGGGGGCAGGTGCCGCCACTCGTCGAGACGGCGATCTATCGCAGTGTGCAGGAAGCGCTGAACAACGTGGCCCGGCACGCGCACGCCACTAAGGTGAAGGTGGACATACACCGCACCAACAACACGGTCCGGTGCGTGGTGACAGACGACGGTGTAGGGTTCGACGTCGAGGCCGTCACCGGCCGCAATGGGCGCCGCGGGCTCGGGCTGCTGGGGATCCGCGAGCGGGTGGAAGTGCTCGGTGGGCAGGCGCAGATTCTCTCTGCCCCTGGGCGAGGGACGAAATTGACGATGGCACTGCCTGTGGGCGTCTCATGACGCAACGGATCCTACTGGCCGACGATCATCAAATCGTACGTCAGGGGCTGCGGTCGCTACTGGAGCGGGAAGGTTACGAGATCGTCGCTGAAGCCAGCAACGGGCCGGAGGCGATTCAACTGGCCAGGGACACGCGGCCCGATATCGTGGTGCTGGACCTGGCGATGCCGCTCATGAATGGTCTGGATGCCGCGCGGGAGATCCGCAAGAACTCGACGCAGACCAAGGTCATCCTCCTCACGATGTACGCGGAAGACCACTACGTCCTGGAGGCGCTGCAGGGAGGTATCTCAGGGTACGTGCTGAAGACGCAGGCGGCGCCAGACCTGGCGCAGGCCCTCGGGGAAGTCGCCCGCGGCTCCATCTATCTGAGTCCCGGGGTATCCCGTACGGTCGTGGATGCGTTCCTGACCAAGAGCGACGTGATGCCTGACCCGCTCACCCCGCGGGAACGGCAGATTTTGCAACTTGTCGCAGAGGGGAAGACCACCAAGGAGATCGCGGGGCTGCTGGGCATCCGGGTAAAGACCGCGGAATCGCACCGCACCCGCATTATGAAAAAGCTGGACATCCACCAGACCGCCGGCCTGGTCCGGTATGCCATCCGCCGCGGGTTGATCCAGACCTAGCTTCCAAGGAAGAGGGACAAGGGAAGAAGGAAGAGGGGTCAGGGCAGTTCCCTCTTCCTTCTTCCCTCTTCCCTAGAAAGATAGGAATCCCCCGCCGCCACCAGGAAGACTAAGTATTGGGCGTTTGTGAGGAGGTGTGGGCATGCCCGCGCTGTTGGGCTTAGGGTATCTTGTTGCCGGGGTCATCGTCGGTATCTCGTTGTTAAGCTCGGCAATCAAGATCGTGCGGGAGTACCAGCGGCTGGTGGTGTTCCGGCTGGGCCGATCGGTGGGGAAGAAGGGCCCCGGCGTGGTCTTCCTGTGGCCCGTGATCGACCGGGCGGTTTGGGTGGACCTGCGAGAGTTCTTCCTGGAAATCCCTTCCCAGACGTGTATCACCAAGGATAACGCGCCGATCAACATCGACTTCCTGATCTACTTCAAGGTCTTCGAGCCGGACCTGTCGGTTATCCAGGTGACCGACTTCGCCGGCGCCGCGAGAGGCATCGCCACCACCACCCTGCGCGCCGTCGTCGGAGACATCAGCCTCGATGATGTGCTGGCCAAACGCGAGCAAATCAACCAGGTGCTGCGGACCAAGCTCGACGAGGTCACCGAGCGCTGGGGCGTCAAGGTGACGACGGTGGAAATCCGCGAAATCCTCCCGCCGCGGGAGGTGCAAGAGGCGATGACCAGGCAGATGTCCGCCGAGCGCAGCCGCCGCGCCGTGGTCACCGAGGCCCTGGGCAATAGGGAAGCGGCCGTGACCGTCGCCGAGGGCCAGAAGCAGGCGGCGATTCTGAAAGCGGAAGGTGATCGTCAGGCTGCGATTCTGCGGGCCGAGGGCTTCTCACTGGCGCTGGACAAGATCTTTAGCGTGGCCAAGAACATCGACAGCAAGACCCTGACGCTGCAGTACCTCGAGGCATTGAAGGCGCTGGGCGAAGGCGCGGCCACCAAATTCATCTTCCCGCTGGAGTTTACGAAACTGCTGCAGCCCATCACAGATTTCGCGAAAGACGCTGGGGAACAGAAGTAACACGTTGAAACGTTGGAACGCTTCAACGTTTCAACGCACTTCCTCAGAGAATCGCCTGCTGCGTCTCCGGATTGAAGAGATGCATCTTCCGCATGTTGAAGATGACCTCGACGCTGTCCCCCATCCGGGCCTGGGTGCGGGCATCGACGCGGGCGACGATAGAGTGCGCGCCGGCGGTGAGATAGAGGATGGAGTCTGACCCCAGCGGCTCGTGCACATCGACGGTGGCCTTGATGGTCCACGCCGGCTGCGCGCCGTTGGCCATCGCCCGGTCTGCAATGTCTTCCGGCCGCACGCCGAAGACGACGCGCCGGCCGGCCCACGGCCTGGCCTGGGACACCAGGTCGGGCGGCACCTCCAGCCGGAAGCTTCCCGCGTCAATGAGCAACTTCCCGCCGGCATCGGCGAGCGCGGAGTCGATGAAGTTCATCGCCGGGCTGCCGATGAACCCTGCCACGAACAGGTTGGCGGGCCGGTCATAGAGGTTGAGGGGCGTATCGACCTGCTGGACCAGGCCATCTTTCATCACCACAATGCGGTCCCCCATCGTCATCGCCTCGACCTGGTCGTGGGTGACATAGATCGTGGTGGTTTGCAGCCGGGCGTGCAGCTTCTTGATTTCGGCCCGCGTCTGCACCCGCAGCTTCGCGTCCAGATTACTCAGCGGCTCGTCCATCAGGAAGACCTGGGGCTCGCGAACGATAGCCCGGCCCAGCGCCACGCGCTGCCGCTGGCCGCCGGATAGCTGCTTGGGTTTGCGGTCCAGCAGCCTCTCAATCCCCAGCATCTCGGCCGCTTCCTTGACCCGCCGGTCGATCTCCGTCTTGGGATATTTGCGCAGCCGCAGCCCGAACGCCATGTTGTCGTACACCGTCATGTGCGGGTACAGCGCATAGTTTTGGAATACCATGGCGATGTCTCGGTCCTTGGGTGGGACGTCATTTACCCGGCGTTCGCCGATGAAGATATCGCCGGCAGTCGCCTCCTCGAGCCCGGCGATGAGGCGCAGCGCCGTCGTCTTGCCGCAACCCGATGGACCGACCAGCACGGTAAACTGCTTGTCAGGAATCTCCAGCGTGATCTCGTTCACCGCGGTCACGGCGCCGAATTTCTTGGTCACACCCGCTAGCTGAACCCTCGCCACCTGAACCCCTCCAGTAACGACTCAGGGGAAAATTTCCCGTTCCATTCGCTGTATCCCTCTATCCCCTATCCCTTTAAACCGCCGTTATCCTTTGGCAAGCCGTTTCTTAAGTTCATCAATCACCGGAACAGGAGTGGGGTCCACGCCTCGCAGCAGGGCCAGGTACCAGCTGACAAAATCGCCGATCAGAATAGCCGACAGCAGCCGGGCCAGCTTCCCCGTCCCGATCGCGTGCGCCTCGTCGACCCCTCCTGCCCGCGAAAATGCCAGCTCCCTCGTGATCGCCGCGCGCAACGCCAGCCGCGGCGGCTCGACCGCGTCGCGCAGGATGATCACATGCAGCATCCGCGCCAGGGCGTCATCCAGGCCCCAGCCCACCGTTTCATTGTGGTTCAGTTCCGGGAACGTATTCCAAACCGCGAACGTCTTGGCGTTTTCGTTAAACTGGTCCTTCCACCGCTCCGCCGCCGGCTCCAGGAACGGGACGGCGCTGTATATCACCGGAACCCGCCCCACCAGCGTTTCCGCCAGGCGCCGTGCGGAACTGTCGGGCCGATCCGGGCCGTGTTCGTCTGTGACACGCTGCAGCGCCTGCACCGCCTCCCGCAGATCTGCGTCGAACGCTCGCACCACGCCGATCCTGCTGAGCATCGCCAGCATCGGCAGGAAGAGATACGGGAGCGCGGCGCGCGGCGGGAGCCCCTTGGGCACGACAATGGCCGTATGCCGGCGCACCTGCGCGCGCCGGAGCAGTTCGCCGCCAGAGGTAATCACCACGCACGGCGCCTCGCGCTGCACGGCCTCGTCATACGCCGCCAGCGTCTCTTCGGTCTCCCCGGAGTAGCTGCAGGCGAACACCAGCGTCTGGGGGCCCACAAACGCGGGCGCACGGTACTCTTTGATCGAGGCGACCGGGACTGTCGCCTCGTCGAACACCACGGCGCGCAACAGATCCCCGCCGATCCCCGACCCACCCATCCCCAAGGCCACGACGGCCTGCGGCGATTTTATGCTCCCCGCGAGCGGCGCCAGCGCCCAGGCCTCCTCGCACATCAGGGGAAAGCGCATGATCAGGTCCATCATGCGCTGAGGATCGCGGGACGCGAGGGCAGTAGGATCAAACCTCATGGCGGTGCACACTTTTCGGCGGCGTTGGCGCGAACCCTGCCGCCGACAGGCGGTCGGGCGGTGGCGGAACTACTGCCGCGATTTCGCGACGGCGCGACCGCTTGACCGCGCGATGAAGGGGACTCTCTATGCCCCCGCGCGAATTTGGCGAGTGATGAGTGAACTTCCGTTCGCCGGGAGTCTGCGGCTGTCGGGCTCGGACGTCAGGAAGCTCCGCGAGCTGCGGGAACAGGTCAAGATCGCGTCGCTGCAGCTTCCCATGCCGCTGCAGCGGAAGCTGCTGGAGCTGATGGAGCAGGCGCGGCCCTGGAGCGTCTCGCCCCGGCCCGTTCCGGAGATGACGCGCGGGGAAGTAATCCGTGCCATCCGCTGGCGGTTGGGCACGCTGCCGCTCAATGGCGTCATTGCGGCGGCCAAGTTCGTCGTGCAACACAGGCGACGGGGTCGCCCCGCCGCATCCGCTGCGCCGCAGAGAGCCGGCGAGCCGTCACGGTCCCGCCGGCTGAGGTCGTTATGAGCTGTACGTACGGGATGCGCCGCGTGGAGGCGGGCGCGCGGTGACGGCACGGAAGCCTGCCGCGCCGCCGGACAACGAGGAGCGTCCAGACTACTTCGCATTGCTGCGCGACCGCTACGATCTCACCGCGGTCCCCTTTACCGACCGCGCCAGCCGGTTGTTGCTGTTTCTGGATCCAGATCGAAAAGCGTTCCACGTCCGCGTCTCCGAACGATGGCCGCGGCTGGACTACGTGGAAGGCGACTACCGTACCCGCCGGCCGATCGTGCGCGATCTGCGTCCCACCGACGGCGACGGCCGGCCGCTGCCCTTCACCCTGACCAGCTTTCCGCACCGCGTCGAATTGGTCACCGAGCACGGGCCGTTTGCGATGGTCTTCGCCGACCCCGAGGTGTTGCTGATCACCGTGCCTCCAGGCCGTGTGGGGGTGCAGTGTCTGGTCCGCGCCGAACACGGCGCCGCGGACCGGCGAGGGGCGCACTTCCGAGGGGTGCGCAACGTGGCCCTGACTACGAATGCGCGCCTGCTCAGCAACGCAGTTGAACCGCAGGGCGTGCACTATCGTGTCGACCTGCGTGTGGACGCCGGGACGGACGCGGCGGTCTCGCTGAACATCACCCCGCGGCTGGGATTCAATCGCGGCCTGCACCCGCAGGCGGCGCTCGCTGAGAGCGAGCACCAATGGCGGCGCTGGTTCGAGGCGGCCCCGCCGGTCCATTCCAGGTACCACCTCCCCTACTACTATGCCTGGTGGATCATGCGCGCCGGCCTGGTCAGCTCGCGATATTACCTAACCCGCGAAGCGATGGTCCCGTCCAAGGTCCGCTACGTGGGCGTGTGGCAGTGGGACGCATTCTTTCACGCGCTGGCCTACCGCTACGTCGACCTCAGACTCGCCAGCGACCAGTTTCGCATCTTCATCGACCATCAACGCCCCGACGGGATGCTGCCCGACGCCGTCTACGATGAGGGGGTAATTGACCACCTGGCGTATCCCGTGGACGCGCCGGTCACCAAGCCGCCGATGGCGGCCTGGGCCGCATGGAAGGTCTACCAGACCACCGGGGATCTGGACTTCCTGGCGGAGATCTACGCCCCGCTGGTGCGGTGGAACGAGTGGTGGTTCACACACGCCGACGACGACCGCGACGGCATCGCCCAGTATTCGCATCCCTTCTCGTCCGGTTTCGACGACAGCCCGCTGTGGGACGCCGGGATGCCGGTGGAGTCACCGGATCTCTCGACGTACCTGTGCCTGCACATGGAGGCGCTGGCCGGGATGGCCGAGGCGCTCGGGGAAACCGAGGACGCTGTGAGATTCCGCGCCCGCGCCGACGACCTGGTCCCGCGGATGATCGAGCATTTCTATGATCCGCAGGCCGGGGTGTTTTGGGCCATGCGGCCGACCGACCAGGGGCACCGCCGCGTGGAGGTGCTCACCTCACTCAACCTGTTCCCGCTGTGGACCGGCCGCCTGCCGCCCGCCGTGGCCCAGCGACTGGTGGATCATCTCACGAATCCGGAGGCGTTTTGGACGCGCTTTCCGATCCCCAGCGTGGCCCGCAGTGATCCCGCGTTCAACCCCACCCAGATGTGGAGGGGCCCGGTCTGGGTCAACATCAATTACCTGTTTGTGGAGGCGTTGCAGCGGGCTGGATTTCCCGACCTGGCGCGGCAACTGTGTGACTCCACCCTGGACCTCGTCGCCGGGTCCGCCGACATGCGGGAATACTACCATCCCGAAACGGGACAGCCACCACCGCAGGCCGCACCCTGCCAGGGGTGGACCGCGGCCTGCTTTATCGATCTGGCGATCCGCCGCTCACGGGGGGAGGTGTAGGCCGTGAGCTCCGATCAACTCGCGCGCCTGCGCGAGGCCGTGCAGGGGCTGGAGAATATCATCGCCATCGTGCTGATTCTCCTCGGCGCCGCCGTGGTGCTCCGGCTGTCGGTGTTGCTCATTCGCCGGACGCTCCTGGCCCGCACCGACCGGCTGCTAGACGAGACCCGGCGCCGTACGCTGCAGCCGCTCCTGGAGAGCCTGGTGAAGTACGTCGTGTACTTCATCGCCCTGGTCATGATTTTGCGCGAGTTGAACGTCGATGCTACCGCGATCCTGGCCAGCGCGGGCGCCGTGGGCCTGGCGGTGGGCCTTGGGGCCCAGAGCCTGATGCGGGACGTCATCGCCGGCTTCTTCCTCATCACCGAAGGCCTCATCCACGTCGGCGATGTTATTACGTTCGACGGTCACACCGGCACCGTCGAGCGCATCAGCATCCGCAAGACGCAAATCCGCACGGCCGGCGGAGAACTCTGGACGATCCCCAACGGGAAACTCGAGGTGTTCGGGAACAAAGGTCCAACCTCAGGAGCGTCTCGGTGAAGGCTTCGGGTAAGACGAACGCGTGGAGAAGGGGAGCAAATCAGCTGGTCGAACCAGACTGCGTAGCAGGTCAGCTCATGAGAATCCGCAACCTTAAACATTTCTATCCGGCGCTGAGTCTGCTGTTATTCTTAGTCGTGTTCACAACGGCGTGCGACATAGTTTCGTCGCCTGGGGCTTTCGACTCTCCGTTGTACGTGGCCAACTCCGGCGGCGACAGCATCACCATCTACGCCCCCTTCTCTAATGGCCCCGCCGCTCCTATCCGCACTATCAGCGGGCTCACGAGTCCGTCCGGTGTGGCCGTGAACGCCGCGGGGGAAACCTTTGTCGCCAACTCCAGCACTAACAGCATCACAGTGTACAGCCTTGGCGCCAACGGCAACGCCGCGCCCATCCGCACAATCAGCGGGCTTCTCACCCAGCTCGACAACCCCCAGGGGATCGCTCTGGATGCCGCCGGCAACCTGTATGTCGCCAACGTCGGAACCACCACGCCCCCCACTCCCACCCCCAGTAGCATCACTGTCTACGGCCCTACCGCTACGAACAACGCCGCCCCTATCAACAAGATCAGCGGAGCCAGTACCGGGCTCGACCACCCCCAGGGAGTACAGCATCACTGTCTACGGTCCAACCGCGACAGGCAACGCTCCCCCCATCCGAACCATCAGCGGGGCCAGTACCGGGCTCGCCAACCCTATTGGCGTGGGCCTGGATACCACCGTCAACCTCTATGTCGCTAATGCCGGCGGTACCACCAGCAGCATCACTGTCTACGCCCCTGGGATCAACGGCGACATGCCCCCTACCCGCACAATCAGTGGAACACTAACCGGGCTCGCCAGCCCACAGGGCGTGGTCCTCGATCCCACCGGGAGGCTCTACGTCGCTAACAACGGCACCCCACCCAGCATCACCGTGTACACCCCAGGCGCCATGAACAATGCTATCCCCATCCGCACCATTACCGGGAGCGCCACTGGGCTCAGTCAGCCACTTTTCATTGCCCTCCGCCCTTAGAGGACCAGCAACGTGGAGCGCAGCAGGGTCTGGCCGAGTCCAAGGGCGCAGCAGTGAAGATCCTGGTCACCGGCGGCGCCGGATTCATCGGTTCCCATGTGGTCGATGCCTATGTGGGCGCCGGGCACCAGATCGTGGTTGTCGACAATCTGACCACCGGCCGCCGGGAGCGCGTCAATCCCGCCGCGCAATTGTACGCAATCGACATCCGCAGTCCGGAGTTGCGCGACGTGTTCGAGCGCGAGCGCCCGGAAGTAGTCAATCACCACGCGGCGCAGGCGTCCGTGACGGCCTCGGTGGCCGATCCCCGCGTTGATGCCGAGATCAACGTGATGGGCACACTGCATCTGCTGACGCTGTGTGCCCAATCTCGCGTCCGTCGCTTCGTCTTCGCCTCCACAGGCGGGGCGATCTATGGCAACCCGCAGCGCATCCCCGCAGATGAGCAGCATCCCACGACGCCATTATCGCCGTATGGCATCCACAAGCTGGTCGGGGAGCACTATGTCCGCTACTTCGGATCAACGGGGATGACCTGGGCCATCCTCCGCTACGCCAATGTGTACGGACCGCGGCAGGATCCGTTCGGCGAGGCCGGCGTGGTCGCCATCTTTACCCGGGCCATGCTGGACGGCAAAGCACCGACCATCTTCGGGGACGGCAAGCAGACGCGGGACTTCGTGTACGTTGAGGACGTCGCCCGCGCCAATCTCCTGGCGACGGACGCAACGACGTCCGACCTGGCCAACATCGGCACCGGCGTGGAGACCTCGGTGAACGACATTGCCCGCCATCTCGCTTCCCTCACCGGCTTCCGGGGCGAACCCTTGCGCGTGGCCCCCCGCCTCGGTGAGGTGTATCGCATCGCACTAGACGCGTCGAAGGCGAAGCGCTGGCTGAGCTGGGGCCCGCAGACGTCCCTGATGGACGGTCTGCGAAAGACCGCAGAGTGGTTCCAGAGTACTCGCTGAGCCGTGATAAAGTCTGACTTGATACTATAATCGAGGCGTGGAAAGCAAACTGCTGCCAGGGCAGAATCTGATCGAAACGGGTTTGCGGGACCTGGAGCGCGGCCGGGAGTCTGTCCCCGCACTGCTGGTTTCCGTTGGCGCGCCCCGCCTGCGGCGGTTGGGTTTTCGCATCCCCCACGCCATCGTGTCCCCTGAGCGCCGCCTGTATGATTTCCTCGCCCGTGACGACTCTGACGCCGCGCACTCACGGTACAACGCGCTGATCCGGCGACTCGTGAGCTTCGAACGGGCGGCGGAATGCGCGAGATAGCCGACTCGGATCGCATCCGCCGCTTTATGACTCACCTCGGTGCAGAAGCCGACGCCGAGACCCGAGTGTACTTCACAGGAGGGGCGACCGCCGTCCTGCTCGGCTGGCGCCAGAGCACGATTGACGTCGACATCCTCATTGTTCCAGAGAACGATCGCTTGCTTCGGGCGATCCCGCGGCTGAAGGAAGAGCTCCGAATCAACGTCGAGCTGGCCTCGCCCCAAGACTTCATCCCGGTGCCGCCGGGCTGGGAAAGCCGGAGCCTGTTCATCGGCAGCGCGGGCAAGATCGCATTCTATCATTTTGACCCGTACGCACAGGCGGTGGCAAAGATCGAGCGCAGCCACGAGCAGGACCTGGAAGACGTCCAGGCGCTGATCCGGACCGGTTTGGTTGATCGGCGGCGCGCTCTGGAATACTTCCAGCGAATCGAACCGGAACTATATCGTTATCCTGCAATTGACCCGCGCTCATTCCGGCGGGCGGTGGAAGAAACCTTCCGAGTATGATTCCACAAGGCGTCGCGTTGATACGGCTGCTCTATGCAACCGGAAGGGAGGCGACCCGAATACCGCTACCCACGGGCAGTTCCCGACTAAGAACTGAAGCCACCTGAACCTCCCCAGAACCTGAAAGACCTCCTCGAAGGATCTTCGTTGACAGGCTCGGATCGCCATTGCGAGATCCGGCATTCGCGCATTCGTGCGAATACGCGAATGGACTAGGAGTTTACTGTTTGGACGCAGCGGGCCATGCTGGACGGCAAGGCGCCGACCATTTTCGGGGATGGGAAGCAAACGCGGGACTTCGTGTATGTCGAGGACGTCGCCCGCGCCAACCTGCTGGCGACGACAGCTCCAACCTCCGATATGGCAAATATCGGCACCGGAACCGAGACGGCAATCAATGATCTGTACCGACACCTCGCCCAGTTGACCGGATTTGGCGCACAACCCGTATATGCGTCCAAGCGGCCCGGTGAAGTCGACCGGATTGCGCTGGATCCCACGCGGGCCGCACGCTGGTTGCAGTGGAAGCCCGCAGACACCTCTGCTCGAAGGTCTACGCCGAACCGTTCAGGCATTTCAGCGCACGCAATCCCCACGGTAACGCGCGCCATTGTCTCCCGATCCTCTCCCCGCTGCTGACTCCTCAAACCGATCGATCTGCCGGAGAGGGGGTTCGGGGATCGCGATTGAACAGATAAATGGCTCTGTACTTTCAGATCGGGGGGCGTGACATGAAAGCGTTGCGTCTTCTCCTCGCAATTGCCTTCATCGTGACAGGAGCCACCCAGTCGTCTGAAGCGGTCGCTCGCCTGAAGCTCATGTCCTGCAAGGACATTGAGTCCGCCGACCTTGGTTCACAAGGACGTGGGCTCGTCCCTATTTCGTGCGCGAAGGAGTTCTCGGCCACCGATCCTTACGTCGTTTTGATTATTGACGTGCAAAATATCGACTTCGAAACAGGTGTGATCACAGAGATTCTGGATCCGGGGAGTATCGTCATTCACGCGCATTCATTTGCGATCAAGCCGCCACCGGGAAGTACATGGGCTCACTACTGGCGGTGGTTTGTCTTGCCTCTGTCGGCCACTACGGAGCAGCTGGCGAATAAAGGCCCGTCGTTCCTATTCTCGACCGTCGCCGCGAAAGCAACACCGCCGATCGCCGAGCGCCTGGGCGAATGGTCATTCGTGGCAACGCTCACATCTGGATCACCCGTGACCCACAAGTTCACATTGCGCCCGTAGGAGACCCGCCGGAATTCTGTCTAGGGTGCGATGGTCACGTTCACGCTGGTCGTCGCGCCAGCGGAAACTACAAATTGCGCAGGAGTCGTGCCTTTCTTTGCAGTCGGAATGATCTTGGAGGCTGTGGCGCAGTAACTTCCGGCGGGCACAGCCGCAAAAATCGCCACGCCCACATTTGGGGGGGTGGGGCTGGTCTGAGCGGTCTGGACGACTTGCGTGAGACCTGTGCAGGACGTTGTCCCTAACCACACGATAGCATCGGCCCCGCTGACAGGAAGATTTGTGACGTTGTCGAGAACGGTGACCCGGATCTGCCCGTAGCTGCTGGCCACCGTTGCGCCAACGGCGGACGCAGCATTGACCACGCCCCAGCCT